>JAQCEQ010000011.1 GCA_027618565.1 Planctomycetota bacterium | reverse complement strand
GGCACTGCCAGCTCCCATGACTTGACGGGCGGTGTGTACAAGGCTCAGGAACATATTCACCGCGGCATGCTGATCCGCGATTACTAGCGATTCCAACTTCATGGAGGCGGGTTGCAGCCTCCAATCCGAACTGGGGCATCTTTTGAGCGATTTGCTCCACCTTGCGGTATTGCGTCGTTCTGTCGATGCCATTGTAGCACGTGTGCAGCCCTGGGCATAAAGGCCATGAGGACTTGACGTCATCCCCACCTTCCTCCGGTTTGACACCGGCAGTCTCGTTAGAGTTCCCAGCATTACCTGTGGCAACTAACGATAGGGGTTTCGCTCGTTGAGGGACTTAACCCGACACTTCACAGCACGAGCTGACGACAGCCATGCAGCACCTGTGCACGTTCCGCTCTTGCGAGAGTGGCTCCACTTTCATGGAGTTGATCCGTGCATGTCAAGCCCAGGATAAGGTTCTTCGCGTTGCTTCGAATTAAGCCACATGCTCCACCGCTTGTGTGAGCCCCCGTCAATTCCTTTGAGTTTTAATCTTGCGACCGTACTCCCCAGGCGGCGTACTTAACACTTTTGCTTCGACCGAAACGGCGTCAAACCGCTCCGATCTAGTACGCATCGTTTAGGGCGTGGACTACCGGGGTATCTAATCCCGTTTGCTACCCACGCTTTCGTGCCTCAGCGTCAGGACAGGCCCAGCGGCCTGACTTCTCGTATGGCGTTCCGATAGATATCTACGCATTTCACCGCTCCACCTATCGTTCCGACCGCCCCTACCTGCCTCAAGACCCATGGTTCACGCTGCAGTTCCTCGGTTGAGCCGAGGGATTTCACAACATGCCTTTGGGTCCGCCTACGCACCCTTTAAGCCCAGTAATTCTGATTAACGCTCGGGCCCTCTGTATTACCGCGGCTGCTGGCACAGAGTTAGCCGGCCCTTCCTTTGGGTCTCCTCATTGCGTTGGTAGACCCTGACAGCAGTTTACACCCCGAGGGGCTTCATCCTGCACGCGGCATTACCCCGTCACGCTTTCGCGCATTGCGGAAGATTCGTTACTGCAGCCTCCCGTAGGAGTCCGAACAGTGTCTCAGTTTCGATGTGGCAGGCCGTGCTCTCACACCTGCTACCCGTCTTAGGTTTGGTGAGCCGTTACCTCACCAACTGCCTGATAGGACATTCCCCGCTCCCAAGGCGGTAAACCTTTGATCTTGCGACCACATCGAGTATTACCCAGAGTTTCCCCTGGCTATCCTCGACCTTGGGGTACGTAGAAATGTATTCCTCACCCTTTCGCCGCTCAGTCAGCATTGCTGCTGCTTCGCTCGACTTGCATGTTTTAGCCATGCCGCCAGCGTTCAATCTGAGCCAGGATCAAACTCTTCAATTGATTTGGATGGGCCGAAGCCCATGTTCTTCTGGTTGAAGCTTTGCCTGGCGAGCCATCACACAGCGCGATGGCTCGGTCGACTTTTGTCACCTTCTGCGAGGTGCGGCGGGATGCTCGGGGAGGTCAGCCTCATGGGCGTCGTCCGATCGAGTTTCCAGCCGTTTCGCAGACATCCTCGCCAACTGCCTTTCGGCGTTGGACGATTGCAGAATTGACCGTCACTTTGGCGTTCGCTCGAGGATGTCCGCACCGGAACCTGTGACGGGTCCGGGGGATTCTTCCCAATGGGCTGGAGCGATCCAGTTCCATCGGAAGGACGCATCCTCGTAGCGCTTATCCAACGGCTCGGTTGTCAGAGATCGTTCCGCGGCCAGTGCAGGCACTGGGACAACGAAACGCTCGCCAAATGTGGCGAGAAAGGAGAGTGTAGCGAAACCGCCGCCGGTGTCAAGGAGGTGCTTTCCTCGATCCCAATCAGTTCGCCCGGCTCCTCGGAGACGAGGCGCCAGTCGGTCGAACAAGCCATAAACACTTGTGCCACAGCGGGTTGCTAGTCCTCCACCGCCAAGACAAGCCCCCAGAGCACGCTGACAGGCTCTCCACCCCCTCGTACCGCCTTCGCCGCAGAACGCAACGTGGCACCCGTTGTTAACACATCATCCACCAGAATAACTGCGTTTTGAGCGTCCTGGAGGGGTTCCAGTCCTTCCAAGTGCTGATCGATCCATAGGAATCGATCCCCGGTCGATGCCAGGCGCCCGTCCCTGGTGGCCCCCCGCTGCGAACCGGCACGCGGGGCCAGCCGGAGGGAGCGTCGGACGATCCAGGCGTAGCGCTCCGAGAGTTGCCGCGCGGCAGAGTCCGTGTGGGAACCGCCACGGAGGCCGCGGCGCCACCACGGCGATGGGATCGGGATGACCGTGGCGCCGGGAGACGGAAGCCCGGCCATCGGATCCAGTTGATGGAAGAGCCGCGCCATCAGTTGGTCCAGTGCCTCTGGATCATTGCTGAACTTGGACTGGTGGAGCAGTCGCTTCCAATGACCGTGATGTACGCCGCCGGCCACGACTCGATCGAGCGGTTGCAAATCCCGCGTGCACCACTCGAACGCATGCCGCGAGTCGATGGGCGCACCGCACCGCGAGCATCGCGCGGAGCCATCCGCGGTTGACCGTGATTCCTCGTCCTCGAGGGACTTCAGTCCCAGTGCATTTCGAAGCGCAGGGAGCCACGCTGACAGAATGGGAGTCGCCACGCCATAGTGTCGCCGCTGGAATTGGGAATGCCAACGGTGCAGCCAAAGCGCACCCGATGCCGGATGTTGGTGAGAATCGGCCCCTCAGGGGCCGATTCTCACCAACATCTCCCACCGCATCTCCAACTGGATCTCCCCCCGGAGGCGCTCCAAGAGACTCACGCGCTTGCCATGCGGCGAAGCACCGTCTGGAGGATCCCGCCATGGCGCATGTATTCCACCTCGACCGGGGTGTCGACGCGGCACAGCACCACGAACTCGACCTGTGACCCGTCGGCACGGCGCGCGCGAACCCTGAGGTCTTGCCGCGGTCGCAACTGCGCAGGCACATCGATCTCGAATGTCTCGTCGCCCTTGAGTCCGAGCGAGTGCCTGGTTTCGCCGGCGCGGAAGGTCATCGGAAGCACGCCCATCCCCACCAGGTTGGATCGGTGGATGCGCTCAAAGCCCTCGGCAATCACGCCCCTCACGCCGAGCAGCATCGTGCCCTTGGCCGCCCAGTCTCGGCTGGACCCCATGCCGTAGTCCTTGCCGGCAATCACGATGAGCGGCGTCTTGGCCCTGGCGTAGTTCACGCTGGCATCAAAGATCGGCTTCACCACTCCGTCCGTGAAGTCGCAGGTCACGCCGCCGGTGGTGCCGGGCGCGAGTTCGTTTTTGATGCGCGTGTTGGCGAAAGTGCCGCGCGTCATCACGCGGTCGTTGCCGCGCCGCGAGCCGTAGGAGTTGAACAGGCTCACGGGCACGCCGTGCTCCGTCAGGTACCTCCCGGCAGGCCCGTCCGTCTTGATGTTGCCTGCGGGCGAGATGTGGTCAGTCGTCACGCTGTCGCCCAGCATGGCGAGGAGTCGTGCGCCCTTGATGGGAGCGAATGGTGCGGGCTCACCCAGCGAGAGCGTCGTGAAGAACGGAGGTTCCTGGATGTAGGTGCTCTTCGCGTCCCAGGCGTACATGTCACCGCCGGAGACGGCGATCGCGCGCCATTCCTCGCTGCCGCGGAAGCAGTCGGCGTACTCCTTCTCAAACATCGCTCGCTGCACGTTGGAGGCGACAGCCGCATCCACCTCGGCCTGGGTCGGCCAGAGGTCTCTCAAGAACACGGGGTTCCCGGCGGCGTCGTTGGCAAGCGGATCCAGCGTAAGGTCGATGTCCACGGTGCCCGCGATCGCGTACGCCACCACCAGCGCCGGGCTGGCGAGGTAGTTGGCCTTCACGTCCTGGTGGATTCGCGCCTCGAAATTGCGATTTCCAGAGAGCACGCTGGCCACCGAGAGGTCGCCCTCCTGGATCGCCGCATCGATGTGATCGGGAAGCGGCCCGGAGTTCCCGATGCAGGTGGTGCAGCCATACCCGACCACCCAGAATCCCAGCGATTCAAGAGCCTTCAGGCAACCGGACTTCTGCAGGTAGTTGGTGACCACCTTGGAACCAGGCGCCAGCGAAGTCTTGACCCAGGGCTTGCGCGTGAGTCCCCGCGCCGCCGCCTTCTTGGCCAGCAACCCGGCACCGATCATGACATCGGGATTGCTGGTGTTGGTGCAGGACGTGATCGCGGCGATCACCACCGCGCCATCGCGGAGGTCGTACTCCTGCCCATCGGCCTTGATCGAAACGCCTCGTGCCGTGGCGGTGAGAGGGATCTGCGTCGCCTTGGGTCCGGCCTGGAACTTGGGCAACACCTTTTCCCAGGTGGACTTCATGGCCGAGAGGGCCACTCGATCCTGCGGGCGGCTTGGCCCCGCGAGCGATGGCTCGATGGTGTCCAGATCCAGCTCCAGCGACGCGCTGTACTCGATCGGGTACGAGTCGTTTCGCCAGAGGCCCTGCGTCTTGCAGTACGACTCGATCGTCTGGACCAGGCTCTCGGGTCGACCCGTCAGGCGCAGGTACGCCAGCGTCTGCGCATCCACGGGGAAGAAGCCGATGGTGGCGCCGTATTCGGGCGCCATGTTGGCGATGGTGGCGCGATTGGCCAGGCTGAGGTGGGCCAGGGCGGGACCGTGGAACTCCACGAACTTGCCGACCACACCAAACGCGCGGAGCATCTGCGTGACGCGGAGCACCAGGTCCGTCGCGGTCGTCCCCTCCGGGAGCGCGCCGGAGAGCCGCACGCCCACCACCTCGGGAAGCAGCATGGAGATGGGCTGGCCCAGCATCACGGCCTCCGCCTCGATGCCGCCCACGCCCCATCCCACCACGCCCAGGCCGTTCACCATCGTCGTGTGGCTGTCGGTGCCGACCACACTGTCGGGGAAGAGCACGCCATCGCGCTCCCACACCACCTTGGCCAGATGCTCGATGTTCACCTGATGCACGATGCCCGTCGCGGGCGGCACCACGCTGAAGTTGCGGAACGCCCCCTGCCCCCACTTGAGGAACTCGTAGCGCTCGCGATTGCGCTCAAACTCGTGCTGGCTGTTGATGGTGAGCGCGGTCGCCGAGCCGAAGGCATCCACCTGCACCGAGTGGTCGATCACCAGGTCGCATTGGACAAGCGGGTTCACCCTCTGGGGATCGCCCCCCAGTCGCTTCATCGCCGCGCGCATCGCAGCAAGGTCCACCACGCACGGAACGCCGGTGAAATCCTGGAGCACCACTCGCCCCGGCATGAAGGGGATCTCCACCTCGCCCACGCTCTTGGCGTCCCAGGCGCAGACGGCACGCACATGGTCTTCGGTGATCGCAAGCCCGTCCACATTGCGCAGGCATGCCTCCAGCAGCACCTTGATGGAATAGGGCAAGCGATCCAGGTTGGTGTACTGCCGAAGCGGCTCCAGCGGCGCGAATTGGCGCCGACCCGCGGGCGTCTCCATCGTGGCCAGACCTCGCGCGGCTCCGGGCAGTGCGTTGGTGGACTGGTTGGTGGCGCGCGGCGCGGAGGAGGCTGGGGTCATGCGTGATTCCGGGGAGTTTCGCAGTCTACCGATGGAGGCGATACTCCTCGTACCGTCGGTGCATCAGGTCACCCGGTCATCTCGTCCCAGCGAATCGTCTCACGAGGAACATGAACTGCGACTGGAGAGATCGATGGACCGCCCACACCAGGCCGATGCAGACCGCCGCGCCGAAACCCGTGCCGATGGCCAGTGCCTGCCGTGCCTGCGCCACGCCCGACCCATCTTCGACAGCGGCCAGCAGGTACGACTGTGGGAACACCGCCGCCGCAAGCAACGAGAACGGAGTGAGGCCAAGCCCACACCCACCGAGGATCGCCGAAGCCCCCGCCATCGCCACCGCCGCCAGCGCGACGGCACCGGTTGGCCCAAGGGTGCTGGTGGAACCCCAGAGCACCGCGCCGACGGTCCCGCGGCATCGCACGCTCATGGAGAGCCCCAGCATCACCGCCAGCGACAGGAACGCGAGCAGTGAGACCGGATACTCGATCGCGCTCTCGGGAAGGATCGCGGGAACCAAGAGCGTCTGCTGGGCACGGGAGATGAAGCTCACCGAGGTCGAGGTACCGTCGGTGCCGCCGGCCAGCAGTGCGTAGAGCGCGCTGGCCGCCAGCGTCACCACGGGCACCAGCGCCAGCGGCAAGAGGTATCGAACCAACCCGATGAGCTTCCCGCCCAGGTACGCCGCGGGCTGGATCGGCGTGGCCAGCAGGATGTCCAGGCTGCCGTCTTCACGCTCGCTGGTGACCGCCGTCGCCGCTGTATTGAGCGCGATGAGCGCCAGGATCAGGGTTTCCGCGCCGACCAGCGCCGCGACCACCGACTGCCAGGTCGCCGTGGAGAAGTCGCCACGCCAGTGAAGGAGTGGAGGCAGGAATCCAATCACCAGCCCGAGAGGGACGATGGTCCACCGCGCCAGCAGCACGCCCCGGCGCTGCGCGCGCAGGTGGAGCTCGCGCCATGAGATCGGGTTCTTCCCCACATGCTTGGCGACACGGGAGCGGCCCTCGACGCGACCAAGCGAACCGCGGCTGGCCAGGCCCGCCTGTCGAACCACCACCAAGGAGAATGCGAGGAGCACGCCAGAGGCACCAATGGTCAGCACTCCGTAGGTGATCGCTGGGCTTCCAAGCCACCACGAGGCGGGGAACGAGAGCTGCTCGGCGGAGTGAGAGGCGTAGGTGGCGCTCTTGAGGATCGACTCCAGCGCCAGCATCGGGTTGAGCGGCGTCGCCAGCGTGGTGGCAGCGGTGCCAGATGGCGTCTTGACGCGAAGCAACGCGTCGGCTGCGGCGGTCACCACCAGCCACGAGACCACGGCCGCGTAGAAGGCGAAGATCGATCGGCGGCCGGCGAATCGCGTGAGGCTCAGGGCAATGGCAACGCTTCCAAGCAGGAGCGCCGTAGCCAGCGCGATCGCGCTGCTCGCGAGGATCGCCGACGGAGGAACCCCGCCAAATCCCTGCAGCACCAGAAAGAGAGGCAGCGAACTCAGCACCAGCGACACGACGAAGAAAAGGCGCCCGAAGAGGTTTCCGAGCACGATCTGCAGGCCACTCAGCGGCGTCGTGAGCAGGATCTCCCAGGTGCGAGGCTCTGCTTCCTGGGCGATCGCCCCCGACATGAAGATCGGCGTCAGGAGGCAGATGAGGAGGACCTGGCCAAACGCCAGCACGGAGAGCGCCGTGGCGGCGCCCTGAGCGATCTCGCGCGCGGAGCCGGGTGCGCCTCCGAGCGCCAAGAGCAGGAGCGCCGAGAGCCCTCCCAGGAACACGCCGCGGATCACGAGGTGACGCTGCCGCCTCGATCCCCCCTGCACAAGGCGGATGACGATGGGGTTGGTGGGAAGGACCCGGGAAAGGCTCCGAATCACGGTGGTCACCCTTGCAGCGTAAGCGGGAAGCCCTACACTGGCGCTTGAGGTCGGCGTCGCGCTGGCGACCAAACCTCCCAATCGTTTATCGGACGCTTTTGGTCCGCAATCTTGACTGCCGAGGACTCCGAATCGGGCTCGGGTTCCCTCCTTCAACAATTTCCGAGCCCGAGACAACTGGAGTTACCGATGGGACCGCTCCTCCTCGCGGCAGAGCCTGAGTCTGCCCTGACCACGCCCGGATTGATCGGGATCGTGATGGCTGTCTTGGGTACGGGAATGGCGATCACTGGCGCTTGGTACGCCGCTCGCCGCGCCAAGCGAGCTGAACTCGATGCCAAGCGCACCGAGGCTGAAGTTCTGGCGCGAGCTGAGTCACGAGCCAAGGACTGTGAACTGGAGGCGGAGCGCCGCGCGAGCGAGCGCCGGGAAAAGTCCGACCGCGCCGTCGAGGCTTCCAACGCCACGCTCAAGGAAGTGCAGGAGCGAACCTCGGCTCTGCAGGCCTCAATCGAGCAACGGCTGGACAAGTTGACACAGCGCGAGACGCGGCTGGACGACCGCGAAGCGTCGCTTGACGCGGCGAGGGCTGCGGTGTCCGCTGACGCTGCCGCAACTCAGGCAATGACGGAGCGCGCCAAGGCGCGATTGGACGAAGTGGCGCAGCTCACTCGCGCGCAGGCGCGGGATCAAGTCTTGGCCGAGGTGCGGCTGGATGCCGAGTCGGAGGCGCAGGCCCTGACACACCGGGTGGTCCAGGAGGCCCACGCGAAGGCGCGGGACGAGGCTCGCGAGATCACGCTTCATGCGATCCAGCGATTCGCCGGCGAGACCGTCTCGGAGAATACCCTCCGCACGGTGAAAATCGCCAGCGATGACCTCAAGGGCCGGCTCATCGGCCGCGAGGGCCGCAACATCCGCGCGCTGGAGCGTGCCACCGGCGCAGACATCCTGATCGATGACACGCCCGGCGTCATCGCCGTCAGTTCCTTTGACAAGGTGCGACAGACCATTGCCGCGGAGGCGCTCCAGAAACTTCTCGCGGATGGCCGCATTCACCCAACGCGAATCGAGGAGGTGGTGGAAGCCACCCGTAAGGAGATCGATGAACGCATCTTGCGTTCCGGCAGCGAGGCGGCGATGGAAGCCAATGTGCGCGGGCTTCACCAACGCGTGCTGGAGGCGCTTGGTCGGCTCAGTTTCCGCACCAGCTACGGGCAGAATGTGCTGCGACACTCCATCGAGGTCGCCTTTTTCTCGCAGATCATCGCGGACCAGCTGGGACTGAACGGCGAGCTCGCCCGCCGGTGCGGACTCCTCCACGACATCGGCAAGGCCATGGACCACGAGGTCACAGGCACCCACCCCGCCATCGGCGCGGAGTTCCTCCAACGGCACGGCGAGAAGTCGGATGCGGTCATCAACGCGGCCGCTGGCCACCACGGCGACATTCCATCGACTTCGCCCTACACACCGATCGTGATGGCCGCCGATGCGCTCTCGGGCGCCCGCCCGGGTGCGCGCCGAGACAGCATGGAGCAGTACGTGAAGCGCCTTCAACAGTTGGAGGCGATTGCCATGGAGCACACCGGCGTCCAGGAAGCCTTCGCCATTCAGGCCGGCCGCGAGGTCCGGGTGATCATCGACGCCTCGCAGTCGGACGATGCCGCCGCGTTTGCGATCGCAGGCCGCATCGCCAAACGGGTGGAGGAGGAGATGACCTTCCCCGGCGAAATCAAGGTCACCGTCCTTCGTGAAGTGCGTGCCGAGGCGGTGGCGCGCTAGACTGCATCCGTCATGAACGACTCCGGAGAATCACCTTCACGTGAACCCGTTCCGCACTCGCCCGAGCCAGCGGCATCGCCGGCTCCCTCGCCCACACTCACGCTTCAATACACGAAGGACGGCAGGATCCTGCCGCCGCGATCCGAGGCCGCACAGCGGAAGCTGGTCTGCGGGCTGCTGGCGATCCTGCTCGCCGGACTGGGCATCCACAAGTTCATCCTCGGCTACACCGGACCCGGGGTGATCATGCTTGGCATCTCGATGGTGAGCGCTTTCATGGTGGTGCTTCTGAGCTGGATCCTCGTTGGGCTCTGTTTCCTCCCGGTCCTGGGTGTAGTGAGCGTCATCAGCATTATCGAAGGCATCATCTACCTCACCAAGACCGACGACCAGTTCTACGAGACCTACATGGTCAATCGCCGCGACTGGTTCTGATCCCCCATATCGCAGGCGCCTTGCAGGCACACTGACGGCGTGCAGACGCTCACCGACATCAAGTCACTCCTCGCCTCGCGCGACATTCGCCCGCGCCATCGCTTCGGGCAGAATTTTCTGCACGACCACAACCTGATCCGCCGGCTCATCGACGCCAGCGGCGTCCGTGCTGGCGATCGGGTGCTGGAAGTGGGCCCGGGCACCGGTGCGCTCACGGAGCCGCTGGTGGAGATGGGCTGCACCGTCATCGCGTGCGAGATTGACCGAGACATGCAGGCCATCGTGCGCGAGCGGCTGGGTGAGCGAGTGATGCTCATCGAGGGCGATTGCCTTGATGGCAAGCATGCGTTGAGCGCCGAGCTGGCGCGAGCGCTGGGCTCCGAGCCCTTCACGCTGGTCGCCAACCTCCCCTACCAAGCCGCCACGCCGCTCATGGCGATCCTGCTCGCTGACTACCCGCAGTGCCAGGGGCAATTCGTGACGATCCAGAAGGAGGTGGCGCAGCGGCTGGCCGCCAAGCCTGGCGATGACCAGTGGGGTGCGATCTCGTTGCTCGCGACCGTGTTCTCGCGCGTGGAGTGGCTTGCCACGCTCCCCGCCAGCTGCTTCTGGCCGGCTCCCGAAGTCACCAGCGCGATGATCGCGCTTCACACTCTCACGCCCAGGCCCAGCGTGGACGCGCACGCCTTGGGAGTGTTTGCCCAGCGGCTCTTTTGCAAGCGCCGCAAGCAGCTGGGCGCCGTGCTTGGTCGCGACTTTCCATTCCCACCGGACATCGACCCCTGCGTACGCGCCGAGACGCTCCGGCCGGAACAGGTCATTATGCTGATGGAACGTGCGTGACACTTCCAGAGTCATGCCTGCGATGCGGGCACTCTCGCAAGGGGCTCGCCACATCGCGACCATGCCCCGAGTGCGGGTCCGCGCCTCCAGCCCACGCGCCAACGGGTGCGCGCACTCCCACCCAGCCAGCCAGCAGACCTCCCCACTCGCGAGGCGTGGCGATTGCTCCTCTGGCTCACCTTGTCGGCGGCCGCGCCTGCAGTTGCGGTCGTCGCCATCTGGATCCTTCGGTTCACTGGAGTGCTGTCCGCGTGGGCATCAATGGCTATCGGCGCTCTGCTGTTCTTGCTTCCGATCGTGTCGCACCTCGGGCTCACTCGACCGATTCCGCTGGCGGCGCGTGAGGAACCTGCGCTGGCGGAGGGGAGCGTGGCCCGCCAGGTCGCGCGTTGGGCTGGCTTCCTGTGGTGCATCCCGGCCGGACTCTGCGTCGCCGCCGCACTCCTCCCGTGGCCGTCGCCGGAGGTGGCGTGGCTTGGCGCGGGACTGCACATCGTGGGACCGCTCACGGTGCAGACCGCGGTGGTGGTGCTCACGCCAATGGTTCGATCGCTCAGCGCCTGGCTGGTCCTGGACCGCGCGGCCGCAATCGCCCAGGTCGCCAGGATCGCCGCGGCTCTCGGGATCGTGGCGACGCTTGTGTCGATCCCGGACGCATGGGACGCGGGGGCGACGCCACGCATTACCGGCTGCTCCATGCTCGTGGCACTCTTCACGATGGCAGCCCCGGCGTGCTTGATGGTCTCGATAGGGATGTTGGCCGCCAATGCGCCCAGCATCGTGATGATCCACTATCAACGACGCGGCATCGAGGATCGGCTCCGGGACGAAGCACCGGACTGAGTGCGATGCACATGCGCCACGGCCGCCCGGAACATGCGCAAGCCCAGCGGCTCGTGCGTGGCGCGCCAGGATCGATCCATCCTCGTCCACCACGGGTGCTGCGTCCAGTGGAGGTATCGCTCGGGGTGCGGCATGAGCCCGAACACCAGGCCGGATGGATCGCAGATCCCGGCGACAGCACCCATGGAACCGTTGAAGTTGGCTTCGGCGGCGTAGCGGATGGCGACCTGTCCGTTCGACTCCAGTCGCACCAGTTCCGCCTCGCTCGTGACGAACCGACCTTCGCCATGCGCGCTGGGAAGGAGCGCGTCGTCGCCGGTGCACTCCAGTCCCGCTGTCCAGAGGCACCGTGTGTTTGCAGGGATCTCCACACGAGTCCACCCGTCGTGGAACCGCGCCGACTGATTCTGTGAGAGCGCCATGGACGGCCTCGCGGGAGTGTCGGGCCACGCGCCCCCATGGACCGTGCTGACCGGTCCCGGCAGGAGCCCCGCCTGCACGGCGATCTGGAACCCGTTGCATGGGCAGATGATGGGGGTACCACGCTCGATCGCGGCACGCATCGCCGGGTAGACCTCGCGGCGCATGAGTGCCGCCATGACGCGCCCGGCGGCGACATCGTCTCCAAAGGAGAAGCCTCCGGGGAGCCCGATGAGGTCAAAGGCATCGATCCGCGAGGGCTCTCGACGCAGCACATCCAGCAGCACGAACTCCGGCTCGGCGCCCGCGGCGGCGAAGGCTTCACCCAATTCGCGGTCGCAGTTGATGCCCGGTGCTGTCACCACCAGCGCGCGCAGCCGGTCGCCGGTGAGGTGTCGGGCATGGTTGCTGGTCGCATCGATGGCGTGGTTCATGAGCCCGCCTCCGATCCACTTTCCCACGCGGCGCGCAACTCCCGCATCGCCACGACGGCGCCGTCCAATTCCATCGCTTCTTCCTGGGTGAAGTTCCCGATGACCGCGTGCGGCAGTCCGGCCAGGCGCTCACTCAATTCAGCCGCGCGCGCCGGATCGACCTCCAGCAGGTACCGGCTGGGCGATTCGCCGAAGGCGCACGCCTCCCGGCTGGTGCCCGGCGCGTGCGGGACGCGACCGAGTTCCACGCGGACGCCAAGGCCGCCGGCGAACGCCATCTCGGCGGCAGCGACGAGCACCCCGCCCTCGCTGCAATCGTGTGCACTGAGTACAAGACCGTCTCGAATGAGTCCCGCGACCGCTCGTGCCGTGGCGGCCCCCACGACGGGATCGCACACAGGCATCGACTCCTCCAGCGACCCACCATCGTTCAGCGTGGCGCGAACGCTCCCGTCCATCCCTGGCTGTGTGAGACCCACTGCTATCAGCGCCGAGCCCCCTCGCTTCGCATCCATGGTGCAGGCGTGCTCGATGTCGTTCACGATCCCAAATCCGGAGATCAAGAGCGTGGGAGGTATCTGGATGAGCGTTCCGTCGTCGCCGCGGAACTGATTCTTGAGCGAGTCCTTCCCCGAGATGAATGGCGTTCGATACGCGAGCGCGGCATCGAGGCATGCCGCCGCCGCGCGCACCAAGCCGCCCAAGTTTCGCGGGTCGTCACAGCTGGCCCAGCAGAAGTTGTCCAGAATGGCGATGCGCGACGGATCGGCGCCGACACAGACCAGGTTTCGGACGCACTCATCCACCGCGGCCAGCGTCATGAGGTACGGGTCCGCAGCCAGTCCGGTGGCCAGTCCATTGCCGATGGCCAACCCCCGACGGGATCCGACGACCGGACGCATCACGGCAGCATCGCCGGGCCCTGCATTGACGCCCTGCAATGGCTTGACCATCGTGCCGCCCTGCACTTCGTGGTCGTACTGACGGATGATCCACGCCTTGCTGGCGATGTTCGGGTGGGCAAGGAGCGTTCGCACGGTGCCCAAGAGCCCAGGACCAGCCTCTTTCTTGCTGCGCGCCGGAGCAAATTGTGCGTTGTAGGCGGGATCCCACACGGCGACTCGCGTCGGTTCCGGGATGCCCTCGTGCAGGAAGTGCGTGTCCAGGGAACCGACTTCGGTGCCGTGCCACAGCAGCCGGATGCATCCATCGTCCGAACCAAAGGTGCCAAGCACCGAGAGTTCGCACCCGTGCGCATCGCAGATCGATTGAAGCCGAGCCAGCTTGCCCTCCGGCACCGCCAGCACCATCCGTTCCTGCGCCTCACTAATCCAGACTTCCGTGGGTGAGAGGCCGGAGTACTTGGTCGGCGCCTGCTCCAGGTGCACCGTCGCTCCAAGGTCCTTCCCCATCTCTCCCACCGCACTGGAGAATCCGCCGGCACCACAGTCGGTGATGCCGTCAAAGAGCGGACCATCGGGCTGGTCGCGCGCTTCCAGGATCGCATCCAGCGCGCGCTTCTCGGTGATCGCGTTGCCGATCTGGACGGCGTGAGAAAACTCCGTTGAGTGGCCATGCTCCACCTCGGCGCTAGAGAAGGTGGCGCCGTGGATGCCGTCGCGCCCCGTGCGACCGCCGAGCGCCACGATCAGGTCTCCACGCTTGGGCTCACCGGCCACGCACGACCTGGGCATCACGCCGATGACGCCGCAGAACACCAGTGGATTCCCGATGTGCCGCGCGTCCTGCCACACGCCGCCGTTGACGGTGGGGATCCCCATGCGATTGCCATAGTCGCGCACGCCGGCCACCACCTGCGAAAGAATTCGCTTGGGATGGAGGCACCCGCGAGGCACCTCGTGCGTCGGCGTGTCCACGGGAGCCACGCAGAAGACATCGGTCGCGGCGATCGGCTTCGCGGAGAGGCCCGTCCCCATCACATCTCGAATGCAGCCGCCGATCCCCGTCGCGGCGCCGCCGTACGGCTCAATGGCGCTGGGTCGATTGTGCGTCTCTGCCTTGAAGCACACCGCGTGCTCGTCGTCAAACGCAATCACGCCGGCGTTGTCCACGAACACGCTCAGGCACCAGTCAATCGGCGCCGTCTCTCGCGTCCACTCGCAACCCGCCGGTGGGTCGATGCGGCCAATGAGGGCGTTGGTCGCCGCAGCCACGGTGGACTTGAGCAGGTTGTCGATGCGGAGCGTCGCGCCATCAACGCTGTGGCCGGGTTTCCCTTGCGCGTGCGCCAGGAGCGAGGGTCCCTGTCCTGCGCCGGTGGGTTCCGTGTACGCGATCTGCGACTTGAGCGTCTTGTGGACGCAGTGCTCGCTCCAGGTCTGCGCCAGAGTCTCCAGCTCGATCTCGCGTGGCTCCCGACCAAGCCGCCGGTACTCCGCCTGGATCGCGCGCATCTCGTCAAGAGAGAGGAAAAGGTGCGCCTCGCGAGACATCCGCTCCAGGGCGGCGTCGCCCAATGCACGGATCGGCACTTCGCGGATCGACAGTTGGTAGTCGTGCCCATGCGGAAGCGACTCTGGCCAGTACGCGCCGTCGTGAATCGACTGGATCACGGCGTTGGCCATGAACCGCTCCACAAACTGCCTTGCCGCCTCGCGCAACACGCCGCGGAACTCCAGTCGCTCTCCGGTGCGAACCGTCACGGTGGCACCGACCAGCACCGCGATCGCCTCTTGCACGCTCTCGGCAGCCGGATCCGTCACTCCGGCCAGAGGGTGCACCTCGATGGCCACGACATCCACGACATCGCTCTGGTCCGCGCGTTGGGTTCCCGCGGCTCGAATCCGGGCCGACTGCGTCACCGGGTCGGCCAGCAAGGAGTCGGCGACCGTGGCCAGCTCGTCCTGCGAGAGGTCACCTTCAATCAGGTAGATCGCCACGGCGCGAACATCGCCAATCACCCCGTTGGCACGCGCCAATCGAGTCACCGCACAGCTGCGCGAATCGACCTGGCCAAGTGATGTCCAGACCTCGATCCGGTGCACCGCAGGCGCGCGTTCGCCCTTCACATCCGGGGAGCGGCGCGCCAACGCGGGAGGAAGGGTCATGGAGCGACGATTCTACTGCGTGACCACACGCCTCCCGGTCGAAGGCTGAAGCCTGAAGGCTGAAACTTGGTGGTCGCTCGCCTCGCTACGCTTAGAACAGCAACTGGACAGCGGCCTGGATGACGACCTCGGTGTCTTCCTGTTCGTCCGCAATCCAATCCGCGCCGGCGATCCCATCCCCGTAGACGCCTCGCGAGAAGAGAATCGGACCGTTGGACCAGCCTCCGTCAAGCTGGAACTTCAGGCGGTTCCCGTCCAAGTAGTAGTTGATGCCGAAGGTGGTGATCCAGAATCGCTGGCTCGCGAAGGTGGAGTCGCTGGTGGAACCGTCGGAGGAAACCCCCACCCACTGCCAGTTGCCCACCACTTCCACCCTGTCGGTGATGAAGTATCCGCCCTGCAGCAGGACGCCATTGGCCGTCGGCGTCACTCCGCCTCCAAACTCCGACTGGTTCCCGTAGTAACTGGCCAGCACGCTCCACCCGCCGCCGCGCAGGTTGAGGTCGGCGACCCACGAGAGATTGTCGGCCGTGCCGTCCACCCCCGCCGTCGAGTCCGTGTAGGCACGCGCTTCCTCGTAATGGATGGCCGCGCCCGCCATGATCGCAAGGTCGGAACCTCGGAAGCTCATCACCTCACCAAACTGCTTCCAGTCACCGGCGGCGAGCCAGTCCACCCGCCCGCTCGCGGCCCAGTCGCACGGCTGGTTGGCAATCGAGGTGTTGGCACTGTTGCCGCCATCGTTGTAGGAGAGGTACGTCCTGAGATTGTCTCCGGTCCATTCCCAGGCCAACCCCATGATTCGCTTGGTCGTGAAGTAGCGAGTTACGATCGACCGGTCCACGAACTGCTGCCTGCTACTGCTGGTGAATTCCTCGTAGACGCCGCGATCCTTGAATTGGCCCACCTGCAGGGCCATTCCATCGCCAAGGTCCTTGCGGATGTAGGCGTTCCCCAACTGGAACGCTCCGCCCAAACGGCTGAAGGCGCCCTGGACCTCGTACTGCAAAGTCGGGTCGATCACAAACCCCTTGAGCGCGACCTTGGCGTTCCCCAGCGTGAACCCATCCTGGCTTGAGTCCGCCCCTTCGCCGGAGACGGACTGGTACACATACCGCCACTGCATCTGACCAACGACGCGCAACTCAAAGTTCCCGTCGGCGCTGCCCACGTAGAAGCCCCGCTTGGGGTCCCAGCCTGCGGTGGCCGCCGTGCCTTGCCAGTTGGTGCGCGTTTCGGAGTCTGTGAGGACATCCTGCACGACCTCGCGGACCTGCGCCGCGCGCTCTTCCGTCAGCCAGTCCTCGCCCTGTTCGTCGCGGATCGCGGCGATCTCGGCGTCATGCCTCGCGTCCTGGGCAGCCATCGCGTCGCGCAGCGCAGCCACTTCGCGCGCCAGGTCGTCCGTGGTGGACTGAGCCAATACCGCTCCGCTCACAGCCAGGCAACTGGCGGTGGTCGTGGCAGCGATGAGTGTGGTGTTCATGGCGCGAAGTATGGTGACGCAATGTTCATGGTGTGCCAAGCGCCTGTTCAGACTCTGTTAGGAGTTCAGAACATCAACTGAAACACCGTCCTGAACACGCACTCGTTCCGCCCGGACAGGCGCCAGCCCGCCGGCAAGGTCTGCCAGGCGGGGTCGACTTCGTCAAACGCATAGCCAATGTCCGTTGTCCACTTCACATCCTCGCCATCGATGTACCAGTTAGCGCCGATGGTCATGAGCATGAGCGGGCTGGAGTCGCCCAGGAGCGATTCCCAGGGGCCGGTTGTGGGCATGTTGCCGATGTCGTACTCGCCCCACTCAAAGCGTGCGTACCCCTCAAGGTCAGTATCGAAGTAATAGCCACCCTGCACCACCGCACCATAGAAGTAACAGGTGCCCAGATCGGCCGTCGGATCGCTGCCTAGTCCGAGCCCGGTGTTGATGAGCGCGGTCTGCGCGTTGATGTTGTTGAAGTACCCGGACACGAAGAGCGACGCACCACCCAGCATGTAGGTCGCATCGGCGGTCAAGCTGATCCAGGTGTTCTCGTCCAGGCCGCTCGTTTCTGGATCGGTGTCTGGGTACAGGTACGGCTGCTGCTGCTGCCAGTGCCAGCCCAGGCCAAACAGCAGTCCCCGCTCATCGCCGATGGGGCTGGTTATCGACTCAAACTGCTTCCACGCACCGATGGGCTTCCACTCGAATCGGCCGGCAAATGCGGGATTCCCGCTGTACGACCACGGTTTCCCCATCGGATCCTGCCCGCCCGCGATCCCGAAGATATTGCCCCCCAGGTAGTCCTGCGCGCCATCGTTGACGCTGACGCGCATCCGGTACTCCGGATCCACATACTCCAACTCGACGCCCTGCGAATAGCCCAGTCCCAGGTGGTAGTCGATCACGCTGCGAGCGACGCCAAAGGTGTATTGCTGCTGGATGAGCGTCTCGCGGCTGTACGGCAACTTGAACTGACCCGCCCGAACGCTCCACGCATCGTCCATCGCCAGTCGAACCCATGCGTCCAGTATCTGCATCGTTCCGCTAGAACTCCCTCCGACGAAGTTGGCGTTCTGGTCCAGGAGGAAGATGGAGTTCTCGTTGGACGCCGCGACCCTCATCTTAAACGTGATGTCGGGGCTGAAGGCGTGGCCCGTGAACCACAGTTCCGACTGTCCCAAGTCGAACCCCGATCGGCTCCTCTCGCTGTCCAGCCCGGGCAGCGGCGCGCCGAAGGCGGTCGTCCGACCGCTGTTGGGAATCTGGCTCCAAATGAACCGAGTCTGCAGCATGCCGCCGATCTTGAGCGCAAACCGGCCATCCGGGCTGGAGAGGAAGAACCCGTCGTTCCAGCCCGCGGTCATCTGGTCGGACTGGAGGCTGGTGCGAGCGTCAGCGTCAGCCAAGACGTCCGTGACGATCGTTCGAATCTCGGCGGCGCGTTCCTGCGTGAGCCATCGATCACCGGATTCCGACTGCAGGTCGCTGACCTCCTGCTCCAGCTGCTGGTTGCGGCGCTCCAACGCGTCCAAGCGCTGCAGCAGCGCGGCTGCAGCCTCTTGGCCGATGTCGGTTGATCCAGCATCCTGCGAGTGGGCCACGCGAGGCACCAGCAGAACCAGCGCGCTCGCGAGGAGTGCCGGCGAAAGAACGGTCACCGCCGCAAAGATGCTCCGAGCGTCCGTCCGTCCAGCCATGCCGGGATAGTAACGATGAAGGATCGTTCGCGCCGAGAACAACCGCGATCGCATAAAAAAAAGGGGTGGCTCCTTGCGGGAGCCACCCCATCGAATCAGGTTCGATGCTGGTCAGCCAGCATCAAGTCCGGGGTACCGATCTCAGAAGGAGATCTGGACCTGGGACATGAAGCCCCAATCCCACACGTCGTTGCTCTCGACAGGCGTGGTCACCTCGTTGGTCCAACGAGTCGCGGTTCCATTGAAGTACCAGTTGGTACCGACGGAGAGACCGTTCAACTCGTTAGTCGTGATCTGGTCATCCAGGTCATCGGAGAAGTCGTCCCATGAGACATAGATATCCATGTTCTCGCTGAGCATGAAGTCCCCGAAGACTTCGTACGCGTTGATGTCGCTGTCGGTGTTGTTATCCGTCTCGACCCAGACAAATCCGGCCGAGAATCCACCGAACATCGCCGTGACGTCGACAGTCCAGCTGTTTACGGCATCGTCAACGGAACCGGCGGGTTGGTTGTCAGAGCTGTACGCGGCACCGATCAGCATTCCGAAGCTCTCGCCCCGGAAGGAGACGTTCTTGTCGAACTGCGCCCAGTCACCGGCCGCGAGGAATTCCGCGCGAACGGCGACATCCGGGCTATCCGTCTGATCGAAGCCGTTGGGACCTTCGTCGCCGTTGGCAGCATTGTTGTAGAGCATCCCGGCGACATTGAACTTATCGGCGTGGTAGCCGACCGTCGCACCGAGACCATAGCCTTCGGAGAAGACCTGATCGACCTCGGAGTAGCCGACGCCCAGTTGATTGGAGTCGCCCAGCAACGAGGATCGGAGGAAGGGCACGCGCGAATTGCCGAGACCTGCCGAGAAGCCGTTCCCAAAATCCTTGGTGAAGGTCACTTCGCGGAGATTCGTGCCATCCGTGTTGTACTGCTCGCCGTACGACGTACCGAGTGCATTCGACGCAATGATCGCTGCCGACTGCAGGTTGTTCGCTGTGGCGATCTCGAACGTGTAGGACCACGATGGATCGACGACATGACCCGAGAGCATCATGTTTGCGTTGGGAATCGAGAATCCGCTCTCGGAGTCGTCGTCGGCATCATTCGCGTAGGACCACGCGAACTGGCCGAGGAAACCGATGTTCAGGCGGAAGTTGCCATCAGCGCTGCTGATGAAGAAACCGTTGTCGTAGCCAGAGGTCGCGTTGGAACCCTGGAAGCTGCTGCGGGTGTCCGCATCAGCGAGGACGTCGGTCACGATGCCACGGATCTCCGAGGCACGAGCCTCGGTGAGCCAGTTGTCGCTGTTCTGCGACTGAAGGGACGCGATCTCGGCACGCAATTCAGCGATTTGTGCGAGGGCGTCGTTGTTCTCTGCCTGGGCAATACCGGTGATGGCAATGCCGCCAGCGAGGAGTCCAACAAACTTGGTCAGAGTCATGATCATGTGCTCCTGTCTATGAACCGGCCCTGATTAAGCGGGACGGCTTGGATCATCCACCCTACCGGGAAAGCCCTCACCACCATGGCGTGGGACCGGTACTCCGGGAGGTATCGGCCCACTCAAGGCCGAAACTTGAAGCGGGCACAATAGCGGGTGGTGCGCTTCCTGTCCACTCATAGGCGTTTTGGCAAAAAAAACCTGTCTATAAGAGTGTTATAGGACCTTTTTGACATGTTTCCTCCACGAACTATTTCGCGGGATTGCTCCCCGAGACCGCGGTAGCAAGGCGGCTGGCCAGCCCTTCCAGGTGGCGCCGAGGGTCCCTCGCACCACCCGACTTGAGTGCCCGGTCGCCCTCGAGTGCCATCGCGAAGAGGCTCCGGAGGTTGCCAACGGGCCTGCGCCGCGCCGCACCCAAGACGGCGCTGGCACTCGGCCCCCACAATCGAAGCGCTGAAGCGACCTCCCGGTCCGATTCTCCGCTCGCGAATCGATCCCCTGCTTCCGCCAACTTGCGCGCCACATCCACCAAGCTCCAAGAAATCATGACTTCCGGGGCTCGAGACACTTCAAGGAGTTCTCCCACCATGCGCACGGCTGCAGCGGCATCCCCGGCGAGGATCGGCTCCTGGATGCTCCACGCCTGCTCTTCGCGGCCAAGGCCCACCAACTGCACGACGAGCGTCCTGTTGATGACGGCGCCTTCCTTCAGCCCGGCGGCGGTGTTGGCGGCGATGGCCAGCTTGGCCAGTTCAGAGTCCAATCGAGCCAGTTCGGTCCCCATCCGTTCCACCAAGAGCTCTGCGGCGGCCGGGTCGATTCGTGCGGCGTGGCGGCGTTCGCAGCGTCCAGTGACCCACCGAGTTGCCTCGGGCACGCTGGCCAGGTCGCACTTGATGAGGCGCCCGACCTTGGCGACCAGCTTGTCCAGGTTGCCAGGGCGCCAGATTTCGGAGCGCAGCACCAGGGTGGCGCCTTCGCAGGGGTCCGCGGCGTATCGCTCCATGGCGCGGCGTCGATCCTCCCCCTGGAGAAACTGGTCCGCTTCATCCACGATGACAATCTTGTGCCCCGCCAGGAGTCCAAAGCTGCGGACTTCATCCAGGACGATCGCCATCGGCGTCGTGCCGGGGTAGCGGTACTCGTCCAGTTCCCCGTGACGCTCGCGGAGGGCCACCTGGAGTCGGCGGAGCCACTCGGTGCGGAGAAACGCTTCCTTCCCGTGCAGGATGACGATGCGATCGTCGGCCGAGAGAGATGAGCCGCCCGATGGGCCTCCCGCAGAACCCGAGCCCGAACCGGTGCCCGAACCGGCGGCGGGGGTGGAACCGGGGGCGTTGTTCTTGGCGGTGGCCATTCCGGGCATGGTGACGACTTTTCGGATTTGGGGCAAACTGCCCCCCATGGCACACCTCGTCGTCATCGCAGGACCGGATGCGGGGCAGGTTGTGGCGCTCCCCGCGGGAGAGCCCCAGCTGATCGGCCGGAGTTCTGAGGCGATCCGGTCGACAGATCGTTCCGTCAGCCGTCGGCACGCGGAACTCACGCCGGAATTGGATGGGGGATGGTCGATCCGCGACCTGGCCAGCCGGCACGGGACGATGGTGCAGGGTCGTCGGCTGCTCGCATCGGTCCGGCTGCTCGCGGGAAACCTCATCCGGTGCGGGACGACGGAGTACCTCTATAAAGAAGCGGAGGCATCGCCGGGGATCGCACCCGTCGAACCTGCGCCCGCCGACGCGGTGCCCGCGCTGGCGCACAGCATCAAGAACATCCTCCAAGGCCTTCGCGGCGGAACGGACACGATTCAGATGGCGCTCGATCGAGGCGACCTGGACCTGGCGCGTCGCGGCTGGCCACTGGTGTCCAGGAACCTGGATCGCATCTACGCGCTGAGCCTGAATCTCCTGGCGTTGGCTCGACCACGGACACTGGACCTGGTGGGGGTCTTGCTTGGTGAGGTCGTGCGTGACGCGGTCGCGTTGGCTCGTGGCTCCGCGGACGCTCGCGGCGTGTCGCTCGCGGTGGTGGTGGAACAGGCGCCACAGGATGTGTGGGCAGACCAGTCATCGATCCACCATGCGGTCCTCAATCTGCTGCTCAACGCGATCGAGGCGGCGCCGGCAAAGACTGGGAGTGTGCGGATAGTCGTGGGGGTTTGGGGTGGACATGATGATTCACCACCGGCCACGCCCCGTGCATTCATCGCCGTGGAAGACAACGGCGGCGGCGTGGATCCAAGCATCGCGCCGTTGCTGTTTCGGCCCTTCGCGTCCACCAAGGGGCAGCGAGGTTCGGGGTTGGGGCTGGCGGTGACGCAGCACATCGCCCAGGCGCATGGCGGTGATGTGGAGTGGGATCGAGACCACACCGATGGCGCGCGGTTCGTGCTGTGGTTGCCAACGGGTCGACCCGAGTCTGATCCGGACGAGACGAGTGGGCCGGAAGCGCTGGATCCGGGAGTCGTCGACGAAAAGTTCCGGTAACCGCTATCGTTGCGCCCCCATGACACTGGCGAACCCGCACGGCCTTGGCAACGCTGGACTCCTGCCCGCCACGAGCGACAATCTTCTTGCGGCCGGCTTGCCCGTGCCGGTGTTGAACTCCGTGTCGTACCAGCGCACGCGCGAGATGACGATCGACGAACTCCTCCTGGAGAACCGGGTCATCTTCCTCATCGGCGAGATCCACTCCGGCAGCGCGGCTCGGGTGATGATGCAGATGCTCTACCTGGAGAACCAGAAGCGTGGGCAGGACATCAACCTCTACATCAACTCGCCAGGCGGCGCCGTGGACGACACGCTGGCGGTGTACGACACCATGCAGTTCATCTCTAGCGAGGTGTTCACCTACTGCATTGGGCGCGCGTACTCCGGCGGCGCGGTGCTCATGTGCGCGGGGCAGAAGGGCAAGCGCGTCATCCTGCCGCACGCCAAGATCATGATCCACCAGCCGCTGGGCGGCGTGACTGGCCAGACCACCGACATCCAGATCCAGGCCGACCAGATCGTCAAGGCCAAGCGGCTCCTCAACGAGATCCTCGCGCGGCACACCGGGCAATCGGTGGAGCGCATCGCGGAGGACGGCGAGCGCGACAAGTTCTTCACGGCGGAGGAGGCGAAGGCCTACGGTCTGGTCGACGAGATCGCCACCTTTCCGGACAAGTCGAAGAAATGATGATGTCTGGCACTCCCCATCCTGCTTCCTTTCCCCACAGCCACGAAGACGAAGACGAAGACGAGAGCGGCATGACCCTCATTCCCATCGTGATCGAGAAGACCGGCCGCGGCGAGCGCGCCTACGACATCTACAGCCGGCTCCTCGCCGACCGGATCATTTTCATTACAGGAGGCATCAGCGACCACATGGCCAACTTGGTCGTGGCGCAAATGCTCTTCCTGGCCAACGAGGATGCCAAGGCTCCTATCTCCATTTATGTCAACTCGCCAGGCGGCAGCGTCACGGCGGGGCTGGCGGTCGTGGACACGATGAATTTCGTGCCCTGCCCGGTGGCTACCTATGTCATCGGCCAGGCCGCATCGATGGGGAGCGTCATCGCCTGCAGCGGCGCCAAGGGATATCGATCTGCGCTGCCACATGCGGAGAACCTCATGCACCAGCCTCTCTTGGCGGGCGTGCTGGAGGGACAGGCCACGGACCTGGAGATCGAGGCGCGACACATCCTGCGCATGCGCGACCAGCTCTACGGCATCTACGCGCGGCAGACGGGGAAGTCGTATGAGGACATCGCCAAGACTTGCGAGCGCAACACCTGGCTCACCGCCGAGCAGATGCTGGAGTACGGGCTGATCGACAAGATCGTCGAGCAACTGCCGCTCAAGGGGTGAGTGCGGGCGGGCGGCGGCGACGACGGGAGCATGCCTCCGAGCCGCCGCACAACAGCGCGATGGCCCCGGCCGCAGGCGCCGGCACACTCTGGGGCGCATCGGGCAGGATGAACACCCAGCCGTCGTGGCTGCCGTCCAACGCCATGCGATCGCTGGCGCCGCTCCAACTGCTCTCCCAGCCAGCGCCAGTGCCGTCGTCGATCCAATAGTGCCAGTAGTTCTCGACATCCGGCCAAAAGTCACCGGTGCCGTACTCGTAGGAATCGCCCACGCCGAGGCCCGAGACGAATGCGCCCCAGCCAAAGTCGTCGGTCACCAGCTGGAACGCGCTGGCATCCATCGCGTCGTCGATGATCTGCAGGAGGTCCATCCCGGTCGCGGAGCCGCTCCAAGCGACATCGAAGAGATAGCCGTCGCCGGTGGAGAAGTCGATCTGGACGGACGAGTGGAACTGGCCAGTGCCAACGCTGTAGGTGTCGACGATGCCGGCAAGCGACGGTGCGGCGACAAGGCATGCCGCAATCGCAGCAACGGGGTGAAACGAAACTGACATGAAATGGGACTCCTGATGGGCCGACCCGTTCGCGGGGTCAGCAAGGCGAATGGTCCCTCGTCCGGGCGGTCGACCCGACTCGTCGCTGCGTTGAGCTTGGAAGCCCACGAGCGACATACGGTGACGCGTTCGTCGCGGATTTGCACCGCGTTCCTCCGTCCGGGGAGGGGCTGGCGCGCGCCAGCGGGTGGGACTCTATGGGCATAGCGCGGTGCGCGCAACTGGGGGGCGACCGAACTACGATCTGCCGCCATGTCCACAGCAACCGTGACGGCCGAGGCGCTCGTTGCACAGTTTCCGCGTGACTTCGAGAAGGTGCGCTCAGAGATTGCCAAGGCAGTCGTCGGGCACCGGGAGATCGTCGACGGCGTGCTGATCTGCCTCTTTGCCAACGGACACGCGCTCCTGGAAGGCGTGCCGGGACTGGGGAAGACTCTGTTGATTCGATCACTCTCCGAGGCGCTCTCGCTCCACTTCAGTCGCATCCAGTTCACGCCAGACCTCATGCCCGCGGATGTCACGGGCACGACCATCGTGGTGGAGAGCGAACACGGTCGCGACTTCCAGTTTCGCCAGGGGCCGATCTTCTCGCAGATCGTGCTGGCCGACGAGATCAATCGAGCCACCCCCAAGACACAGTCGGCGCTGTTGGAGGCAATGCAAGAGCGGACCGTCACCGTGGGCGGAACGACGCACATCCTGGAGAAGCCATTCTTCGTGATGGCCACGCAGAACCCCATCGAACAGGAAGGCACCTACCCGCTGCCCGAGGCGCAGCTGGATCGATTCTTCTTCAAGCTGGAGGTCGGCTACTCCACGCGCGAGGAGCTGGCGGAGATCTTGCAGCGCACCACCACCGGGTACTCGCCGAACATTCAGCGCGTGATGGATGGACCCACGATCCTTCAGTACCAGCGCCTGGTACGTGCGGTGCGCATCGACGCCTCCACGCAGGACTACGCCGCGCGCCTGGTGCTGGCCACGCACCCCAAGGGGCAGTTCGCGACGCCCCGCGTCAACACCTACTTCCGGTTTGGCGCCAGCCCCCGCGCGGCGCAAACGATCGTGCTCGCTGGGAAAGTGAAGGCGCTGCTCGCCGGGCGGACCCAGGTGGTACCGGAGGACTTGCGCTCCGCTGCGCTCCCCGCGCTCCGGCATCGCTGCCTGCTCAACTTTGAAGGTGAGGCCGAGGGGGTGACCACGGACTCGGTCGTGGAAAACATCCTGGAGACCTTGCCAGCGGCGGTCTAGGTCGCCGACCGGGCGCAACCACAGGTACGCACCCCCGATGGTGGTGGGATTCCGCCTCTTAAGGGCTCTTTTTCACCAACATCGGGGAATCTGGGGAAGTTCCTACGACCGTGGCTGGCATCCGCCCGAACCGTATTGGAGAGTTCTCCTACGCACAAGGAGGCCCCATGCGAGACAGCCACCCATGTCACGATTCCAACCGCCGCGAGGGCACCGACAGTTCGACGCACTGGACGCCACGCCCGCGCCGCGGTTCGATCGCCACGCTTCCGGATTCCGTACTGGCCGTGATCCAGAGCATTGAGTCCAATCCAGACACCGACTGTTCGTTTCGGGTGGAGATGGATGCGACGGTGCGTGGGCTGCCGGGTACGAAGTTGGAACAGCCGATCACGCTGGCGCTCAACGAACTCATCCAGGAAATGCGCGGATTCTGGGACTCGTCGACGCCGCGCAGTGATCGTGCGATTGTTGTGTGCGCGCGCACCGATCACGGGACGGTGCATGTGCATGTGATGGGCGATGCACCTGGGCACGACGAAGAAGAGTCGTTTGAGCCGCCGCCCGAGACGGAAGGGCTGGCCAGGTGCCGCTCGCTGGTGGCGGAGCTTGGCGGTCGATGTTCGGTCCGCCTTGTCCCCTTTGGGCGCGGCGTCATGGTTTCCATGCTGATTCCTGAAGGTCACCTCATGGGGGCCTCGGATTCTGACGACACAGACGAACGGGATGGATGACTGACCTCGAGGTTGGTCATCGGGATCCCCAAAAGACGCCCGCCCGAAGGGCCATCATGGGTTCGGGCGGGCGCTTTTTCTTGATCCGGTTCACGGTTGACGCGCGCCACGCCAAGCGCACGATTCACGCACAATCCGCGCAGTTTGGCATCGGCCCACCGCACCTGCACGACTAGCCTTCGTAGAGACACTCATGCGCCACGCCAGCACTACAACGAAGTTCCGACCAGTTGTCGCCACGAGTCGTTCAGTTGCGGCGACATGGATCGCTGGTTCGATGGTCAGTGCGGTCACGGGCATCGCCGCCGCGCAGGAGGCCGATCCCACACTGGTCGGCTGGCAAGTCCCCGCCGACGTCATCTCCGCCACTCCAGAGTTGACCGGGGATGGGTTTGGGCGCGCCCTCGTCATGAGCGCCGATGGCACCACGATGGTCATCGGAGCTCCCGACACGCGACTCAATTCCACCAACGGCGTGGGTCGCATCCACATCTACCGGCGCACGGCCGGCGCGTGGGTGCACGAGCAGGCCATCGATTGCCCTCCCTCGCTGCTCCTCCCCGACGGTACCGCAATCACCGCCTCCTTCGGTCAGTTTGGTGCCACCGTGGACATCGATGCCGACGCCACCACGATTGTCGTGGGCGCGTGGGGCTACGCCACGCCGAGTGATCCGATCTTTTCAGGCCGGGCCTTTGTCTACACCTATGACGCCGTGGCCGACCCGCCGTGGGGGATCTTCAATGAGGGCCTCGGCTACTCGCTCCCGACCGCAACGCTTCGACCGGAGTCCTTGGACTCGATCGACCTCTTCGGGCAATCCGTGGCCATCGATATCGAGGGCGACGAAGGCACGATCGTCGTTGGTCGTCCTCTCGCCGGCGCATCCAACACCGGGTCGCTCCATGTCTTCGTCGGCGCCGACGACACCTGGACGGAGGACTCCGTCCTGACTGCGGGGGACTTTGGCGGTCCAAGCGACCAGCTGGGGACGAGGGTTGACATCGATGACGGCATCATCGTTGCTGGGGTGCAAAACGCCGACACCCCCGCCGGTTCCAATGCTGGCGAGGCCTATGCCTACCTGCGCACGAAGGCGGGTTGGCCCACGATTCCCTCCCAACTGATGCGCGGCAGCTCCGGTGCCGCCAACGACGCCTTCGGCGGCAGCCTGGCGATGTTTGGGCAGACGCTGGTCATCGGGGTGTCGGGCCATGACCTGGACGCGGCTGGTTCCACCGTGCCCGGCTGTGGGACGGTCTTTGTCTATCGATTCTCCTCCGGCGCCTACTCGCAGGACGACCAACTGTGGGGTCGCGAGTCCTTCCAGAACGATGCCTTCGGACTCAGCGTCGCACTGGCGTCGGAAGACCTGCTCTTGGTTGGCGCGCCTGGATTTGAGGGCGCCGAGATCAACAGCGGCGCGGGCTTTTCGTATGTCCGTGCGGGACCTGCCGACTGGGAACCCACCCGCGCCGACCTCTGGACCGACTTGAGCGGCGAGTCGGAATCGCTTGGCCGCCAGTGCGCGATGGCCCTCGACCAGAGAGCCGGAGTGCCGATGGCGGTACTGGCGAGTGAATTTCCGGCGACGACCGGTGATCCACCCATTGCCTTTGGCTGGACGTACTCCGACGAACTGACTCCTGCAGCCGGCGGCCCGGCCCTTCCCGAGGGAGCTCCTGCCACGCCCGACGCGCCTGGTTCCGACGGCGCGGAGTTTGAGGGTCAATCCACCGGAGGCTCTCCCAGCGGCGGCGGCACACCCAGCGGCGGCTTGGGCAGCGGCGGTATTCCCAACCTGACGATTCCGCTCATTCCGATCGTGGAGGGCTGGGGCGTGGTTCGTGGCACGATGATCTACGACCTTGGGAACAGGATCGCCGGCATCCAGTCGGACGGCATCAACTTCCGCAATGAGGGAGCGGCCCGCGTCATCACGACCTATCCGGAGACCTGGGACTTCCTGGGTTCACCTGACCTTAACGGCGACCAGTCCGGCGACCTGCTGTTCCTTGACACTGAGTCGCGACGGCTCAAGATGATGGTCCGCGACGGCTTCACAATCACCGAGACCGTCAACGGTGAGGATGTCGCCGAAGGCGTGACCGTCGCGGCACTTGGCGACTTCAGCGGCGATGGCACCGACGACATCGTCTTCAAGGACGGCCAAAGTCTCACCTGCACCTTCATCTCCTCGTTTGGCTACAACGGCACGGCGACCGCGGCGCTCCCCTTCGTGGAGGCGGATCCCAAGGCGGAGGCTTGGCACTTCTTCGCCGCCGACGCGCCCATAGCGTTGGTCGATGACGACGAGAACGACGCTGACGACAACGATGGTGGCGATTCCGGCGCCGAACTCATCGCGCACAACACGGCGTCGCGCCAAACGCTCTGGATCGACTTTGGATCCGAGGACGGCAACGATGCCGTGCGAACGATCGCCTCGGGGCCCGGCACGCTGCACGGCGTTGGGGACTTCGACAACGATGGCACTGCCGACCTCCTCTGGCGCAGTGGATCCAACCTCTATTACCAGTTCATGCGCGACGGCGGCACGACTCGCCAGGGTCGATGGTGGCCCTTCGACATCGACGGGTACCGCGTGGCGGCGCTGAGTGACGTGGATGGGAACGGTTCACCAGACCTGTTCCTCCAAGGCCACGGCGGCACGCTGGTCTTCCGGCTGGGCTTCACGGCCATCTCGCCGGACCCAGAGAGCAACTACACGCGCGTGAAGATGGATGTCATCGGCCGGCGCTGGTTTGACTACAGCGACGGGACGATGACGGGTTTCGCCAAGCGTTGAGCGTTTCGCCAAGCGTTGGGCGCCTCACGCAGCGCAGCGCCCGCCAGCCATCAACGCGCGCCGACGAGCGCGCGGCTCTTGCTCTCCACGAACTGGACCAGCGTCTGCGCGACATGGCGAAGTCGCTCCATGCCAAGTTCAGGGAAGATGGGGAGCGCGATGGTCTCGTTGGCGGCTCGTTCGGTTTCTGGGAGCGAGCCCACGCCTTGCCCCAGGTGTGACCAACACTCCTGCAGGTGCAGCGGAATCGGGTAGTAGATCTCGGTGCCGATGCCGCGCTCCTTCATGTGCTCGCGGACCTCGTCTCGGATCGCGGCCGGCACTCGCAGCACATACTGGTTCACGATGGCGCGCGCGGGTGCGGCGGGCCGCCAGGGGAATCGCAGCGGGAGCGAAGCATCGTCCCACGCACACGAGGTGCAGCGCGCACCCGCCTTGCGGAAGATGGCGTCGTAGGCATCCGCGTTGGCGATGCGAGCGCCATGCCAGCTCTCCAGGTACGGCAACTTGATCCGCAGGATGGCGGCCTGAAGGGCGTCCAATCGCGCGTTGACGCCCACAAACTCGTGGACATACCGCTGCTTGCTGCCGTGGACACGGGCCATGCGCAAGTAGTCGCCGAGCGCGTCATCGTTCGCACTCACCAATCCGCCGTCGCCGAAGCACCCCAGGTTCTTGGTGGGGAAGAAGCTCCAGGTCCCCATCGTGCAGCGTGATCCAGTGATCGCGCCGGTGGCGTCTCGCGCGCCGATTGACTGGGCGCAGTCCTCGATCACGGGCAGGTTGTGGCGCTTCCCGATGTCGAGGAACGCATCCACATCCGCAGCCATTCCGTACACGTGCACGGGCATCAGTGCCTTGGCGCGCGAACACTTCGCGAGCGCGGCCTCGGTCGCCTGCGGACACATGTTGTAGGTGGCTGGTTTGATGTCCACGAAGACCGGCTCCAGGCCAAGCCTCGAGATGGCACCGGCGGTGGCAAAAAATGTCCATGATGGGCACAGCACTTGGTCGCCTGGCTTGAGGCCAAGCGCCATGAGCGCGAGCAAGAGCGCATCCGACCCACTGGAGCAACCCACGCCGTGCTTCACGCCCAGGTACGCCCCCACTTCCTTCTCAAACGCGGCAACTTCCGGTCCAAGCACGAAGTACTGGCTCGCCGCGATCTCGTGGAGCTTGGGCTCGCACTGCGCGCGGATGGTCTCGTACTGGGGCTTGAGGTCGATAAAGGGAACGGTCATCGATGGAGCGTTCGGAGTAGCCATGGGTGAGAAAGTCTAGTGAACGCAGCTCGACGCTCCAAGCGGTGGCCATGCCGATGCGCACCGATAGACTCCACCGCCCATGGCTGACATCTGCTTCTACTTCCAGGTACACCAGCCGTTCCGGTTGCGTCGATACTCAGTCTTTGATACCGACCACTTCTACTTCGACAACGAGGCCAACGCCGCCATCATGCGCAAGGTGGCCGACAAGTGCTATCGACCCACCACGCAGCTGCTGCTGGACTTGGTTCGCCGGCACCAGGGCCGGTTCAAGTGCGCGTTCAGCCTGTCGGGCACCTTCCTCGACCAGGCCCAGGAATGGGCGCCCGATGTCATCGACCTCTTCAAGGCGCTTGCCGAGCACGAGTGCGTGGAGTTCATCGGCGAGACCACGCACCACTCGCTCTCGTTCCTCTTTTCGCGCGCCGAGTTTGACGCGCAGGCGGACGCTCAAGCAGCCAGGATCGAGTCGCTGTTCGGGCGCGCGCCCGTGACCTTCCGAAACACCGAGTTGATCTATCTCAATGAGCTCGCGGGTCACATCGCGTGGCGCGGCCGGTACAAGAACGTGTTGTGCGAAGGGGTGGACTGGCTTCTTCGCGGGCGCAGCCCTGCCTATGTGTACGCACCGCCCGCGAGGGCCACACCTGACGGCGTTGCGCCTCTCAAGTTGCTCCTCAAGAACCACCGGTTGAGCGACGACATCGCGTTCCGCTTTGGCAACCGCGGTTGGCCCGAGTGGCCGATGAGTGCGGAGAAGTTCGCCAGCTGGGTCAACCTCATCAACGGGGACGGGTACCTGGCCAATCTCTTCATGGACTACGAGACTTTTGGCGAGCATCAGTGGTCGGAGACCGGGATCTTTGACTTCCTGCGCGCGCTCCCCGATGCGGTGTTCGCGATGAACCAGGGCCACAACGGGTTCATCCTGCCGCGCGATGCGGCCGCGGGCCATGCGCCCATCGGCGAATACGACGTGGAGCAACCTATTTCCTGGGCCGACAGCGAGCGTGACCTCTCCGCATGGCTGGGCAACCCGCTCCAGGACAACGCGGTTTCCGAGCTCTACGCGCTGGAGGACCCTGTGAAGGCCAAGCACGCGGCCGGCGACCCGTGGGTCCTGGAAGACTGGCGCAAGCTCACCACGAGCGACCATGTCTATTACATGTGCACGAAGCACTGGGCGGACGGCGATGTCCACAAGTACTTCTCGCCCTACGACAGCCCCTACGACGCCTACATCAACTTCATGAATGTCCTGGACAACCTCCGCACGCGCGTGGATGCGCCGGCGGCGGCGTGGGCGGCGAAGCGCTGATCAGACCACCACGCCCAGGTCGCGCACCGTGAAGAGCGACTCGAACACGATGCCGGCGGCCTCGATGTTCTCGCGCGCCCCTTCTTGGCGGTCGATCGTGCAAATGATGGTGGTGACGATCGCACCTTCGCCCCGCAGGACCTTGGCGGCCTCAAGTGCCTGGCCTCCGGTCGTGGCGACATCTTCCACGATCACCACGCGGTCGCCAGCGGCGATCTTGCCCTCCAGCTGCTTGGCCGTGCCGTACTCCTTCTTCTGGTTTCGGATGAAGACGCACGGCAGCCCGCTGGCCATGCTGGCGGCGCTCACAAGCGGGATGCCGCCCAGTTCTGCTCCGGCGAGGCGGGTCGTGCCCGCTGGAAGCTGTGCCGCAAAGAGTCGCCCCAGCCCCTCCAACACATCCGGCTGCGTCGAAAAGAGGTACTTGTCCAGGTAGTAGGTGCTGGTGCGACCGCTCCGCAGCGTGAAGGTCCCTCGCAGGAGCGAGACATCGGCGATACGCGCAGCAATCTGTTCGCGCGTGAGATGGCTGGGGGCGGCAGCGGTGGCAGTCATGAGAGAGAGGCTACTGGGCGAGCACAGCTCCCTCACTCACGCGCTTGATCCGCCTCCGACATGTGTGCCCAACCGCGCACCCAACCTGCGCGTGACGATCATGGTGCAGACAGAGCCGATGGGCACCACCACCACCAGGTCCACCGCGCGATTGAGGAGGTCGGCCGAGAGACCGACGTCGGCGGTCCAGCCGGCCATGCCACCAAGGCCCGCAATCGCCCACTCGCGAAGACCCAACCCATTGGCGCCGAAGGGCGCGAGGCCGATGAGCACCGCGGTGATGCCGGCCATCGCGGCAGAGCGAGGGTCGATGGAGACATCGAGGACGCCGAACACAATCCAATACCGCACGCACCACACACCCAGGTCGAGGAATCTCATCGCCACGGACTCCGCGAAGGCCGTCGCGAGTGCTCCAGACCGCAGGGCCCGTGGGGCGCACCAGACCAAGACGGCGAGGAGCGGCCAGGCCACGATCACGGACTGTTCACTGGGAGCGACGATCACGACTCCGGCAAGCACGATGCACGAAAGCACCGTTCCGGCGATGCTCATCAGAATGAGTCGCACACTCACCCCCAGCGGCACGCCGTGCATCACCGTGTGATAGAGCGCACGCCCAGCCAGCCCCGCCTTCGCGGGCAGGTAGTTGAGGAGGCTGGACGAGGCGACCAGCAGTTCCATTTCGGCCACTCCGATCTTCGCCACAGGCCGGTACAGTCGATGGAAGACCAGTCCCGAGATCGCCAGGTTGAGCGCGACGCACACGGCCAGCCCCGCCAAGTGCGCCGGCTTGGAGAAGACCTGCCCAAGTCGATCCCACGCAGCCGCATCTCGAGAGACGCTCCACACCGCCAACCCGATCAGCGCCAGCCCGACGGTGAATCCCAAGCCTCGTGCCACCCTGGATCGCACGAACCGCAAGCCTGAGCCGGTCATCGATCCGCCGTGCCCGTCGTGCCCGCCTGAACCGCGCGACGGACGAGCAGCTGAAGTTGGGACTCGGCCACCTTGGCTAGGAACGGATCGTCGGAACGCACGCATTCGGCGAGGAAGGGATCCTGCGAGTCATCCGTCCTCCTGAGGAGGTAGCACGCGCGCACCAGGGCGTCTGGGTCGGTGCGAGCCATCGCGTAGACGGATTCCAGATCAGGCGATTGCTCGGCTGGCGAGACCAGCACGAGGTACGCGCGAGCCAATGGCGGGAAGTTGGGCCAGCTGGAAGCGAGAGCCTCGGCCAGGAATGCGGCCTCGGCTCGGTCGCCGACCGACACCGGGGCCGATCCGGACTCCGCCATCTCCGGTGAGAGGGACGCGGTGTACGCAGCGAGCATCGCCCACAGGCGTACATCACCTGGGTGGTCGGGGTGGCGAAGCGCGGCGAGTCCGTCCTCCAACCAGTCCGGCGTGACGATGAACTTGCCGACCTGGAACAGGTTGCTGTCACGGCGCACTCCCAGGGGACCCGGGGGCATGGCCAGTCGCGCGCCGCGGGCGTCTTGGTGTGGAAGCACCTGTGGACTGACGACGGTGAACAGTCGGAGGGTCATGCCGCGCCCGGCAAATCGATTGGCGGTGAAGAGCAACTCGGTGGCGGAACGCGCGTCGATGGTGACCGTGACGGACTCACGTGGGCCCAGTTGCAGAGCCGCGTCGATGGGGAAGAGGGCCGGCACATCCGAAGACACTCTTCCTGTCTTGCCGATCGGGAACGCTTCCCAGGTCAGCACCACGAATGGCGTGATTGGCCCGTCGTCGGACACGGAGAGGACCAGTCCCGTCCGGTTCGTGATCGTCAGCGTGAACACGGGAATGGTGAACGCATCGAAGACGGCGGTCGGCGCGCTGATGGTGAGGTCGACCGGCGGCTCGCCCTGCACGAGGAGGCGGTCGATCTCGATCGGCAACTCCGCCACGCGCTCCTCGAGCGCCGCCACGAGCGGAGAGGCTGGAACGGGTTGCCCCAGAATCGCCTCCAGCCTCAGTTGGGCCAGCACGCCCAGCAGCGTGCCATTGCCGACACGCAACGCGTCGCGAAAGGCTCGCGCAGCCTCCGCGCGCTGTCCAAGCCCCGAGAGTGCCATCCCGCGGACCAGCGCAGCGGCAGGTTCGTCTGAGGCAGACTCAAGGTCTCGGAGCGTGTCTTCGTTGCGTCCCTCACCATGGGCCACCATCGCCGACAGCAGCGCCGTGGCTTGCGGCGACAGTTCCGACTTCCACGGCGCGATCATCGACTCCACCCGGTTGGATGGCGCACCCAGACCAGCGAGGGCGTACGCGGACTCCAACGCCGCCAGCCTCCTCAACTCGGGGGGCAGCGTTTCCAGGCTGACACGACTCTCCGTGCCACGGACGAGCGCCTCGATGGCGGACTCCGTCACGACGGCGGCGTCCGAGGCACCCGCGGCTTGTGCCAGGAAGGCATCGACCACAAGCAGGATTTCCACGGCTGGGGCGGCCGTGGATTGTGCCTCGCTCCTGGAAATCCCTTGGCTGACCAAGTACTCCCTGTACAGCTCCAACTGGCTTGACTGGAATCGCGCGATGGACTCGCGCGCCTTGCCGAGGTTCCCGGTGCCGGCGAAGGCGATCGCTTGATCGGCCACCGCGCCATCGATCCCCTCCGATGAGACCGAGGCACGCGACTCCAGGCCCACCATCAACGAGAGGATGCGGGCCGCCGATGCGTAGGCGCCTTCGTGCAGGAGGAGCGCGGCCAGCGTGCGAAGCGTGCCGAAGTCGGATGGATTGGCGTTGATCGCCGCGACCAGCCACTCCGCCTCCCGCACGGGATCGTCGTGGCGCTCCACCGCCATCGCGGCGGCGACGACGGCTGCTGCGGGAAACATCGGGTCCACCTGCACTGCGCGTGCGATGGCGGCATCGGCGCCGGCATGGTCACCCCGCAGCTGCTGGAGTCGATACAGGTCCCACGCCAAGTGTGCCGCGACGGGAGCACCGATCGACGCGACCTGCTCGTCGGTGGTGAGCGCCTGCAGCCGAGCCACACGCTGCTCGGCGGTGGGAGCCTCTTCGCTCCAGCTCACCAGCCGAGCCAGTCGGTAGACCGAGCTGGACGGATCAAGCCGCGCGAGGGTCTGCGTGATCTCGGCACGCCACCGTGCGGTCTGGGGATCCGCGGGGTCCTGCACCGCAACGACCAACGCGGCGATCTTCCACAGGCCTAGGTCCTCACCTTGCAGGTCCAGCGCTCGCCGGACCATCATGGCGCCCGCCTCCAGTTGCGCGGGGCTGGCGGCGGTGTCCTTAACCAGCTGGAGCCCGACCGCGGCAAGCATGTTTGCCGCGTCGAGCGCCGCCGAGGCTTCCAGTTCGGCTTGTCCTGGCCCCGCGGTGCTCCTGACGGCTGGCGGTGCGTCGCCCGATCCAGCAGGATCGTTGCCGTCCTGCGGCCGACCCAAGGCTGGGATCCCGACAAGTGTGGCACTCACAAGGAGCAGCAGTCCGTGCATCGACTCCCGATTCTATGGATTCAGCCTGGAGCGACAGGGACCTTTGCGCGACGGGCGATCCGCCCCTCCCCTACCATGCGTGGTTCGATGTCCGCGATTGCTCCCGCTGGTTTCCGAATGCTCCGACGGGGCACCTGCGTGCCGACCGCGCCGGGAATGATCCGCCTGGTCCTTGCCGCGGTGACCGCCCTCTTCGCGGCGACCACGCCATCGGCATTCGGTCAATCGGTGGGGGCGCGAACACAAAGCGAACTCAGCCCTGCCCAACGGGCTGATGTCACTGCGGGGATCGACGGGCTCAAGTCGACTGACTTGGATCGCATCGTCGAAGGCCGCAAGCTGATCGTGCGGGTGGCGGATGCCATTGGGAGGATTCCCCAGAAGGAGCGCGGTCCGCTCGTCCGGCAACTGTCTGAACTCACGGTCCCCACGCTCTCGCAGCTCACCCGCGGCACTCCAGCCCAGTCCATCAATGCGGCGGCCACGGCGATCCGGCTCGGGTCGTTCGAGGGGGCGCGACTGGTGGCCGTGATGCTGGACTCACGGACGGAGGGCCGGTCGGCCATCCGGCTGACCGCCGCGACGCTGCTCGAGGCCAACACCCCATCCTTGGGGCTGTCGGCGCTCGACACCGCCGAACTGGCCACGCTGGTGGCCGATGGTGCGTCGCGCGAAGTGGATCCATTGACGCTGGCCGATGAACTGGCCACGCTTGCCGGGTTCATTGACGCCACTGACACCAAGTCTCGAAGCAATCCGGATGTGTTGAAGTCGATATCAGTCGCATTCACCGGATGCGCGGGCATCCTCGAGCGGGAGTCCCAGCCGCCGGCGCTGGCCGGTGGCGCGCTGGCGGGAGTGCGGTCGCTCCGGCTCCGGCTCGCGACCCATCCATCTCGTGAAGTCATGGAGGTCTGCGGGCTCGCCCTCAATCCTTCCCTGGAGGCCCTGGCCAAGGCAGCCTCGGCCGCCGGCGCGCGTGCCACCGCGGCGAACGACTCTTCTGCGGCGCAATCCTGCCGCGAACTCCGGGACCTGTGCGACAGCATGCGCACGACGATCTTCCGACCTGATGCGGGTGGCAAGGCGGATCGCGGTGGGCGGAACAACTAGAACACACCGACGGCGTGGGAGCATCCGCTGGTTCCTGCTTGCGGCAGCGCCCATGGCGTTCGCCGGCTTCTTGGCGTGGCGTGGGGGTCTGACGGAGCGCCCGGAGATCGTGGTCGCAGCGGCGGACCCGTTTACGCTGGACCCGCAGAAGATGTCGTGGCAGCAGGAACTGCGTCTTGGACGCGCCCTCTTCGAGACTCTCGTCCGACCTGACCCGGACACCGCGCTTCCCGTTGCCGGCGTGGCGGAACGATGGGAGGTCTCCGAGAGTGGAAAGACCTGGACTTTTCATCTGAGGGGCAACGCCCGGTGGAGCGATGGCTCGCCTGTCAACGCCGAAGACTTTCGCGAGGCCTGGATGCGCCTCATGCTCCCCGACATGGCCGCCGACTACTCGGGCTTCGCGCTGGAAGTGGATGGGGCCAACGAATTCTTTGCCTGGCGCCAGGGAGCGCTGGCCGATTACGCCGCGGCCGTCGCCAGCGGGGAACTGAAACCATCGCACGACAACGCTCGGCGCCTCTGGGACGACACGCGCCGCGCCTTCGACGAGCGCGTGGGACTCTCGTGCCCCGACGACCGCACCCTTGTCGTACAGCTGCGCCGACCCATCGCCTACTGGCTGGACTTAGCCGGGTTCGTGACCATGAGCCCCGTGCATCGGCCAAGCCTGGCGGCCGCGACCACGATCGACCCCGCCACGGGCGCGCTGCAGGTCGATCCCCTCTGGACCAAGCCCGGGCGGATCGTGTCCAACGGCCCACTTCAGTTGACCGACTGGGCGTACCAGCGGCGCGTGCGGATGGAACCCAATCCCCACTACTGGGACCGCGCGCGAGTCTTGCCGCGAAGCGTGGAGACTCGCAGCTACGAGGACAACAACACCGCCGTGCTCGCGTTTGAGTCCGGCGCCATCGACTGGATCGCGGATGTCACCGTTGATTACCGAGCTGACATGGCCGCCGAGGTCCGCGCGGGAGCCAGGACCAACCTGCATGTGCTCCCTGCCTTTGGCACGGACTACTTCCAGTTCAATTGCCGCGCGACGCTGCCCGACGGCCGGGCGAATCCGTTCGTCGATCCTCGCGTGCGCCGTGCGTTTGCGATGGCCGTTGACAAGCGAATCCTGGTGGAGAACATCACGCGCATGCATGAGCGAGTGGCGGATTCGCTCACTCCAGAGGGAGCGATCCCCGGCTACGAGCCCCCGCCCGGGCTGGCATTCGATCCAGCCGCGGCCAAGTCCCTCCTGGCCGAGGCGGGATGGACGGATCGCGACGGCGACGGCGTGGTGCAAAATGAGGCCGGGGAACCGTTCCAGACCGTGGACATCCTCTTTTCCACCTCCAGCACTCGGTACGGCGCGATGGCGCTGGCTCTCCGTGACATGTGGCGCGATGCCCTGGGCGTCCATGTCGAGGTGCTGGGCAAGGACACCAAGTTTTTCCGCGATGACCTCAAGCGCGGGCAGTTCCTGGTCGCGCGCGGCGGATGGTTTGGCGACTATGGCGACCCGGCCACCTTCCTGGAACTCCTGCGAACCGGCGACGGCAACAACGACCGGAAGTACTCCAGCGCCGTCTTCGATGCGCTGCTCGACCAGGCCGCCGCGGAGACGGATCCTGCGCGGCGCCTCTCCATCCTGCGGGAGGCGGAGGCGCTGGTCGTCCAGCAGGACCTGCCACTCCTCCCGATTTGCCGATTCGTGAATGTCTTCATGTACGAGCCGTCGCGCCTGGACGGCATTTCCACCCATCCGCGCAACGAGCAGGACTTGGCACGAATGTCGCGGCGGGACGCCTCGGAGGCGCCGGCGCCGTGACACGACTGATCCTGCGGCGACTCCTGATGGCACCGCTTCTGGTGCTGGCGATCATGACGATCGCCTTCACCCTCACCTGGCTGGTCCCGGGAAGCCCACTGGACGACGAGGGTCGCGCGCCCCCGCCGGAAGTGGCCGCCGCGATGGAGCGCCAGTACAAGCTGGACGACCCACTGGTTTTCTACGCGCAGTACCTCGCGCGCGCGACGGGCGTGGCGTGGGTGCTTGGGCAGGCGGAACGACCGTTTGATCTTGGCCCGAGCCTGCGCCATCCCGACTGGACGGTGAACGAGATCATTGCGTCGGGGCTCCCGATCAGCGCGTCGCTTGGGCTCCTGGCCATCGAACTGGCACTGATCATGGGTGTGGCCGTTGGCGTCGTGGGAGCCCTCAAGCCGCACGGAGCGATGGACCTGCTGGGCCAGTTGCTCACGGTCATCGGCATCAGCGTGCCCAGCTTTGTCACTGGCGCTGCGCTCCTGGTGCTCCTTGCCGCCAAGCTGCACTGGTTTCCCGTCGGCGGCTGGGGCTCCTGGCGCGACGCGGTGCTCCCGGCGTTCGCGCTGAGCCTTCCCTTCGCCGCGTACATCGCCCGGTTGGTCCGATTTGGGCTGATCGAGCAGATGTCCAGCGATCATGTGCGCACCGCGCTGGCCAAGGGGCTCTCGAGGCGGCAGGCGGCTGTGCGCCATGCGCTTCGCAATGCGTTCCTCCCTGTCCTGAGCTATCTCGGCCCGGCGATGGCCGCGGCGATGACCGGATCGTTCGTGGTGGAGAAGGTCTTCGCGGTGCCGGGCCTCGGCCGCCACTTCGTGAATGCCGTGCTGGCCAAGGACATCACGATGATCCTGGGAATCGTCCTGGTGTACAGCACGATCCTGGTGCTGATGAACCTCATCGTGGATGTGCTGTACGCCGCGGTCGATCCGCGGATTCGGACGGAGTAGGCTGGCGACGTGCGACTCGCCAATTTCGCTACAGCGATCCTTGCCTGCCTCCCCTGGGTGACGGTCATCGGTTGCTCAGCTCCGCAGCCCGCGCCCGGTCCGGTTGAGGCGCCCAACTACGCGCGTGCCTGGTCGGCGACGCTGGAGGTGCTTCGCGACAACGGGTATCGACCCGTGATCGTGGACGAGGCACAGGGCTTCATCGAGACGGCTCCGATGCGGGAGGGCTCGTGGCTGGACCCATGGAACATCGCGCCGCACCAGCGCGCCCTTGAGGTGTCGGAGGCGCTGACCGCGCAGCAGCGCCGCGTCGTGCGCGTCCGGTTCTTGCCGCGCGATGCCGAAGAGGCGGTGCTCCTGCCGTCCATTGATGGCCCGCTCGGTGGGCCGATCCCGCCGGGAGGAACTCGACAGCCCCAACCTCTTTCCAGTTCGCCCGAGCAGGCAGTGCTGGTTCTGTGGACGACGGTCATCGAGCGCAAGTCGCAGGCGAACCAGAATCCCGATGCCTGGAGCGGCGCACTGGAGACATCTTGGAAGTCCGAGGTTGTGGTCCAGGAGGCCCCTGCGCCAGGAATGCCCCCGATCGTCCGGGACACGGACCAGTGGGTTCCAACGCGAACGGATTCTGAGGAATCGACTCGACTCGGCCGGGCTCTGGTGGAGAAGCTTGCTCGCGCGGCCCTGGTTGCGACGAGTCTGGCCCCAAAACCGGTTCCCGGACCGGCAGAATCTTCTCCTTGACCTCCTGAATTCTTGACTTTCTGCCTCCATCCGCCACCTTATGGTTGGGCTGCCCCCCACCAGTTGTCGATTGGATCCTGACCCCATGTTGCACGTCAAACGGACCGATTTCCGACGCGGACGCGTCGTTGCCTCCTGTGGACTTGCCGGACTGGCGATTTCGTTGGCCGCCGTCTCCAGCTTTGGCGGTGGCGGCGGAGGCGGTGGCCAGATCCAGCTCCCCACGACGGCAGCCGACTTCTACACGCCGGGCACGCAGCCTCAGCACAAGAACCCCGATTTCACTCCAATCTTTGAGGGGGGCCAGTGCGTCGGTTGCCATGGGTTCTACGACCCCGAAGACGCCCCGTACGAAACCTGGGCTGCCAGCATGATGGCTCTGTCGGCCCGCGACCCGATCTGGCAGGCGAGCGTGGCGATCGCCAACCAAGACGCAGCTAACGCGGGACAGTCCTGCATTCGATGTCATAGCCCGAGCGCGTTCCTGGGCAATCGGCACACGACCGGCACTCTTGACGAGTTCGAGCTCAATGACTTTGATGGCGTCAACTGCGCGTTCTGCCACCGGATGGTGAATCCGGAGCTGGGCTCCGAGAGCGCCGTTGGCTACTTGGACAACTTCCCCTACGACGCTGACCCGGACCCGGAGGTGCTGGACCCGCTGGCTGCTGCCGGTGACCTTCCCGCCCAGGGCGCGCGGACGAACGGCGCCTATGTGGTGGACCACGGCGATGTGCGTCGTGGTCCCTTTGACGATGTCCCCGCCAACTACCACGGCGCGCCCATGCACTTCTCGCCGTTCCACTCCTCGTCGGCGATGTGTGGAACCTGCCACGATGTGAGCAACATCAACACGGTCAAGCTGCCCGACGGAACCTGGGGGCCTGATGTGGTGGGCACGCCACACGCGACTGGGTTCAGCAACGACATGTTCCCGGAACAGCGCACCTACAGCGAGTGGCTCAACAGCCAGTTCGCGGTGAGCGGCGTTGAGTTTCTGGACAACCGCTTCGGTGGCAACCACCCGACCGGCGTGATGAGCACCTGCCAAGACTGCCACATGCCGGATCAGGCTGGTGGAGGCTGCATTTTCTTCACGGAGCCTCCCTACGACCGGCCCGATGTCCCGCAGCACTCGTTTGCGGGCGCCAACTCGTGGGTGCCGGCTGCGGTGCGCACGCAACTTGGCGTGGAAGCCGACGACTTTGGCATCACGCAAGAGCGCGTGGACGCGTCGATCGCGCGCAATGTCCAGATGCTCCGAGATGCCAGCGACACGGAACTCAGCCTGCAAGGCAGCCAGCTCAAGGTTCGCGTGACCAACCAGTCTGGCCACAAGCTCCCGACTGGGCTGGCCGAGGGACGCCGCATGTGGATCAACGTGAAGTTCCTGGCTGGCGCCGGAAACCTGCTCTCCGAGCACGGCGCGTACGACTTTTCCACCGGCACGCTGCTTGATCCGTCCGCCAAGCAATACGGCGCGCGCATGGTGACCTCTGGCGCGATGGCCGATGCGGCCAACATTCCTGATCACACGGACTTCCACATCGCCCTGCTCAACGAGGTCGTCACCGACAATCGGATCCCGCCGCGGGGGTTCACGAACGCGGCGTACGCCGCCTTCGGCGGGCAGCCGGTTGGCGTGGCGTATGCCGACGGCCAATTCTGGGACGACACGATGTACGCGATCCCGGCGGGCGCGACCACGGTGGTGGTCACCGTCTACCACCAGACGACCACTCGCGAGTACGCAGAGTTCCTGCGAGACGCCAACACCACCACCACGCACGGCCAGACCTCCTACGACCTGTGGGTGCAGCACGGCCGCAGCGCACCAGTGGACATGGACAGTGTCCAGCTGGACCTTGGTCCTGCCTGCCAGGCTGTCGACCTCGACTGCGACGGCACCGTGACTGGCGCCGACCTGGCGCTCCTCCTGAGCAACTGGGGCACGGGCGGTGCCGATGTCAACGGCGACGGCAACACCAACGGCGCGGACCTGGCGCTTGTCCTGAGCAATTGGGGTTGATGGATGGCGACTGTCGCACAGCAATGGTCGTGGCGGCGGTCGGTCGGTGCCGTTCCAGCAGCCGCGTTGGCCGTGGTCGCGGCGGCGGTCATTGGTCCCGATGACCAGGTCCAGGTCCCGACCACAGACGCCGACTTCTACGGACCCGGGACGCAGCCCAATCCGGACGGCGCGGTGTTTGCCAACTTCTACGCTGGCATGGACTGTTCGTCCTGCCACGGCAGCTATGCCCCGACGACCGCCCCCTTCCGCAACTGGGTAGGCAGCATGATGGCGCAGTCCGCTCGCGACCCCATCTGGCAGGCGAGCGTGGCGATCGCCAACCAGGATGTCGCGGGGGCGGGGCAATCCTGCATCCGGTGCCACGCTCCCGTGGCGTGGCTTGGTGACCGTCATCAAGATGGCGAGTTTGACCAGTTTGAGTGGATCACCGACTTTGACGGCGTGAATTGCCATTTCTGCCATCGGGTGGTCAATCCCGACATCGGACCCATCAGCGCCGTGGGGTATGCAGACAATTTCCCGTACGACCCCGATCCTGATCCGGAGATCGTGACGCCGCTCATCCTGTCCGGCGATTGGCCTCAGGCCACGCAGCGGTCAAACGGCGCGTATGTGGTGGACCCTGGCGATGTCCGCCGCGGGCCGTTCGACGATGTGCCCACCAACTACCACAGCGTGCCGATGCACTACTCGCCCTTTCACTCGCAAAGTGCGTTCTGTGGAACATGCCACGATGTCAGCAACATCAACACCATACAGCTGGCCGACGGCACCTATGGCGTAGAAGCCGTCGGAGCGGCGCATGCGACCGGACAGATCAACGACATGTTCCCCGAGCAGCGCACATACAGCGAGTGGCTCAACAGCCAGTTCGCGGTGAGCGGCGTGGAGTATCCCGACGGCCGCTTCGGTGGTAACCACCCCACCGGCGTCATGAGTACCTGCCAGGACTGCCACATGCCCGACCAGGCGGGCGCGGGCTGCGTGCTGCTCGTCGGCACCGAGTACGAACGACCGGATGTACCTCAGCACGGCTTTGCAGGTGCCAACTCCTGGGTGGTGCGCGCCGTGCGCCACCAGATGGGGGACGACGCATCGTTTCTCGGGCTCACCCAGAGTCGCACCGACGATGGCGTGGCGAGAAACCTCCAGATGCTGCGCGATGCCAGTGACACCGAACTGCTCCAAAAGGGTTCGCTCCTGCGCGTCCGGGTCACGAATCAATCGGGGCACAAGCTGCCGACGGGCATCGCCGAAGGGCGCCGGATGTGGGTCTACGTTCGATTCGTGGATGCATCCAACGCCACGCTTTGGGAGAGCGGTGCCTACAACTTTGCCACCGGAACGCTGCTGGACGGTGACGCCAAGCAGTACGGGGCGCACATGGTGACCTCTGGCGCGATGGCCGCTGTAGCCAACATTCCTGATGGCACGAACTTCCACATTGCCCTGCTCAACGAGGTCGTCACCGACAATCGCATCCCGCCTCGCGGGTTCACCAACGCGGCCTACGCGGCGTTCGGGGGCGAGCCTCGCGGAGCCACCTACGCCGATGGCCAGTACTGGGACGACACGCACTACGAGATCCCCGCCGGCGCCAATCGCGCCATCGTGATCGTCTATCACCAGACGACCACTCGCGAGTACATCGAGTTCCTGCGCGACGCCAACACGACGAACACCCTTGGGCAGGTGGCCTACGACCTCTGGGTGCAGTTCGGCCGCAGCGCCCCTGTCGCGATGGACTCCGTCTCGCTCACGCTGGACCCCGTCTGCACCACCGGTGACATCAACTGCGATGGGGTGGTGAATGGCACGGACGTGGCGCTGGTGCTGGCCTACTGGGGCCAGCCCGCGGGCGACACGAACGGCGACGGCACGACCGACGGCGCGGACCTGGCGGCGGTGCTTGGGAACTGGGGCTGACGCTGACGCGCTGGCCGCTCGCGTCACGGCAGCCGCGACATCAGGTCCTTGACCGCTGCGTCCAACTGCTCATCGCGGCCTGCTGACTCCGCTTGCGGGGTCTGCGGCACGCGCAGGTGGGGCATCGCGCCGTTGTTCTCCATGTCGCGGCCATCGGGCAGGTACCAGCCTCGGCCGGGAATCTGCACCGTGGTCCCGTCGGTCAGCGATGCGCCACCGGTGGAGATCACGGCACCGTAGGTTTGCTCGCCCACCAGCGTGCCTCGCGCGAGCGTTCGGAAGGCGTGGGCCGTGATTTCCGCGTTGGAAAAACTCTTCTCGTTGCAGAGCATGTTCATCGGGAGCGTGTACCGCTGGATGTAGAGGCGATCCTGCGGGTAGCCGGTCGCGTCATCTTCGGGCTGGCCACGGGTGCGAGTGCGGGCGTGCGGCTGGGCCATGATCGATGCCAGCAGGAAGTCCGCCGTGTGCCCGCCGCCATTGTTGCGGACATCGATGATCAGGCCTTCCTTTCCCGCCGCCGCCGCGTAGAGATCACGCTCGAACTCCTCCAGGGCGGGGATGCTCATGGACTCAATGGCGATGTAACCCAGGCGCCCGTTGGAGAGTTCCTCGACCCGCGCGCGCGCCTGGTCCAGTTGTTCGTCGTGAAGGAGCCTGCGGATGGATCCCGGGGTCACCGGGATGGCGATCGAACGGAAAGCAATTTCGCGGCCATCTTCCAGCCGCCTCGTCACATCCACGATGGTCTCCTTGCCGACGGCATCGGCCAGCAGGAGTTCCATCGACCGTGAGCCGTCGGCGGGCATGCCCGCGACCGCCGTGATCCGGTCGTCGGCGACCAGCGCCGGCTGTGCCGCGGAGGCGGGACCACGGTCCAGCACTCGGCTGATGGCGTAGCCGCCAGTGGAGAAGCTGCCTTGGACACCAAGCGCACCGGGGCGTGCCTTGGACGATCGCGGGCCGCTCGGGGATCGCACACCGGTGTGGCTGGCGTTCAACTCGCCCAGCAGCCGGTTGGCCTGGATGTCGAACTCCTCTGGGGTGCGGCTGCGGGCGGCCAGTTCGCCGTACGCCGCGGCCAGCGCGGGCCAGTCAGTGCCCTTGAAGTGCTCGTCGTAGAAGCCCTCGGAGAAGACGCGGATGAACTCGTCCCACTTGGCCCGCGCGAGTGCCTCTGCATCGAAGCGGATGGACTCGGGGAGTTCCACCGTCTTGACCTCGCCGCCCATCGAGACTGAGACCGCCTTGCCGCCAAGGACACCAACGATGGTGTTGCCGTCGGCATGCATCGATCCGCGCGGCAGTGCGCCCGCGATCTTCTTGGGCTCCGAACCGTCCCACTTTGCCTTCGTGAGTCCGCTGCCGTCGGCGGCCATGTAGACGACGAACTCGCCCGAGGGGACGATGGCCATCCCGCGCTCGTTGCCGGGCGTGCTGGTGATGCGCCGAGCCCGCCTGTAGGCGTCGTCCAGCGACCAGCCCTTGGAGAATGCATCGCCGTTCGGTGTCACGGCCTCGCCCGCCTTCCGCTTCTTGGCTGCGTCCGTGGTCCTCTTGAAGTACTCCTTCAGTTCGTGCTCGGGGAGCGATTCCAGGGATCGATCCAGGAAGACGATGTACGCATCCACCTGTTCATCGCTCCGTTCCGAGAGGTAGGCGAGCAGCTTGCCATCGGCGGAGAGGGAGGGATTGGAGTCGTTGTCGGGGTGCCGGGAGACATTGACGGCCGGCTGCGAACCGTCGGCTCGGACGAGCCAGATGTCCGAGTTGTTGTCGCGGTCTTCGGTGACATAGATCACATACGACCCATCGGCACTCCATTGCCACTCCAGTCCCTTGCTCCAGCCGCTGACGAGCGTCCGGTCCTCGCCTGACTCCAGCGTCCGAAGCACCAGCGTGCCGCGCCCCAGACGGAAGGCCAGCGTCTTGCCATCGGGCGACGGCGATGCGTCGCGCGCATGCTCTTCTCTCTGCACCACGGGCGAGAGGGAGAAGGTGAGCGCCTGCTGCCAGCGATCGCCGGGCTTGGGCTTGACTTCCTTCTTCCCTTCCTTGTCCTTGTCTTTTTCCTTTCCCTCCTCCTTTGCTTCGTCCTCTGGTTCGTCCTTGGGCCCGTCCTTCGACTCTCCGCTTTCTTCGTCCTTTTGTGCCTCGGGCTCTTCGGGCTCGACAGCTGCCTCGGGCGCGGGTTCCTCCGTCGGCTTGGACGCCTCTTCCAGACTCTTCTTGACATCGCCACGCGTCGTTGTGACTTCGGCCTTCCAGATCTCTTCGCGGTTGTCGCGGACGGTGGTGAAGTAGAGCGCGCTACCGTCGATGCTCCAGGCAAGGTCACCCTCGGCCACGATGGAGTCTGTCACCCGGCGCGCAGGCAGTGCGTTGTCCAGGGGGCGCACGAAGACCTCCCCTTCCGCCACGATCGCCATCGTCTTGCCGTCGGGAGAGAGTGCGGACTCGCTCGCCTTGCTCACCAAGGGAAGGGTGCGGATGTCCTCGCTGTCCGGTTCCGCGGCGGTCACGGTGATGGCCCGCGCTTGCGCCTTTGGGTCGCACAGGTCGATGGCGTACATCGTGTCCCAGTTGACGAAGACGGCGGTGCTTCCGTCGGCGGAGACCGAGAGGTCGCGGATGTCGCGGCCATCAAAGGCGGTGAGTTGCCGGACATCGGCCAACGTGCCATTCGGTGCCAGAGTCGCTCGGTAGAGATTCACCGTATCCAGCTCACGATCCGAGAGGAAGGCGATCTCGTCGGCATCTATGAATGAGGCCCACCCGTCGTTGCCGGCCCAGTCCGTCAGCCGCTGGTGTGTCCCATCAGCCGGACGAAAGAGCCAGATGTCCCGTTGGCCGGGGCCGCGATAGTGGCGCCGGCCCCAGGAGTTGCCGCCACGCTCGTAGAGCACCGCGCTCCCGTCGGGGCTGGGCTGCGGTGTGGTGCCGAACGCATCGTGCACGCGCGAGGCGATGCCCCCTTCGAGCGGGAGCCAGTAGGGTCGCGAGCCGCGGAAGAAGTCGCCCTCACGGCTGGCGTCAAAGAAGAGGGCTTCCTCGCCGCCTGGCCGTCGGCCGAACCCAGAGAGCGAGAGCGACGCATCATCGAAGCTGACCTGCCGAATGGCGCCGCCGTTGATGTCCATCACGAAGAGATCATCGCTCCCGAACTGGTCGCTTCCGAAGGCGATCGTGCGCCCGTCGGCACTCCACGAAGTGCGCCACTCGTCGGCATCGGTCGCGGTCAGGCGCGTGGCCTGGCCACCCGAGGTGGCTGCCTTCCAGAGGTCGCCGTGCCACGAGAACGCGATCGTGGAACCGTCGGGACTCACCGAGGGCAGGCGAGGCAGGTCGACCGTGGCGCCCTCCTGCGCACGCGCACCCACGGTCGCAACGAGGACGAACAGTGGAATCGTGGCCACAAGCCGGCGGGAGCGCTGCATTCGGTCAGCATAGCCCTGCGATGCGGCGAACCTCGTAGCATCAATGACCCGCATGCGACCTGAGAGCCTCACATTCCTGCGTTCGCTTCTCGACACGCCGACGCCGTCAGGATTCGAGCACGAGGGGCAGCGCCTCTGGCTCAAGTATGTCTCGGGCTTCGCCACGAAGACATGGACGGACTCGTACGGAAACGCGATGGCGTCGGTCGGTCCCGAGTCCGCGACGATGACCGTCGGCCTCTTCGGGCACTGCGACGAGATTGGGTTGTTGGTCAATCATGTCGACAGCAACGGGTTTGTCTACTGCCGTGCGCTGGGGGGGATCGACTCCGCCGCGATCGTGGGGAAGCGAGTGCAGTTTCGATCCACCGTGCCCGGGGCAGGAGTGGTCGTCGGCGTGGTGGGCGCCACGGCGATTCACTTGCAGGACAAGTCGGGCGACGCCAAGGTCCGCAAGTTGCATGAGCTCTTCCTGGACATCGGGGCGAAGGACCAGGCGGGCGCGCTGGCGAGGGTAAACATCGGCGATGCCGGCGTCTTTCTGGATGGAAGCATGATGCTGGGGGACGACCTGCTGGTCGCGCGTGCCATCGACAATCGCGGCGGCATCTTCGTCGCAGCGGAGGCACTTCGCCTCATTGCCGCGGCGGCATCGACCCTGCGCGTGCGCGTCGTGGCGGTGAGCACCGTGCAAGAAGAGGTCGGGCTCCACGGCGCGGCGATGGTGGCGCACTCACTTCATCCCAGCCTGGCGCTGGTGACCGATGTGGGACACGCCACCGACAGCCCCGGCATCAGCCACCCGCAGCACGGCCTGTTCAAGCTGGGTGGTGGGCCGAAGATCGCCATCGGTCCGCCCATCCATCCCGCGGTGTCCGCACTGCTCTCGAATGCGGCGGCGGCGAAGGGCATCGCCCTCCAGCGCAGTTCCACCGCCGGACGAAGCGGCACTGACACCGACGCCATCTTCAAGAGCGTGGGCGGCATTCCCTCCGGACTCCTGAGCATCCCGCTGCGGTACATGCACACGACCGTGGAGATGGCGTCGCTGCGCGACATCGAGCAGGTCGCCGACGTGTTCGCGGCGACCGTTGCTTCGCTCCGCGGTGACGAGTGCTTTGACCTGGTCCGGCGTCCCGCCTGATCCGCGCCCTCCGCCTCACGACGACCTGATTCACCGATGCTGAACTTCCTCCGCCACGCCCTCACGAACTTCAAGGGAACCGGTGCCATCGCGCCCAGCTCCCCCGCGCTGGCGGAACGGATGGTGGCGCCGCTCGCGGCGATGAATGGACATCGCACGATCCTTGAGGTCGGCCCTGGGACCGGCCCCTTCACCAAGGTCATCCTCCGCCATTTGCGCACCGGGGACGCCCTGGACATCTGCGAGTTCAACGAGGGGTTCTGCGACCACCTGGAGCGAGGCGTGATGGAGCGGCACCGCACGGCTGGGCGGCACGGCTCCGTCCGGCTGCTGCGCGGCGATATCCGCACGGTGGGGCTGGCTGGCTCCTATGACGTCATCGTCTGCGGTCTGCCGTTCACCAACTTCCCCACCCCGATGGTGCACGACATCTTTGAGCGGCTCCTGGGCGTGCTTCGCCCGGGAGGGGTGATGACCTTCTTCCGCTACTACCTCGTGCGCGGGGTGCAGGCCCCATTCGTGGGGCGTCCCAAGCGTGCCAGGCTGCGCGCGCTGTCGGAACTGGAGTCGGCGCTGGGACTCATGCACGCGCTTCGCACCGAGGTCGTCCTCGCCAATGTCCCCCCGGCTGTCTGCGTGACCGTCGTCCGATCCACGGACCATACGGCTTCGATTTCGCCATGGCGCGACTGAACCACCACTTCCTGAAGCTCACCACGGGCTATCTCTTCCCCGAGATTGCGCGGCGCGTCGCTCGCTTTGAACAGGACCGTCCCGAGGCGGCCGCTCGCATCATTCGTTGCGGGATCGGTGACGTGACCGAACCACTCCCGGCGGCGGCTCTGGAAGCGATGCACGCGGCCGTGGATGAACTGAGCCGTCGCGAGACCTTTCGCGGCTATCCACCGGCGACGGGATACGACTTTGTGCGCGAGGCGATCGTCGATGGCGACTTTCACCCTCGCGGCTGCGACATCGGCGCTGACGAAATCTTCCTCTCCGACGGCAGCAAGCCCGACGCCAGTGCGATCCTGGAAATCCTTGGCTGCGACAATGTCATCGCCGTCGCGGACCCGGTGTACCCGGTCTATGTCGACACCAATGTGATGGCCGGCCACACGGGTGAGGCGCTCACCGGCGGTGACGCGGGGCGCTATGGGGGCATCGTCTACCTCGACACGGGTGCCGACAATGGCTTCATCGCCTCGCCGCCCACCGCACACGCCGACATCGCCTACCTCTGCTTTCCCAACAACCCCACGGGCGCCGTGGCGACTCGCGCCCAGTTGGAGTCGTGGGTCCGATGGGCGCGCGATCACGACGCGCTCATACTCTTTGACGCTGCGTACGAGGCGTTCATCACGGATCCATCGATCCCGCATTCGATCTACGAGATTCCCGGCGCGCGCGAGGTGGCCATCGAGTTCCGTTCCTTCAGCAAGATCGGCGGATTCACGGGCGTGCGAGCGGGATACACGGTGGTTCCAAAGGGCATCACCGGCTCGGCACCCGATGGCGGCCGACACTCCCTGCACGCGCTCTGGTCCCGCCGGTGGGCTACCTGCTCCAACGGAGTCTCATGGCCTGTCCAGCGCGGCGTCGCCGCGCTCTACACCGACCTGGGCCGGCGGCAGACCAGCGAGCTCGTGCGCTTCTACCTGGAGAACGCTCGCCTCCTCTCGGAATCCCTGCGGGCGGCGGGGCTGCGCGTGTGGGGCGGCGTCAATGCGCCATATGTCTGGGCGTCGTGCCCCGCGGGGTTCAGCAGCTGGCAGACCTTTGACCTGCTCCTTGGCGAGGCCCAGGTGGTGGTCACGCCGGGCTCTGGCTTTGGCCGCTGCGGCGAAGGCTACTTCCGCGTGAGCGCCTTCAACGGTCGCGAGAATGTGATCGAGGCCGGGAAGCGGATGGCGGCGCTCACCTCGGTCGGCTCGTCACGCTGAGTCCGGCTGGTCGGCCGCGTTCTGCTGGTCACTTGATTCCTCACCCCACCCTCGGCGGCGCGGTGGTGCGGGGGGTGCGGCCTCGTCGGGAGACGGTCCGCGATACCCCTTGCACACGATGAAGATCTCCACGCTCTCGGCGCGTGAACTCTTGGGCTTGAACCCCTTCGCCTCTTCGAAAAGCGAGCGCGCCCGCTCCAGCAGTCCCGGGTACTCCGATCCCTCGAACACCTTCATCGTGGAATGACCGCCTCGTCGAAGCCAGTGCGGCAGTCGATCCAGCAGGTCGTGGCAGAGCTGGCACGAGCGCACGCTGTCGCCAAAGGGATCCCCGCTGGTGTCGGGCGCCATGTCGCTGAGGACGACATGGAACTGCTTTCCGTCAAAGCTGGAGGCATCCAGCGAACGCAGGTCGGCCCTGAGGAACTTGACATGGCCCGGGAGCCCGCGAGGGTCCATCGCCTTGAGGTCCACGCCGACCACCAGGCCGCGTTCGCCCACGCGCTTCGCGGCCACCTGCGTCCACGACCCCGGCGCGGCACCCACGTCTAGCACTCGATCTCCCGGTCGCAGGAGCTTCTTGCGGTCATCGATCTCGATGAGCTTGTACGCGCTCCGCGCGCGGTAGCCATCTTCCTTGGCCTTGCGGAAGAAATGGTCCTGGACTTCCTTCATTGAAGTCGGTCGAGCCTAGTGGATCGCGCGACAGCCGCACGTTGCGGCGTGTCGGTCTTCACGGCGCGTCACGGCGCCAGCAACGGCACACGGAAGTGCGAGCGGATCTCGGGGCCCAGCGCACTCAGGAGCACAGACCAGCGCAAGGCGCGTGGCACTTCGCCAGCGGGGATCACGCCGCCGCGCCCCGACGGCGGAGATCGACCTTGCCGCGCTTCCTCGGCGCAGCGCTCATCGAACCACTCGAAGAACGCGCTGCCGCCATCGCGGCACAGATGCTCATCGCGCGACGGGATCACCGCCCAACTTTGCGAGATCGGCTCCGCCGCGGTGAGCCAGCCCGCATCGACGATGTCGCGCAGGTCATTGGCCTTGAGGGGCAGGCTGCGCCACGCGTCCAGCCGCCGTCCCGACCCGCCGCCGGGAGCGAGAATGCGTGCCAGCGCGAACTCGTCTTGCGCGGTCGTGAGCACACGATGGGTCCCAGGCGAGAGCCAGGCCACCTCGGCGGCTTGCTCGTCAGGGACTGGGGTCGCGGCATCGCCGGCATCGGCGGCATCGGTGAGTCCTGGAAGCCTGACCTCCCCGATGACCCCACGACGCGGGAGCTCCGGAGACACCACGAACACCGCGCTGACGACATCGGGACGCGCTGCGGCGAGTCGCAGTGCCGACCATCCGCCCAAGCCCACGCCGATGGCGACTCGGTCGTTGGGATCCTTCGAGGCGCCAAGCCGGGCCTCCAATGCCGGAAGCAGAGACTCCACCAGCGCACTCTCGTACGCGCCGTGCAGCGGCGAGTCCAGCAGGGCGTGATGTCCCAGTGGCGTGCGTGCCTCGAGAACAACCCAGATCGCCTGCGGAAGGATTCCGGCGTCCGTCCCGGCGCGGATGGGGCGAGCGAGCGTCTCGGCAAGGCGCCAGTCCTCGCCGACATCAGGGATCACCAGGACGACTGGCCACGACAGCCCGTCCGGCGTGCCCGTGTGTCGTGTCGGCAGCACGACGGCGGCCCGCAAGGCGCGTGCGGCACCCGAAGGCGAACTGGCCGGCACCTCCATCACCACGATGCCGGCAGCGCTTGGCGGCTCATCCGACGGGAGCCTCGGCCCAAGGTCGATCCGCACCTGGTCCGCCTGCGTGGCGTCCATCTGGACGATGACCGGCGGCGCCACCAACGACCCGCCGTCGCCGATCCCATCCGGAGATCCCGCCGTGTCCAGGATCGCTCGGACGCGAAAGGTCCCCGTGAGGTCCTCAGGGCGGGTGGGCCACCATGAGCCAAGGGACGAGATCAGCGTCCCCTCCGGTCCAAGACTCGCCGGTGCGCCACCAACCGTCATGATCAAGGGATCAAGCCTCGGCCACGGAACCACGTCTCCCACCGCTGGTGTCGCCGCTGCTGGAATCGCCTCGAAGTAGACGATCACACGACCGGGCTCCGGTTCGGTTCGCTGCGACAATCCATCTGGTGACTCCACGCCCCATCCGACGAGGACTTCATCGCGCTGGTCCGCCGGGATCTCCGCCAACTCGCGCGGCGTGGGTCGAATGGGGAGCAGGCGTGGTGGTGCCGCCGCGGGCACTCCGTCTGCCGCAGATCCCCGCGACCCATCTGTGTTGGGCTGTGCCGTCGGCGGGACCGCCGGCCGCAGGCCCTGTGCCAGGACGCAGCCCCCAAGTGCCACGATCACGGCTGCCGCGAGCATGACGCCATCGTAGGTGGCTTCATGCGACCCGCGAGCTCGAGAATAGACTCTGGCCGTGCGTTCCACACCCCTCGCCGCCGCCGCCTTCATCGCTGCGATCGCGATGGCCCTCGGCAGCGGCTGCGGAACTCCGTCTGCCCCGCAGCCAGGCCTGCTCAAGACCGTCGTCACGCCGTTTCATGAGGTGTTTCGGGGTCACGAATCGACATCCGAGCAGCTGTCCATCGACATCTTCGAGCCGATCGATGTCCAGGTCCACAACTTTGCCGGCGATGTGGTGCTGCGCGGCCGCCACGGTGAGGGTGGCACCAAGGGCGGTTCCCTGTCCATCACCCGCCGGGCGATTCACGGCTTTGGTCGAGACGACGAAGCCGAAGCATCGCTGGCGGACATCACGATTCGCCACGAACTGCGCGAAGTGCTCCCGGGGCGGTTCCTGCTCACCATCGACTGCACGACTTCTCACGAGGAGCCGTGGTTCCAGCGCGTGGACATTGAACTGGAGGTCTCGCAACTTGGCGCCGCCAACATCACGACCACGCGCGGCCATGTGGACATCCGCGAGTCCGACCACGGCTGCGCCGTGGAAACCACGCAGGGCACGTGCCGATTCATCTCCAGGCGCGCGATCGTGGAGCCAATGACGCTGGTGACCAGCGATTCGCCCATTGAGGTGCGCCTGGCTCCTGGATCAAGAGGGCATATCGATGCCGAGACGGTGGGTGGCAGCGTCTACTCGCGGGTCAAGATCGGTCGGTGGCTGCTTCGGGATTCTCGCAACGACGGCGACAGCCTCCACGCCAGCCTGGACGAAGGCGCCAATCGCATTGTCCTTCGGACAAGCGATGCCAACATCTACTTCAGCGTCACGGAGACGCCCGACACGGTCTTCTCCCTGATTGACGAGTTGTGATGTCGATCACGACACTCGCCCTGGCCTTCTCTCTCGCTGCGGCCGCGCCCAACGCGGGACCACCAATCGAGCCGGACGCCTCCGTCGCGGGGCTGGTGGATCGATACATGCTCTCGCAGCGCGCCTTTGCCGGCGCCACGCTCGTGCAGGACGACCAAGGCCCGGATGGCCGCCTGATCCGTTGGGACCTCACGAGCCAATTCGTGGATGGCGCGCCATGGCACCATGAACTCACGCTGGTGATCCCCGAGGGCGCGGAGCCGGATTGCGTCGTGTGGATGCCGCCTCCCGGCGCGGCCGACCTTGCGCGGCTTCGAAGCGCGGCCGGAGTGCTCCATGTGTCGGTCGCGATGCTGGCCGGTGTGCCGCCTGCCGGAGCGGAGGGAGCGCCGCAGGGATCGGCGGCTGAAGCGGCAGCGGTCGCCGCATCGCTCCGCGCGTTTCGCGAGTCCGGCGATCCCGATCGCCCGCTCCCCATCGCGATGGCGCGCGCTGCGATCGCCGCGATGGACACCATCGAGTCGTGGAGCGAGGATGAACTCCCTGGTGCCGCCATCCGGCGCTTCCTCCTTGTGGGCGGCGGCGTGCGAGGCTGGGGCGCATGGCTCGCGGCGGGCCTGGACACGCGCGTCGTCGGCACGATGCTGGCGGGATTCGACCTGGCGAACCTCGCCATGCAACGCGCCGATGCGCATCCCCTGCTGGCGGGTGCCGGGCCGTTCGATGATGCGCGCGGCGCGCAACTCACGGGGCTCGTCGATCCCCTCGTCATCGCCGCTCGAGCGAGATCGCCCCTGTGGATCGTGCGGGGCACCACCGACACCGCCCAGCCCCTCGATGCACTGGAGGTGTACGCGTGGGACCTGAGGCAGCCGTTTCGACCCAGCCTCCGGTTCAATCGCGGGGCCGAGGTGGCCTGCGAGTTGCCGGTCGATGAACTCCGTTGGTTGGTGAAGTGGTCGCACGACCCGGCGATCGTGCTGCCCGGCGGATCGCTGGCGCTGAGCACGACTGCCGTCACGCTGGTGCCCGAAGTGGACAGCGGCGACATCAACAAGGTCCGGCTCTGGAGCGCCAGCAGTGCCACCCTGGACTTCTCGGGTGCCACATGGACCGGCGAGCCGATGGCGCGGGATGCCCACCAGTGGCTGGTCGCGCGACCGGCGCTCCGAGAGGGTGCGCAGTACCAGGCGCTGGTGGGTGAATTGATCCTCGCGTCGGACTCCGGGGAGCAGGGGTCGATCACCACCGTCCCCGTCATCATCCGGGGAGCCAGTCCGCGACCTCCCAGCAAGGGTCGATTGTTCGTCCCGCCAGTCCCCAAGCCGCAGTCCACCGACGACATTCCGGGCACCTGACGGGGAATCTCTGGGAAATCTGGGACGATGCGATTCCCTCGCACATCACCGTGGTGTACTGGTGTGCCTTTCAGGAGATGCCGCCATGTCTCGGACCGACCACGTGATCACTGTTCTCATTGCGCGCCTTGTCCAGGCGGTCGCCGTACACCTCCGCCCTGCCGCTGCCCGCGTGCCGGCTTGCGCGATGGCGCTGCTCGTGGCGGGCTCCATCACCCACGCCGACGTGCAGCCGCTCGCGAGCGACACGCTGGATGCCTCCTTGGTCGCCGCCGGATTCACTCCCGAGCAGCGCGCCGCCGTGCTCAGGGAGCATGAGGCCTATGTCGGACGATTCGTCGGTGCCGCCGAGGGACCCCTTCCGGCGTGGGAAGTCTCCACGAACACCAAGCCCGCGTCGGAAGAGGAAGCGCACGCGGCGGTTCGCGCGGCGAAGAGTGCCGCGTCTGCCATCGAGGCGCTCGAAGCCCCGCTGTACGAGGCAATCCAATCCACGGCCACCGCCGAGCAGCAGGTAGCCGCACAGCGCATCATCGACCGGCTCAAGATTCGCATGGAACGATCGCTCCTCGCCACGGTCGGCACCGAGCCCGGGGCCATTGGACTTGCGGTCGCTGCCCCGCGCACGCGCGATGTCCTGGCGTTGGTCGAGAACGCAGGGCTCACACCCACGCAGCTCGCCGCGATCGACCCACACCTGGGCACCTTCGTACCGGCGTTTCGGGAATCCCTTCGGCGCGAGCGAGACGCCGCGACGGAGCGGCCACTCAACCGGCTCAAGGGCGGTGATCCTGAGTTTGGGCTCAATCTGACGCTCCCGGGAGAGGATGGACCTCCGCCCTCCGCCGAGGCCCTGCAACAGGCGGTTCAGGATCACATGCGAGCGCGCCAAGAGGCCTACCAACTGGCCGACGCCGAGCGCCATGAGGCGGCGAGAAAGTCGCTCAGGGCAGAGATCACGCTCCTTGAGGGAATCCTCCCCAGCCTCAACGGTCGCGCTCAGGCACAGCTCCTCGCCGACTGGAGCCGCACGATCGGGTTTTCTCACGACACCTCGGCGCGGCGGCTCAAGCTGGCGTGGGGTCGAAATCCACCCAAGACCCCGGAGCAGGAACGGCTGCTGGACGAGGTCTGCTCCTCGTGGAGGCACACGTGGTTCCCAAAGGCGGGAAGTTTCGCCATCTCCACCATCGGCAAGGACCCGTTCGATGCTCTCTTTGCAGGCTCAGCCCTCCCTGCCGACGATTCGGGCAAGGACATCGCCGTCATGGCTACGGCCGCCGCCGAGGCAGCGAAGCGAATCAACGAGATCCTGGGTGTAGAAGTCACCGAGGCGGCCGACGGCCGCGTGGCTCGCGGCGCTGGCGGCTTGCACCAGGGCGCGATTCAGTTCGAGGGATCCGAAGAGCCCTCGTTCGAGGTGGGGGCTGTGATCGTCATCAGCGAAGGCACCCCGGGTGGATGGCTGGATGGCGAGGGCGGCGACGTTGTGGCCATGGAGGGACTCATGCCGGCGGCGCTCACGATCGCCGTCGACGGTGCCGAACTGATCGCGGGCGAGAGCAGTTTCATCATGGTCCACAGCGAAACCACGACCGGCGAAAGTGCATCCTCCGGGAGCTTCAACTTCTCGTTCTCCGACATGGGCGCCAGGCGCAACTTCCCCCGCCGCGTGGAGTGGGCGCAGGTCGCACCGTTGTACGAGTCGCTCGGCACGGACGAAGCCATGCTCCCCGTGGCCGAGGCCATGTGGAACCTCATGCTGGAGGACGGAGCCACCCTCAACCAGCAGCACGTGGAGCTCCTGCGCAGCCACCAGCCCAACGGCGTGGAGGGGCTGCGTGCACAGTGCATCGACCTCTTGCGCAGCAAGACCGCGGAGGTCAACGAGACGGCCCTGTCCTCCGACGCCCTCGCGGCGGCGGCCTGGCTTCCCGCGTGGGTCTGCGGCGCCATCCAACCACCCGTGCATCTGGGCATGGACCCGATGAACCGACCACCGGTCGACCTTGGTGCCGTGGTCCTCAAGAGCGAACTCACGGGCGCGGAGTGGCTGCGCGTCGGGGCGGTCTTCGCGTCCGTCGTCCCTGGCCTTGAGGGCGCCATCGCCAATGCCAGTGCCACCACCCAGCGAGTCCAAGATGCGTACGGCGATCTCTCCCACGCTCCCGGCGACCAGCCGCCGGACTACAAGTTGATGCAGGAACTCTCCATGGCGCAGGCCGACGCCTCCACGCGGCTGGTTGCGGCCTTCGACACGGCCGCCGAGCAGATGCGCGCGGCGCTGGAGGGCGAGGCCTCGATTCGATTCCGAGATGCATTCGATGACGCTCGGTTCCGGGAGCACCTCCGTGATCGCACCGACATGGCGTCCCGCTTCGAGCAGGCCCTGGCCCAGGAGCTGGCGGCCGAGCAACGCAGCGCGGTGGAGTCACTCCAGGCAGCGTGGAAGCGCGACTCTCGGGCGCACCGCAACGCCATCGTGGCCCAGCTCAAGGACCCCGCCTACCGGTCTCCCTCGGATCCGCAAAGGGCAACCACCCGACGCGACGCGGCGCTGGCCGCGCTCAAGTTTGATCGATCGGAGGCCAACCGCCGCGCCTTCCGTGCGCTCCAGGGGACGCTTGGGCCGGAGCTGGCGACAAAGGTGCCCCAACTCCCCGCCAGCCGCTCGCTCCCGGGCGTCGGCGGCCAGTTCGCGTTCCAGACGGTGCAGACCCTGAACTAGCGCAGCCACTCCGCCGGCACGGCGCCGTGGGTGGCGATGATGCGCGACTGGAAGCCGCCGCGGCCCTTCCACTGGGTGATCACCTGCAGCCATGCGGGGCTCATCGACTGCGCCAGGTCATCCCGGATCTGGTTGGTAACGGCTTCGTAGAAGATGCCGCGGTTGCGGTAGTCGTGGAAGTAGAGCTTGAGGCTCTTCAGCTCGACGCAGACGGCGCGAGGCGCGTAGCGGACGGTGACCGTGCCGAAGTCCGGGTGTCCCGTCTTTGGACACACGCTGGTGAACTCGTCGTGCACATGCTCGATCACGAACGGCGTGTCCGAAGGCGAGTCAAAGAATTCGAGGAGGCTGGCGTCGGGGGCGTCTGGTCGTGTGTTCATGGCTGATTCCGCGCGCGCTGGCGGCAGGCTAGAGCTGGTACTGCGTGGAGAGACGAACTATCTTCGGCTGGTTGGGGTGGATCTCCAGGCTGCGGCGGATGGCATTGCGCGCCTCGTTGGCGGCGTCGGCATCCTGTTGCTGGCTCTGCACCCATCGATTGACGGCATTGATCGCAATGCCATTCCAGCACGGGAAGTACCGGCTGTCGGCCAGCGTTCCCTCGCGGTACGCCGCCTGGGAGCCGGTGAAGTCGCCGGCCTGGAACCGGACCCAGCCCAGTCGTTCCCAACTCTGGGCCGTGGGCGAGAGCCGGACCAAGTCCTCCGCAGTCGCGGCCGCTTCGACTGTGCGCTGGTCCGCGATGAGGGCATTGATGAGGTTGACGAGGAGCCTTGGCGTCGGTTCCTGGAGTTCCAGCGCAACCGTGTATTGATCCACCGCCTCGCGCGGACGCGCGCAACGCTCGTAGGCCACGCCAAGATTGATTCGCGCGCTGGCGCTGTTGGGGTCGATGCGCACCGCACGCTCGGCATACGCGACGGCCGCACGCGGTTCGCCTATGTTGAGGTAGACGATGGCCATGGACACATTGGCCGTGGCATCGTTTGGACGAAGGCTCAGGGCTCGGTGGTACGCGCGCACCGCGTCCACATACTGGCCCAACATGTGCCGCGAGACACCCAGGCCATAGAAGGCGTCGTAGCTGCCGGAGTCCAAGCGGGTGGCGCGCTCGTAGGCAGGCGCTGCGTCGCGCCACTGCCGCTGCGTTGAATGCGTATCGCCGACACCGATCCACGCCTGCGGGATCAGTGGGTTGTCGCGCAAGATCGAACGAAACTCGGCGAGGGCGTGGTCGTAGTTCCCTCCCGCCAGCTGGCTGGCCGCGCTGTCCAACTTCTGTTGTTCCTGCGCATTGGGCTGCGCCACCTCGCCGGGCGCCAAGCCGCTCTTGGCCACTGGCATCGGCTTGGACGGGGCATTCCATCCTCGGCGGCAGCCCGATCCCGCCAGGACCAGGATGGCCATCGCAACCGCGACGGCGCAGGACCCCAGGGACGGTGCGCTCCGAGCCAGCCGCGAGGTCTTCGAAGATCCACTGCCCCGGAACCACCGGCGCAGCCGGCCTGCGTTGACGACATCCATCGGTCGTCCCTTCGCGTCGTTTTCCTTGGGCGTCTCCATGATCACCAGTGCCCCGACAGCCGCGGCGTGTTTGAGCATAGCGGTGAATCCGTCCCGCCCACACTCGCCGTGTCCGATGTGCGCGTGTCGGTCACGCCGAGAACCTCGCGCACCGACCGAATCGTTGGCATGAATGACCCGTATCGCTCCCGCTCCACACGCGGCCTCGACGGCTGCGACCGCCTCCGTCGCTCCGCTTGCGCTCACCATGTCGTAGCCAGCAGCCAGCATGTGGCATGTATCCACGCAAACCGCCAGGCGTTCTGGCTGCTTCACGCAATCTCGGATGATTCCAAGGTGCACCGCGTCGTAGCCGAGCGTGGAACCGCTTCCCGCGGTGGTTTCCAGGAGACCGACCGCCCCCAACCCTGCCGTGGCGCGGTGGATGGTGTCCAAGCTCCTGCCAATCCGCTTGAGTCCGCGAAGTTCCTCCCTCGTGGGAGGCGATCCCAACAACTTGTCTCGCGGCGCGGCGGCTCCCAGGTGCGCCCCGGGATGGAAGACGCAGTACGGGATCGCCATCGCCTCGCACCGCTCCAACTCCGCAACTTGGCGCCGGACACCCTTCGCACGCAGGTCGGCATCCGGCGAGGCGAGATTGACCAGGTACGAGTTGTGGCTCACCGTGCGTGGGCCGCCCGCATGCCACGCCGCCTTGCTCGCTCGCTCCAGCGCGGCACGCCAGGCGACGAGGTCATCCTCCATGAGGGCGGGGACCGACCACTGTCGCTGGTTGCAGGTGAAGACCTGCACGGCATCCAGTCCGAGCGAGACCGCCTCATCAATGGCGTGGAAGGCTCCGCCTGCGACCGAGAGGTGTGAACCCACCCGAAGGTCACCTCCACTAGCCGGCGAGCCGACCCGCTCGGCGTGAGTCGTGGCCTTGGAGATCCTCGCCATGCTCACACCATCCGCGCGCCCGCCGCGCGAGCGCACGCCGCGGCATCGGCAATCGCACGCGCCTCATCCACGGAGGGGGCAAGCGGCTTCTCCACCAGGCAGTCCACGCCCTCGCTCTGCGCGTAGAGGCGAGTGTGGTGGCGGCCCATGCGGCCCGCGCCGATGACCGCACAGCGAAGTGACTTCGTGCTCATGATGGAGTCGATTCCTGTACCGCCGGTGTGCGGCCGCCTCGGTGACGACGGCGGATCATCGTGACCTGGTTCCCGGCGAAGTTGTGCGAGACCTCGTCCATGTACGCGCGCATGAGGACCAGGCCGCGCCCAGAGGGAATCTCCAGGTTGTAATTGTGGGTGGGATCGGGAACGCAGTCGGGATCAAAGCCGCCGCCGGAATCTTCCACCTGGAGCCAGATGTCGTCCTGGCCCACGACCCAGCGCACCGTGATGGACTTGGACTCGTCACGATGGTGGCCATGGACATGGGCGTTCACCAGAGCCTCCTCGATCACCAGCCGAAGCGCAAACTGCGATTCCTGGTCCCACCCGCTCGTACCCATCGCGCTGAGGATCTCTCGCTGGATGCCGTCGATCTCGTCACGGCGCCCGTAGATGACTGCGGACTGGTGCACCGACGGCCCGTTCGGGTCGTTCGGCACGGTCACGCCTCCGGGTGCGCCTTCTTGATCGCCTCGAGGGACTCAGCCACCGTGGCAAAGAGGTGCAGGTGCTTGTCCAACTTGGTGATCCGGAAGACAGTCAGGATCTGCACGTTGATGGAGGAGAGCCCCACCATGCCGCCACGCGGACGGACCTCATTGTCCAGCTTGATGAGCGCCCCAAGTGCTGCGGAACTCATGTGCGCCACGCCGGCAAAGTCGATGGCGAAGAATGGCTTGGCGTCCTTCCCGGCCAGCGCGTGGAGTTCCCCGAAGATCGAGCGGATCTGGGCCTCGTCGATCATGTGCGGGACGAGCAGGTCCACCTTGTGGATCGACCCGACCGTCGAGAGGCGGAGGCTCTTTAGTGACTTGTCCATGAGGTCCATCGGGGCTGCGATCAGAACCCGCCCAGCTGCGCGGAGTCCATGGAGGCGCCAAGGTTGGGGAAGAGGTCCCGCTCCGCCTCGCCCTGGATGATGATCTCCGGGCGGATGAGGAGCAACTGGTTCTTCTCGTGCTTGGCCGTCATGCGGTTGGTGAAGAAGCGATTGACGAAGGGCATCTTGCTGAGCACCGGAACGCCAACCTCGATGTCGTACTCCTCCACCACGCGCTGGCCGCCCAGGAGGAGCGTGCCCTTGTCGGGGACCGATGCCGCCGTGCGGATCTGTGTGGCCAGGATCTCGGGGAGCTGGATGGTGCCACCGAATTCGCTGGTGGAGCGGCCGCCACCGTCACCAGTGCCGCCGCCGACTGCGCCCGTTGTCGAAACCGATGTCATTCCCAGGAGTTCATTCTGCGAGAAGACGACCACCATCGAGACATAGCGACGGTCGGCGGAGATGACGCCTTGGATGTCCAGGACGAATCCCTCGTACAGGGTTCCGATATCCGGCTGGAAGGCACCCGAGGAGTCGCCCGTGACAGGGGTGAGCCCAGCCACATACGCCTGCTGGATGGCGACCGAAATCCAAGATCGCTGACCATTGAAGAGGGTGAGCCGCGGTGCGGTGAGCGTGGAGTTGCGGTCATCGGCCTGGCTGGCCTGGACCAAGAGGTCCACCTGGATGTCGTCCAGGTAGGTAAACCCGGTGCTCATCACAGGGTTGGCCAGCATCTGGTTTGCGAACGAGTTGCTTGTTCCCAGACCCGCAAGCGTGTTGATGAGAGGCAGGCTGTTGTTGGTGACGCCGATGGGCGACCAGCCGTTGGAGGTCTGCCCGTTCCCGTAGGCGGTGCCGGCGGGCCGCACGCCAACAGGGTTGTAGACACCGGCCTGGGTGTAGGTGATGTCGCTGGAGTCCGGGTCGCCGGTCCCGATGGCTGTGCCGGTGGCGGTGTTGGTGACAAAGTCGTCGTCCTGGCCAATGCCGCCGAAGACGATCGGGTTCTGGAGCTGCCCCGCACCCGAGCCGGTGGGGCTGAACGGCGTGAAGAACCCGGAGATCCCCATGTTGGGATCCTGGCCCAGCGCGTCGTTGTACATCGCCGAGTTCGTGTTGAAATAGAGGTCCAGGTCAACGCCAACCTGCTCAAACCAGTTGGTGGCCACCGTAATCAGCCGGGTCTCAACATTCAGCTGGAGCGAGCGAACCTCACGGAGCTGGTCCAGGATCCCCACGATCTGCCGATGTGCCGCCGGCGTCTGCGTGATGATCAGGTTGCCCTGGAACTGGTCGATGCTGCCGCGAGCGTTGGTTCCGCCCTCCTCCTGCCAGGGGAGGTCCGATCCGTCAATGGTTCCTTCGTAGGTATTGACATGCTTCTTGATGATGTCAATGACCTCTTCAGCAATCTCATCTTGCGTCCGGCGCTCTGGGTCGTCGCCCGCCTCACCGAAAATGGAGCCACCACCACCACCGCCGCCCTGGCCGCCGCCACCGCCGCCGCCGCCAAAGC
>JAQCEQ010000010.1 GCA_027618565.1 Planctomycetota bacterium | reverse complement strand
TATTCGTCGATAGTCTCGGTCTTCTCCGAGCCATCGGCGTTCTTGAGGGTGTTGCCATCGGGACCGATAAGGGGTCGAACCATCTGTCCTTGGGGCGGGCCCGCCCAGCGCCAGTCGGCGATGAGCTCACAGTCGCCGAAGGACTCCTTGCTCCAGATATCGCCGCCCTGCCCGTCAAAGACCAGCGTCCAGTCTTCGGGCTTCCAGTGACCGACGGACTCGGGGGGGACAGTGAAGTTGTCCAGCGTGCCATCAAAGATGGCGCGGAACTGGGCCAGTTCCGGATCGGCGCGGAGCGAAGGCGTCGGGAGCATGTTTCGAGTGGAAGGGAGCGTCAGCACGCGGAGGTTCTTGAACCAGATCGCTCCGCCCTCGCTCTCCAGGCAGATGTATCCCTCGCGAGGAGAGCAGTTGTACCCGCCCGACACTTCCTTGCCATTGATCTCCAGCTTGATGATCCCATCCACGCAGATCACGCGGTAGTGATTCCATTCCGGTGCGGGCTTCATGCGATCCTCGCTGGGGAGGCATCGTGCCCAGCCTTCGGGGTGCGGTCGATCGGGGGTCATCTTCGCGCCGTGGATCGAGAAGATGTCGCCTTGCGAGGTGTATCGGAGGCGACCGTCTGCCATGCGGCTCTCGGTACCGTCCATGACCTGCACTTCGATGGATCGGCTGAAGGGAACGCCCCTCGAGCAGATGGCGTCGGACCAGATGAAGAGACCGGCATTGGACTTGGGGTCCCGGTGCGAGAAGTCCATCTCGAACACGAAGTTTCGGTACATGCGATCGGTGCGCATGATGCCCGTGGGGTGGCCGGTGCACTTGATGACGGCGGTGGGAGGTGTCGTTGAATCGTCGAAGCCCGCCGTGAAGGTGGTGGGGCTCACGGCGACCGGCGTCCAGCTGTCCAGGTTCGTGCCGTTGAACATGTTGTCCCAGCGGTCGGCAGGGGCGGCGTCGGCGAACTGGCGAGCGCGCTGCACCGAGGCAGTGCGCTCGTCCGGCGTGCGTTCGTGCTGCGAGGCTGCGGCGTGCACGCTCGCGAAGAACGCGAGCGCTGAGACCACCGGGAGAATTCGTGCGAGTGGCGGGCAATTCATGCCGCCACTCTACACCGCGTCACGCCGCCAGCGAGACGGTCTTGACCGTCGGCGAGATGTCGATCGCCGCCGTGGTCTTGGCTCTGACTTCGTCGACCGTCACGCCTGGCGCAACTTCGATCAGCGTGAACCGATTGCGGGCCGGATCCCGCGCAAAGACCGCAAGATCGGTGATGAGCATGTCCACGCATCGCTTGCCCGTGAGCGGGAGCGTGCAGCCGGGGATGAACTTGCTCTCGCCCTTCTTGTTGCAATGGTCCATCACGACGATGCGACGCTTCACGCCGGCCACCAGGTCCATCGCGCCACCCATCCCCTTGACCAGCTTGCCGGGGATCATCCAGTTGGCCAGGTCACCCTCTTGCGACACTTCCATCGCGCCAAGAATGGCGAGGTCGATGTGGCCGCCGCGAATCATCGCAAAGGAATCGGCGCTGGAAAAGAAGGAGTGTCCGGGAACGCCGGTCACGGTCTGCTTGCCGGCGTTGATGAGGTCGGCGTCGACCTCGTCTTCAGTCGGAAAGGGCCCCATCCCGAGCAGGCCATTTTCGCTTTGCAGCCACACTTCCATCCCGGCGGGAACAAAGTTGGCAACGAGCGTGGGAATCCCAATGCCAAGATTGACATAGAAGCCGTCGCGGAGTTCCTGCGCGGCGCGCATGGCCAGCTGGTTGCGGTCGAGTGGCATGTAGGGTGCATTATGCCGCAACTCCGTATCCTGCGTCCCCCATGCATCCCACCCTCAAGCGGCTCGGTCTGGACAAGCACCCCATGGTTCGTGCCCCGGGTGCGGGAGGAGCGGTTGCGCCGTCGGATCCCGCTGCGGCCGCGGCGGTGGGATGGATCACCACGGAGTGCCCCGCGACAGGGGCGGCGTTGGCGGAGGTGCGGCTGCAGGGTCGAGGTGAGCTGGAGGCGACCGTCCTGCGTGCACAGCGCGCGTTCGAGTCATGGCGCCTGCTGCCGGCACCCAAGCGCGGGGAGATCGTGCGGCGCATCGGCGAGGCCTTCCGCGTTCACAAGAACGACCTTGGCGAAGTGGTGACGCTTGAAATGGGCAAGATCCGGGCGGAGGGATTGGGCGAAGTGCAGGAGTGCATCGACATCGCGGACTTTGCGGTGGGCCTGGCCCGACAGCTCTACGGGCTGTCGATGCACAGCGAGCGACCGGGGCATCGCATGTACGAACAGTGGCATCCGCTGGGGATCGTTGGATGCATCACGGCCTTCAATTTCCCGATCGCCGTGTGGGCGTGGAACTCCATGCTCGCAGCAGTGTGCGGTGATGTCACCATCTGGAAGCCATCGCTCCTCACCCCACTCACGGCCATCGCCGGCAGCGAAGTGGCGTGGAAGGTGATGCGCGAGCAGGAACTGTGGCGCCCCGAGGGGATCGACCCTGCGGACCTTTTCCCGCTCATCATCGGCGTGGACGCCGAGGTGGGAGAGCCGATGATTGCCGATCGACGCATTCCACTGGTCAGCGCGACCGGTTCGTGCCGCATGGGCCGTCGCGTCGGCGAAGTGGTGGGGGCACGATTGGGCCGCACGCTCCTGGAGCTTGGCGGGAACAACGCGATCATCGTCATGCCCGACGCCGACATGGACTTGGTGACTCGCGGCGTGCTCTTTGGCGCGGTCGGGACGGCCGGGCAGCGGTGCACCTCCACGCGGCGGCTTCTGGTGCATGAGTCCGTGGTCGACGACCTCACCGCAAGATTGGCGAAGGGCTATGGGTCTATCGCTATCGGTGATCCGTTGGATGCCAAGACCCTTGTGGGACCGCTGATCAATGCGCGCGCCGTCGAAGGTATGCGTCACGCCATCGAGACGGCCCAGGCGAGCGGCTGCACGGTCCTCTGCGGCGGCGCGAAGGGGCTCGACCGCTTCAAGGGCAAGCCCGGGCACTTCGTGGAGCCCACGATCATCCGCGTTCCCAAGGGGAAGGTCCCACCGATCACCCGCGATGAGACTTTTGCGCCGGTGCTCTATGTCTTCAGCGTCTCGGGACTGGACGAAGCGATGGCGATCCAGAATGGTGTTGACCAAGGGCTCTCCAGCGCGATCTTCACGGACAGCGTGCGCAGTGCCGAGCGATTCCTCTCCGCATCAGGCAGCGACTGCGGGATCGCCAATGTCAACATTGGCACGTCTGGCGCGGAGATCGGCGGGGCGTTCGGCGGCGAGAAGGACACCGGCGGCGGGCGCGAGTCCGGCAGCGACTCCTGGAAGGCCTACATGCGCCGACAGACATGCACCATCAACTGGTCCAAGGACCTGCCGCTGGCGCAGGGCATTCAGTTCGGTTGAGGATCCAACCAACTTCCCCCGGCATCCGGCGTGCCGGGGCTCTAACTCCCGAACGCTGCCGCATAGTCGGCGCTGGCCTCGGCGATGACTCGGTGCGCGTGCCTGGGTCCGTACGACCCCAAGACCGCCGCCTTCGATGCGTGGCCGGGGCGCATCTTGTAGGTGCTGAAGTAGTGGATCAGTCGCTCCACCAACGACGAGGGCAGATCCTCCAGGGTCTTGGCATCACCCCAAATGGCATCGTCCTTCATGACGGCGATGATCTTGTCGTCGGCGGTGCCGCCATCCAGCATGGTGAGACCGCCGATGACGTGGCTCTCGACGATGATTTCCTGGCGATTGACGGGGCGCTCGGAGTAGATGCAGATGTCGAGCGGGTCGCCATCGGCCTCCAGATTCTTAGGAAGCGCAGCGCTCGAATGAGCCGTTCCTCCTGAGCCGAACAACTTGGCCACACGGTCGCCGCACAGCGTCCTTGGGATGAACCCATAGAGGGTGGGCGGAGTGCTGGACAGTCGTTGGGGTCGGTCGATCCGGAGAAACCCCGATGGCTTGTCCAGCTCGTACTTGACCACATCGAACGGCGTGATCTCGATGAATGCATTCACGACTTCGGGCGCGGCTGGCCCAAGAGGGAGACCGTGCCAGGGGTGGGGGCGGTAGGGCTCGAACGATGAGGCCGGACTCACGAGGATCCCTGCCTCATGCGGTCCACGCTCTCGGGGAAGGGATAGGTGGCAAACACTCCCACCTCATGCTTGTCCCACGAGGCGACCGGCGGATAGATGTCGCCGCGGAAGCCCGCCTTCCACATCGCATCAAGGACGCTCTCGAAGCTCGGTTCGGCGTGGCGTTCGCCGCGGAGCGCATTGCTCTTGGCGCCCAGGAATGACACCGTCGCGACGGGAAGTCGTTCCCTTCGGCCGTCCAGCATCCCTGTTGCGGTGGACATCCCACGGTAAATGTCCTCAAGCGTGAAGTGGTCGCGACCGGCGGGGCGCAGCATGGCCAGCACCAGCAGGCGATCCAGGTCGAACTTGAGGATGTACGGCTCGCGATCCTCGTGCGCGTGCAGCGCCGTGGCCTCACGGAACATTTTGGCGTAGCTGGTGGCGCTCCGAAGGGTCCACTGGCTGGTGGGGACAAGCCGCAGAATCTCGCCCAGGATGCCGTGTTCGTTGTTGGTGTCGTTCACCCCGCAGATGAGCGTTCGGTAGTGACCGTGCACGATGTCGGTCAGGAGGTGCTGCCCCCACATGATGCGAACACCGCGATCGGTCCTCACTTCGCGGGGATTGCCGGCGGGGATGAGTTTCAGGTGCGTTGCGCCCGACGGGACCTCCATGAGTTGGTCGCCGTCCTCCTTGTAGATGCGGAAGTCTGACATGTTTTCCTCAGTTGGTGCTGGCCGGGGTCGTGGTGCCCACCACCGTGGCGCTCTCCACCACGATCGGGATCGTGGGGACATCCCGATGCCCCTTGACGGACCCAGTTCTGACCCCCGCGATCTCATCGACGACATCCATCCCGGACACGACATGTCCAAACACCGCGTAGGCAGCGCCATCGCGTGCCTGGTCCAGGGCGTCGTTGTCCACCACGTTGATGAAGAATTGGCTGGTGGCACTGTCCGGGCGTCCACCTAATCGGGCCATGCTCAGCGTGCCGCGGGAATTCTTGACACCGTTGCACCACTCGTTGGTGATCGGCTCGCGGGGGGGCTTCTGCACCATGTCAGGCGTGAATCCGCCGCCCTGGATCACGAACCCGGGCATCACGCGATGAAAGATCGTGCCGTCGTAGAAACCATCTTGCACATAGCGCAGAAAGTTCTTGGCGCTCACCGGAGCGTTCTCAAAGTCCAGCTCGATCACGATCGCACCCAGGTTGGTCTTGAATTCAACCTGTGTGGCGGTGACCGGTGCCGGCGGAGCTTCGGGCACGGCGGGCGAAGCCGAAACAGCCGCTGCGGCTGGTGCGGCGGGCACGAGCGGGACGAGGGGAATCGCGCGCACGGCAGGAGCATCCGACTCGCCCGCTCGGGGACTCGCTGCATCTTGCGCCCGCTGCACCTCAGGGCTGCACGCAAGAAACTGGAGGCTTGCGACCATGGCGAGGGTGCGAATGAGAAGTCGGAGCTGGGTGGAAAATGCCATTCGCGTCGCCTGGGTGTCGTGTGGAGTCTGCGTGCGGTGCAGGATATTCAATCAACCCCGGCAGTCTAACCGTCCCCCGCCTACGATGGCCCGATGGCAGGCAGAGGTCCTTTGGTCGCCGTTGCATCCCTCTTTTCCAACGTTCGTTTCGGCATCTCGCTGCTGGCTGTCTTGTTCGTGTACATGTCGCTTGGGTCGGCGGGACTGGTGTATCCGGAAGGAGGTCGATTCTGGGAGTCGTCGGCCTGGGTTCATGCCCAGATGCGGCAGTGGCCGGCGTTTGACATGACAGAATTCGAGTGGTTCCACTGGTGGCCGTTCGACCTGCTGCTGGCATTGATCGCCGCGAACATCACGGTCACGACGATCCGCCGCATTCCGTTCAAGCCAATCAACTTCGGCGTCTGGATGATCCACTCCGGGATCCTGACCCTGATCGCCGGTTCGGTCATCTACTTCTCGCAGAAGGTGGAGGGTGATGCGCCCGTCGCGATGCGAGAGATCGTCGCCACGGTCACGACGGAGGGGAGTGCAGGCACCGAGTCGATCCGACTGGTGGCCTCGCCTGGCATGCGCGCCACGCTGGGGCGTGGGGACGATGCCTGGACCTTCACCGTCGCCTCCATTGATCCGGAGTGGGAGTTGCGCTCCGGGGGCGACGCCGGATCGAGGGCCTACAGCGTCACCGTGCTGGTGGAGGCCGAGGGGAGGCGTTTCATGCGCCAGTTGGTGGCAGGCCACCCGGAGTACACGGAGGACTTGATCGTCACGGGCGACCCGCAGCAGCCAGTCAAGCGAGCCATCAAGGAGACCGGCAGCGCGACCGTCGAGCCGCGTCTGACTCTTGGCCTGGAGTACGCCAGCCAGGGCTACTTCTATTTGCGCAACGACCTGTCGAAGAGCTGGGCGGTCTATGTCCGAAAGCCGGGCGGCGACTGGCACGAGCGCCGCGTTGATGGTGTGCCACTCTATTCCGACGCCGTGTTGGACCCCAACAGCGTGTTCGTCGTTGGGCAGGATGGCGCGACCGTGAGCAATGGACTTTCGGTCGCCGTGCCACCGCAGGGAAACGACCCATTCCCCGGCGTGACGCTGGAGATCGACTCCTACTTGCGATACGCGCAGGATCGTGTCCGATTTGTCGAGGGTCCACCCGAGGCTCCACTGGACCCCATGCTGTGGTTGTCCATTGAGTCCAACCAGGGACCGGAGCCCAGCACCTTCCGACTGGCGGCATTTCATCACGACGAACGGTTAAGCGAGGGCGGGTTCATCCGATTTGACTGGATCGAAAGCGAATCCGAACTGGCCGAGTTCTTGCGTCCCGCTGCCCTGGAGATTGACATCCCTGGGCTGGCGGAGACCATCATCGTCCCCGCTCGACCGTCCGCGACCACGGATGCCGCCGGATTGACCTCGCCGCCCGACGCCGCTGGATTCCGCCCGATCGGTGAGGGGGCACCAGGGTTGGCGTACCGCGTGGTCGTCGCGCAGTCGGACCTCAAGCTCGAGGGCCGAGTGGTGGCCGTGGCGATCGTGGAGTTTCGAACCTCCACGGAAACGATTCGCCGGTGGGTGTTCGACGACCTCTCGCTCTGTCGTGACGTCGCGCTGGATGGGCAGACCTTTGACGACCCACGACCGCCGAGCGAGGCCTTCACCGCTCGATTCACCCCCGGTGCCGGCGATGCGCTGGTGACCTTCGTCGCGGGACCCGATCCCGCCACGCTTCGCGTGGTCAGCGGCGGTGGCGCGGGTGGTCCCAGTGGTCAGGGGAGCACCGCCCTCGTGGCACAGCCGATCTCCGCAGGAGGTGTCTTCAGGCTCCCGGCCGGCATCAACATCGGCGTGGAGCGCTACGTGCCACGCGTTGCGACGCAAACGATCCCGGCCATCATTCCGTCTGAGCAGCGGATTCGCGATGCCCGCGAACTCTTCGCCCAAGTGCGCATGTCGGCGCGTGAGTCCAGCACGGCCTCGGCCCCGGTCTGGGTCAAGTACTCCCCCTATCCCTTCAAGAACGAGTTGGAGGTACTGCGAAGGCATCCATTCTCACCCGTCACGATGTCCCTCGCCGATGGGAGCACGATGGAAGTCCTCTTCTCGCGACAAAGATTGCCACTTCGCACGCAGGTGGCGCTGGAGGAATTCGTGCTCACTTCGCACATCGGCGGATTCACCGGGGAGAACAGCAGCATTCGCGACTACACCAGCATGCTCCGGTTCAAGAATGCCGGAGGCGACTGGACCGCTCCAGAGTCCGTCAGCGTGAATGCGCCGATCGAACACGACGGGCTCTGGTATTTCCAGGCGCAGTGGGACCCTCCGGAGGCGCCGCGCTTTGAGGGTGATGTCGGGAGTCTGGGCCGCAATTACACCGTGCTTGGCGTGGGAAACCGCGAGGGTGTGTGGATCCAGTTGTTCGGCTGTTGCGTCGCGGTGCTGGGTATGTGCTACGCCTTCTATGTGAAGCCCATCCTCCGGCGCAACCAGTCGGAACGCGCGAAGACCGCCGCCGAGGTGATTCACGCGCAGAAGGCGGGGACGACCCCCGCGGGCGCGACGATCGCAGCGCGCGGGGCGAGCGCCGTGGCGATGCTGGCGCTGGCGGTGGTCTTCGGGATCGGTGGCCACGCTTGGGCGGATGGTGATGTCTCGCTCCCGCAGCGAACACCCACGGCACCCTTCGTTGAGCAAGTGGATCTCACGCCGCTCGGCGCGGTGGCCGTGCACACCGATGGACGGCTCAAGAGCTTTGGCAGCTTCGCGCACCAGATGATGGCGTTCGTGAGCGGTCCCAGGCGCATCGCGGGCCAGTCGCCTGAATTCACATACCTGGACCTCATGATCCGCTCGAGTGCGTACGACGACGCGGACATCATCTTTGTCAAGGGGAAGCCGAACCGCGGGCAGATCGCCGAGGCGCTGCTCGACGAGGATCCATCCCTTGCTAAGCGGATGGACACCTTCCTCTCCAGCGGCCTGATCTCGCCGACGCTCCTGAAACGGCCCGCCGCCGCACGCGTGCTTCAGCACATGTCGGGCGATGTCATTCGCACCGCGAAGGTGGTGGACCAGATCGAACAAGCATTGGCGGTCCGCGACCCGCAATTTCTGCTGCGCCGGTTGCGAGTGGTGCCGCCGGGCGGCGTGGACCCCGCCGCCCCGTGGCATGGCATCAGCGATGTGATGCTTCTCGCAATCGACCCAGAGCAAGCGCGTGCGGCGGGAGCGGATCCCACGCCGATTCCCGACCTGTCACCAGACGCGCAGCGACGGATCGCCGTTGCGTGGCGCTCGTTGATCGAAGCGTGGACCGCTGCGGATCCCGCGGCAACCAACGCCGCCGTCGCGGCACTGGCATCCTCCCTCCAGGAGTGCAACCCAGCGGTGTACCCCGACTCCAAGAAGTTGGCCTGGGAATCGTGGTACTTCCAGCAGGGCAACCTAGTCTGGATTTGGCTCATTTACCTCGCGTCCATCGTGTTCCTGCTCCTGGGTGCGGTCTATCAGTGGCCCAAGGCGCGGTGGGCGGGATTGGCAATCTTCTTCCTTGCCTTCGCGCTGCACACAGCCGCCGTGATGCTGCGCTGGTGGGTGAGCGGTCGATGGCCCAACAGCAACATGTTCGAGGCCGTCACCACCAGCGCTTGGATGGGTGGCGTCCTGGCGCTGGTCGTGGCGCTGCTGTTGGAGCGGTTCCCCCGCAAGCGCACCGCCGCCGGGCTGGTGGTGCTGTGCAGCGCGACGGCCTCCATGGTGGCGCTCATGGCGGCGCATTTCATGCCGATGGAGCTCAACGCCAGCATCGGGAACATGATGCCGGTCCTGCACGATGTCTGGCTGTATATCCACACCAACGTGATCATCTTCAGCTACGCGCTCATCTTCATGGCGGCGATCACGGCGCTTCTCTACATCGCGTACCGGCTCCTTGGCGGCCCGGCGTCCTACGCGCGGGCCGGAGGATCAGCGACGGTGCTCCTCGCGGGCGGGATGCACAGGGAGGACGGCCGTGGGCGATTCGGCGAGGTGTTGGACGGGGTGACCATGCTCCTGATGGAACTGTCGTTCGTCATGCTCTGGTCCGGCATCGTGATGGGCGCGATCTGGGCCGATCACTCGTGGGGTCGACCGTGGGGATGGGATCCCAAGGAGGTCTTCGCGCTGAACACCTTCGTGGTGTTCGCCATCCTCGTCCATGTGCGGCTCAAGGTCCGCGACAAGGGTTACTGGACCGCGATCCTGGCCGTGATCGGCGCACTGGTCATGCTGTTCAACTGGATCGTGATCAACTTCGTGATCACTGGGCTGCACTCGTACGCGTGAACCGAGCCGCGCGGAATCAGGCGCGGACTGACGCGCGGACGCAGGCTTGGGCGCTGCCGGCGTAGATCGCGCTGGTCCCCAGTTCTTCCGCGATGCGAAGGAGCTGGTTGTACTTCGCGTTTCGGTCGCTTCGGCAGGGGGCGCCCGTCTTGATCTGGCCGCAGTTGGTGGCGACCGCCAAGTCGGCGATGGTCGCGTCTTCCGTCTCGCCGGATCGATGCGAGAGGATCGACCGGAATCCGGATTTGTGGGCCAACTCCACGGCCTCCAGGGCTTCGCTCAGCGTTCCGATCTGGTTCACCTTGACCAGGATCGCGTTGGCAGACTTCTCCTGGATGCCGCGTGCAAGGAATGTCGGGTTGGTCACGAAGAGGTCGTCGCCCACAATTTGGACCTTGGCACCGAGCGCCTTCGTGAGTCGAGCCCAGCCAGACCAGTCGTCCTCGGCGAGGCCGTCCTCGATGGAGCAGATCGGCCACTTGGCACACCATCGGGACCACAGTTCAATCATCTCGTCGCTGCTCACGATGCGGTCCGGCGCCGACTTAAAGAAGCAGTAGCCGACATCTCCCTTCGTGGCTCCCTTGCCCTTGAGCTTCTTGGCTTCATTCGCCAGTTCGCTGGTCGCGGGATCCAAGGCGATCTGGACCTGCGTGCCAAGGTCGTAGCCAGCGCGCTCCACCGCCTTGGCGATGAACTCCAGCGCTTCCTCGTTGCTCTTGAGGTTGGGGGCAAACCCACCCTCGTCACCGACGGCGGTGGAAAGGTGTGCGTCGTGCAGGACCCCCTTGAGCGAGTGATAGATCTCCACGCCTGCGCGGAGCGCATCGTCGAAGCAGTCAAAGCCCCATGGCTGGATCATGAACTCCTGGAAGTCCACGGTGTTGTCCGCGTGCTTGCCGCCATTGAGGATGTTCATCATGGGGCAGGGGAGCGTCCGAGCGTGGCTTCCCCCGAGGTACCGGAACAGCGGCAGGTCCGTCGCGGCGGCCGCGGCGTGCGCGCACGCGAGTGACACGCCAAGCGTGGCATTCGCACCCAACTTGGATTTGTTCTCGGTACCGTCCAGTTCCCGGAGGAGTCGGTCAATTCCTTTCTGATCCCGCGCGTCGGCGCCGAACATCGCAGGCCCGATGATTGCGTTGACATGATGAACCGCCTTGCCAACTCCCTTGCCCAGCCATTTCTTCTTGTCGCCGTCGCGGAGTTCCACCGCCTCGTGCTCGCCCGTGCTGGCACCGCTCGGCACGGCGGCGCGACCGACAGTCCCATCCTCCAGCGTGACATCGCATTCCAGCGTTGGGTTTCCCCTCGAATCAAGCACCTGGCGAGCGTGGACATTGGAAATGTTGAGCATGGCGGTCTCGGCCTGTGTGGACTGGCGTTCGTAGCTGGCGTGCGCGGTCGCGAAAGGTCCGATGGAAGCGGCTCGCGGGGTCGGGAATCTACTGCCCACGTGGAGAGAGAGACGCAACCACATCCCGCACCACCCAGCTCATGTTTTCCATGGCTGTCTCGGTGCGTGACGCGAGGTGCGGGGCGAGGTGGGCGTTTGGAAGGGCAAGCAACGGGTTCTCCGCCGTGAACGGCTCCGGATCGTGGACATCAAGCAGCGCCTGCGCTCCCGGATTGGCCCGGAGATAGGCGGCGAGCGCGTCATGGTCCAGCACCATGCCACGACTGGTGTTGATGAGGATTGCGTCGGGGCGAAGGAACTCCAGCAGGTTGGCACCGACGAAGTGTCGATTCTCCGGACGGCCATCGATGTGGATCGAGACGATGTCGCTCTCTGCGAAGAGCGCCTCGACTTCCACCGTCGTCGCACCGTGACGATGTTCCGTGGGGATGTCAAGGAGGTCGTGATAGACCACCTCGAAGCCGATGGCCCTGGCGACCTGCGCGACGCGCTTGCCGATGCGCCCCAGTCCAAGGACACCCAGCACCAGTTCATCCATCTGCCAGAGTCCCACGACATCGGACCGGATCTCGTTCCAGATGTCCGGGGCCACCGGCTGATCCAGAAAGACCCGCGGCCGCAAGCTGTCGCAGAGGAGGCAGAGCACATACTCCACCACAGCCTGCGTGTTGGCATCGGGCGTGTTGTGGACGGTGATCCCGCGTGCAGCCGTCGCTGCAAGGTCGATGTTGTCCAGCCCCACGCCGGCGCGCCCAACGACCTTGAGTTGGGGGAGCCGGTCAAGAAGTGCGCCATCGACCTGCGTGTAGGTGCGGACGACCAGTCCGCTGGCCCTCTGGGCCGCCTCCGCGAACGCACTCTCCTCTGGCCGGGCCCGCACCACCTCGCAGCGCGCCGCCAACCACTCGGCGGCGCCCTCCGCGAGGGGCTCGGTGACGATCACCAGGGGCCGATCCATGCCTTGGCGAGGCTACCAGTCCCGATAATCCATGAGTTTTTCTTGCAACCCGGCCGTTGAACCGTAGGTTTACATGACGGATTTGCCTCGAAGGTGGCGATCGTCGTGGTTCATTGATTCACAGACTCGATTCGCATGATCCCATTGTCTCCATTGATGAAGGTCTCCACCATCGCCTCGGCGCGACCGATCGTGGTAGCGATCACCATGTCGATGGCGTTCGCGACGGTCTCTCTTGCAGATGACATTGGCTTTGAGGAACTCCTTGCCCGTGTTGGCGCGGGCAACCTCCCCACCGGGACCTCGGTCCGGCTGGCACAAGTGGAAGCATTCTCAGGGACGGCGTACGGGCCTGACCAGGCCGACGCGCAGTTCGTCGGAAAGACCTTTGTCGCGATGAGCGGCACGCCGGGGAACAGCGGGCACGCCACGTTCGTTGCGCGGAACTACTACGGCATCGCCTCCAGCGTGACGCCCGGGGTGTCGCAGATCCACTTGTACCAGGCTGACAACTTCGTCCAGTCCGGCTACCTGCGTCTGGGATCGGGTTCCGCCGTGCCGCCGCTCGTGGCGCCTACCGGCGTGCGCGTGTTCAACAACTCATGGATCGGGTCAACCGGCCAGGTCGTCTACGACAACGAGACCCTCCGCCGCGCCGACTTTGCGATGAATCGGGATGGCACGCTCTTCTGCAACGGCGAGAACAATGGCTCGGGAAGCGTCATGCAGCCGCTCATGAGCGAGGGCTACCACGGCCTTGGGGTCGGTCGCATGGATGGCCAGCACAGCGCAGGGCTGACCCCTGCGATTCGAGATGGCGGAGGAAGAACGAAGCCCGAGATCGTGGCCCCTGGATCGGGCGCCAGCTACAGCACGGCGGTCGTGGCGTCGTGCGCGGCTCTCCTCTACGACGTGGCGCAGGTGGACCCAATCCTCTCCACAAACTTGGATGCCCGCCGCCCGGCTGTGGTCAAGGCGTGCCTCATGGCCGGTGCTAGGCATCGTGACGGTTGGACCAACAATCCCGCGACCTCCGGCGCCACGCGCGGGCAGACCGCCTCGCCGCTTGATTCCCTCTACGGCGCGGACCTGGTGAACATCGACGAGGCCCACTGGATCCTGACGGGCGGCGAAGTGACCGGCACGTCGACGGTCCCGGGAGTCGACACGACCACCAGCGCGGCTTGGGCCTACCCGCCAGTCTCCAACACATCGAGCTACTTCCGGTTCTCCGTTGGTGAGATCGCCCAGGAAGTGAGCATCCTCGCCACTTGGCATCGCTCCGTGCCGACCACCTTCGGGACGCCGACGATGCCCAACTACGACCTGTACCTCCACTCGGTCTCGGGAACCACGCTTGGTTCACTGGTGGGTAACGGAGGCGTGGGAGTCTTTGGGAGCGGCAACGTGGCCAGCGTCAGCGCGGTCGACAATGTCGAGCATCTCTTCCTCAAGGGACTGCAGCCTGGGGAGTATGTGATCGAAGTGCGACGAATGTCGGCTTCGACGTCGCCGTCGCTGGCCGTCGCCTGGAACATCCCGGACTATCTGCCGCCGGCGGTGCCCGGAGACACGAATGGTGATGGGCGCGTTGACGGGACAGACTTGGCGACGGTGCTGAGTTCCTGGGGGCTGAACATCCCCGCCGCGGATTTTGACGGCAACGGCGTCGTGGACGGAGCCGACCTCTCGACGCTCCTGGGCAACTGGGGCTGAGCTGGGGCTGAGCTGGGGCTGAGCTGGTGCTGAGTTGGGCGGGTAGATTCGACGCGTGCACCATCGCCGCGACGCGATTCAGCTTTGGATCCTGGTGGCGATCCTGTCGGTCACGCTGCTCCTTCCGATCTGGCTGACGGTCCAGGGCGCCTTCGTGAATGCGAAGGGTTCCTTCTCGCTCACGGCGATCACCGGCGTGCTCGCGGATCCGTACCTGATGTCGGGCCTGCAGACCAGCCTGCTCATCGCGGTGGGGACGACCTTGCTCTCGTTGCTCATTGGCGTGCCCCTCGCGTACCTCGCCGCCCGCACGCAATTCCCGGGGAAGAGGCTCTTCGGTGCCATCGTCCTGGTGCCCATGATCCTGCCCCCATTCGTGGGTGCGATTGGCTTCCGGCACCTCCTGGACCGCGGTGGGAGCCTGGACGCGCTGTGCCACGCGCTGGGACTCCCGACCTACGACTTCTTTGGCGACGGCGGCCTTGGCGGGATCATCCTGGTGGAGGCGCTTCACCTCTACCCGATCATCTACCTCAATGTCCTGGCCGTCCTCGCAAACCTGGACCCGGCACTGGACGAGGCGGCGCGCGGGATGGGTGTGCCTCCGTGGAAGCGGCTGCTGCGAGTGACGCTTCCACTGGCGCGACCCGGCCTCTTTGCCGGTGCCACGCTGGTGTTTGTGTGGAGCTTCACGGAACTGGGCACGCCGCTCATGTTTGAGTATCGCGGCGTGACGCCGGTCCAGATCTTTGACGGACTCAAGGGCATCCAATCCTCGCGCGACCCGTATGCGCTCACGGTCGTGATGCTCTCGATAAGCATCGTCATCTATCTCGTCGGCAAGACGATCTTCGGGCGGCCGCTGCCGGCCAGCGCCGTGAAGGCCAGCATCCGAGGCGAGGACATCCGGCTCTCCGGTTGGCGTGCGGGGGCGACGACGGCGCTCTTCGCGCTCGTCACCGGGCTGGCGATCATCCCGCACCTCGGAGTGATCCTGGCCAGCCTCGGCGTGGCGGGGAGTTGGCAGGGGACCGTGCTCCCCACCGAGTACACCACGCACTACTTCAGCGATGCCATGAGCCACCCGCTCACTGTGGGCGCCATGCGCAACAGCATCGGGCTCTCGCTCGCGGCGGTCACCATCGACCTTGGGCTTGGGCTCTTGATCGCCAGGCTGCTGGTGCGCAGTCGCGTGCGGGGAAAGATGCTGCTGGATGGCCTCAGCATGCTGCCCTTGGCCGTGCCGGGCCTGGTGATGGCGTTCGGGTTCATCGCGCTCAGCCTTTCTTGGCCGTTTGGCGGGTTGATGCCCGGATGGCTGGCGTCAATCCTCCCCGCGGGACTGGCGGACTCGATCCGGGAGGCGCCCCTGGCGTCGGTTGGCACGGTCATGGGTGCGGATCCCAACCCGTTCCCATTCCTGGCCATCGCCTACGCGGTCCGACGACTGCCATATGTCGTTCGCGCCGCAAGCGCGGGCCTGGAGCAGACTCCCGAAGCTTTGGAGGAAGCGGCCGCGATGACCGGAGCGAGTCGCTGGCTCACGATGCGCAAGGTGGTGGCGCCGCTGGTGGCCGCCAACCTGATTGCGGGTGGCATGCTCGCATTTGCCTTCAGCATGCTGGAAGTCTCAGACAGTTTGCTGCTGGCGCAGCGTGAGGCGGACTTCCCGATCACCAAGGCGATCTACTCACTGCATGAACGGCTGGGAGATGGCGACGCCGTCGCGAGCGCATTGGGGGTGTGGGCAATGGCGCTCTTGACCGCAACGCTCGTCGGCGCCAGCCTGATGATGGGCAAGCGATTGGGTGCCGTGTTCCGCGGGTGATGTGGGGTTGGCATGAGCCTGGCGCGCGCTCGCGACGACCTTGGCGTGGTCCGAGAACCCTATACTCCACGCCCCATGCCCTTTGACCTCAAGCCTGCCGAGGCCTTTGACCTCGATGTCGAGACCACGGAGTACCTCGACGGCCGTCCAAGGAGCCCAGACCGATGGCTGCTGAACTTCGGGCCGCAACACCCGGCGACGCACACGACGCTTCGCGTGGTGATCGAGCTGGACGGCGAGCGCATCGTCCGTGCCGTGCCCCACATCGGATACCTGCACTCCGGCTTTGAGAAGCTGGGGGAGCACCACGACTACAACCAGTATGTCTGCACGATCAGCCGGATGGACTACTCGTCCCCGATCCTCTGCGACATCGCGTTCCACTCCGCGGTCGAAAAACTCCTCGGCGTGGACGTGACCACGCGGTGCAAGGTGGTCCGCACGATCCTGACCGAGCTGGGGCGCATCCAGAGCCACCTGCTCTGCGTCGGCGCGGCGGCCCTGGACCTGGGCGCCTTCACGGGATTCCTCTACGGGTTCAACGAGCGCGAATTCATCTACGACATTGTGGAATATGTCTCCGGCCAGCGATTCCACCCGGACTGGTCGCGGGTGGGCGGCGCCTGGCGAGACCTGGCCGATGACGAAGTCTTTCGCCGGATGATTCGGGAATTCATCGATGTCCGCATGGCCAAGTGCCTCACGGACCTGGAGACGCTGCTCAACCGCAACCGGATCTTCGTCGACCGATTGACCGGCATCGGCGTGGTCAGCCGCGAGGACGCGATCTCTTGGAGCCTGAGTGGCCCGATGGCGCGCGCCTCGGGCGTCAAGCGAGACCTCCGCAAGGACGAGCCGTACCTCTGCTTCGCCGACAACTGGGATGGCGAGGGCGCCGAGGCCGTGAAGTTCCAGGTGCCCATCGCCACCACCGGCGATTGCTTCGCGCGGTACCTCGTGCGCGTGGAGGAAATCAAGCAGTCGATCAAGATCATCGACCAGCTCATCGACCGCATCCCGTCCGGCCCGATGGACACGCTTGCCGACGGCAAGGTCCGGATGCCAGGGAAGAACGATGTGTACGGCTCCATCGAGGGCGCGATCCAGCAGTTCGAGCTGGTGATGCCCAACCGCGGCTTCGATGCGCCAATAGGCGAGATCTACTCCGCCCAGGAGAGCGGGAGCGGCGAGCTGGGCTACTTCATCGTGGCCGACGGCAGCAAGCATGCGTGGCGCGTGCGCACGCGTCCCCCCATGTTCATCAACTACTCGATCATGCCCAAGCTGGTGGAGGGACACCAACTCGCGGACCTGGTCGCGATCATCGGCTCGATCAACATCATCGCGGGCGAACTGGATCGCTGACCGCCGCCGTACCGCGACCACTGCAAGCACTCCACCATGTCCTGGAAGACCAAGCCAAGCGCCACCGCCCAGATCCCCACGCGGGCTGAGCCGTACCTTGATGCATCGACCAAGGCTCGGTACGAGCGGGACATCCTGCCGAAGTACCCCAACCTCAAGGCGGCGCTCCTGCCGATCCTCCAGGACATCCAGCATCGCTGCTGCCACATCCCGGCGCAGGCCATGGTGGAGATCGCTTCATTCCTGAAGATCACTCCCGCGGAGGTCATGGACACGGTCTCCTTCTACGAGGAATTCAGTCGCGAGCCGCGTGGCAAGGTGATCATCTCGGTGTGCCAGAGCTTCGTGTGCGAGGCCTGCGACTCGCAGCCCATCGTCGACGAGGTGAAGTTGCTCCTGGGCATCGATGAGCACGAGACGACGCCGTGCGGGACCTTCATGCTGCTGCCCCTGGAGTGCCTGGGATCGTGCGACACGGCGCCCGTGGCCCTCTTTGGCGAGACGCTCCACGAGAACCTCACCGTGGAGCGCGTGCGCGCGCTGGTGGACGAGGCGAAGACGCGGGCTCGCGCCTCCGGCGACGGGCGGTGCTGTGGCGGAGGAGGCTGCGCCAACGGAGGCACCCAGGGATGACTGACGAGGCCTTGTTGGCACGGCAGGTCGGCCGGTTCTTCGGCGAGATCTGGCGCGGCATGAAGGCCGACCCCAACGCGGGGGAGCCCGTGCGCATCGAGGTCCGGCGCACCGTCCAGGAGCGAGAGGTCGATGACCTGACGCTGCGGAGGACGACGATCGACGAAGTGGAAGTGAAGAAGCCATGCGACTCCAAGAACCAGCACTGACCCAGCGCATCCCGTGTGTCCCCTTCGGAGACCCGAAGTCGCGGCACACGGTCTCCGGCGAGGAGTTCGTGCGCACCGGCGGCTACAAGGCGCTCGAGAAGGCGCTGTCGATGAAGCCCGCCGAGGTGATCGAGCTGGTCAAGGCGGCGGTCCTCCGCGGCCGCGGCGGTGCCGGCTTCCCGGCGGGACTCAAATGGTCGTTCCTCCCCAAGCAAGACGGGAGTGGTGCGCGATACTTGGCCATCAACTGTGACGAGGCCGAGCCAGGCACCTTCAAGGACCGGCTCTTGGTCGACTTCGACCCGCACCTCGTGCTGGAGGGGATCGCGATCTGTTGCTACGCCTGCGAACTGGACGTGGCGTACTTCTTTATCCGCGGTGAGTACCACCACCAGGCCAAGGTGATGGAGCACGCGATTCAGGAGGCGTATGCCATGGGCATCTTCGGCCCGCAGGGGCTGATGAAGGGGGCCAGCACGCAGAAGGTCGAGTGCTGGCTGCACCGGGGCGCCGGCGCCTACATCTGCGGTGAGGAGACGGCGCTCCTGGAGGCCATCGAGGGCAAGCGCGGCTGGCCACGGCTCAAGCCGCCGTTCCCCGCGGTCAAGGGCCTCTTCGGCCGGCCGACCATCATCAACAATGTCGAGACGCTTGCGGCCGTCGTCCCGATCATGAATCGCGGCATCGAGTGGTGGAAGTCGTGTGGCGTGGAGAGCACCATTGGTGGCGCGCCCAGCTACGGCCCAAAGCTCATGGGTGTCAGTGGGCATGTCGCCCGACCGGGCTGCTTCGAGGTGCCGCTTGGAATCAAGCTGAGCACGCTGGTGGAGGAATGGTGCGGCGGCATGCGCGGTGGCAAGAAGTTCAAGGGGGCCGTCGCCGGCGGGATCAGCATGGGTGTCCTTGGTCCCGACCAGTACGAGGCGGCCATGGACTTTGACATTGGGCGAAAGTGCGACGTGCTGGGCCTTGGCACGGCGTGCCCCACGATCTTTGACGAGGACACCGACATGGTGATGGTGGCCCGCAATGTGAGTCGATTCTTCAAGAATGAATCCTGCGGGCAGTGCACGCCGTGCCGCGAGGGCAGCGGCTGGCTCTACAAGCTGCTCTGCCGCATCGAGGCGGGGGATGCCACCACCAGCGACCTGGACCTCCTGCTGGAGCTGGCCGGCAGCATGGGGCTCACCCCCGGCACCACGATCTGCGGCCTGGCCGACGGGAACAACTGGGCTATCCGGACCATCGTCAACAAATTCCGACCCGAGTTTGAGGCGCGCGTGAAGCCGCAGTATGTCGCGGTGACCATGTCCGCCCCCTCCGGAGCGGCCCGTGCGCCCGCCGCCGCGCCAGCGTGAGCGGCAACCTCTCCATCACGGTCATCCTTGACCCCGACGCGGGGAGTGGCGGCGAGACCGTGGCAGGATTCCTTCGGGACCGGCTACCGGGCGCGCTGGCGGAGGTGTCCCGACCGGTCGGGAACTGCGGCGTGAGAATCGTCGGCGATGCGGCGATGAGTGAGCTGCACGCTCGGCACTTGGGCATCCCGGGTCCGACCGATGTCTTGACCTTTGATGCATCGCTCCCGGGGGCACCCATCGAGGTGGACATCGTCGTCTGCCTCCCCGAGGCACGCCGCGCCTGCGAGGGAACCACCGTGTCGGTGGAGCACGAGGTGTTGCTCTACGCGGTCCACGGCGTCCTGCACTGCGCAGGACTCACTGATGCCGACGAGGCGTCCTCCTCCGCGATGCGCGCGGAGGAGGCAAGGATCCTGACGGCGATCGGGCTGGGCGATGTCTTCTCCACGGGGATGGAGGCACCGTGATGTGGGCGATCCTGGCGGGCATCGTCGCGATGACGGCCTTCGGCGAACTGGTTCACCTTGAGTTGGTGCAGACCACGCAGAGTGCGATCGAACGCGAAGCGGATCGCCGCGGCTGCCAAGCTCGCGCGGCGTGGATCGTCCAACGCTGGCGGCTCATCGAGGAGACCGGTGCCATCGTCCGCATCGTGGGCCGTGTCTCGCTGGTGCTCCTCATCAGCTGGCATTGGAGTGAGCTTGGGCCGGTGACGGTTGGAGCTATCGCGGCGGCGGTGATCTGGATCGGGACATCGGTCGTTCCGTCCGCGCTGGCGCGGCATGCCGGCGAGCACTTGCTCCTCCGCTCCGTTCCGCTGCTTCGCCTCTTGGCGTTCCTCGTCGGCCCCGTCGCGTGGATCGGCGAGCGGATCGAGGATGTCGTGGGCAGGATGGTTGCGCCGCCCGTGAGCGTCGAGGAGGAGGGGCGCGAAGAGGTTCTCGATGCCCTCGGCGATGCGGAGCGCGAGGGTGGCATCGACCCTGTGAGTGCCGACATGATCGAGAATGTCGTGGAGTTCGCCTCCACCACCGTGAGCGAGGTGATGACGCCTCGGACCGAGGTGGAGGCGCTGGAGTACACCGATGACCTCCGCTCCATCGGTGCGTTCGTGGGTCAGGTGGGCCACACCAGGATCCCCGTCTACGAGGGCTCCATCGACCGCGTCATCGGCGTGCTGCACATCCGGGACTTGGTCCCGATGCTGGGGAAGAACTCGGAGTCATTCCGGCTGGCGGATGTGTTGCGCCCACCCGTTCTCGTGCCGCAGACGAAGCGCGTGCGCGACCTTCTTCTGGAGTTCCAGCGGACCAAGAGCCACCTCGCCGTGGTCGTGGACGAATTTGGCGGCATGGCAGGCCTGGCCACCATCGAGGATGTCCTGGAGGAGATTGTGGGCGAGATCGACGATGAACACGACACCGACCAGGCGGCACCCCTCATCCGGCACGTCGCCCCCGGGACGTGGCTGATCTCCGGACGCGCGCGCGTGGACGAGGTCAACGCCGCCATCGGCATCGGGCTGACAGAAGCGGCGGACCACGACACGATCGCCGGCCATGTCTTGGCCGCCTTGGGGAGGATTCCCTCCGAGGGGGAGTGCCTCAAGCACTCGGGCTTCACGCTGACGGTCACTCGCGCCGCACCGAACCGCATCGATGAACTTCAAGCGCGGCGCGACGGGGCGTGACGCGCCCCCGCGTGCGCCCGCGTGCGCCCGCGCGGCTGGGCGACCTGCCTCAGTCGAACTCATCCCCGCGGAAGGTGGACGCCAGGTAGGCCTCGCGGACCGCCTGGTCGCGGATCAAGTCTCTCGGGCTTCCGTCGCGGAGATTGGTCCCCTCATGGAGGATGTAGGCCCGGTCGCAGATACGCAGCGTCTGCTGGACATTGTGATCGGTCAGCAGGATGGCGATCCCGGTGTCTGCGAGCCGCTTGACCTCGTCCTGCAGTTCCTCCACCGTGTGGGGATCCACGGCAGCAAACGGTTCATCAAGCAGGATCAGCGTGGGGCGCGTGATCAGCGTGCGGGCGATCTCCAGCCTTCGACGCTCGCCCCCTGAGCAGGTGCGTGCCAGTTCCGTCCGCTTGTGCTCCAGGGAGAACTGGCGCAAGAGTTGGTCGCAGCGCACACGGCGCTGCTGGTGAGCACCGGGCTGCGTCTCCAGGATGGCGAGAAGATTTTGCTCGCAGGTCAGCTTCTGGAAGACGCTCGGCTCCTGGCAGAGATAGCCCATCCCGGCTCGCGCATGTTGGTACATCGGGAGGTGCGTCACAACCTGCCCCCTGAAGTTCACGGCGCCTGCCTCGGGCCGGATCATCCCCATCACCATCCGGAAGCTGGTCGTCTTGCCCGCGCCGTTTCGGCCCAGGAGTCCCACGATCTCACCCACATCGACATGGAACCCGACGCCATCAACCACCCGCCGGCCTGCGTAGGACTTGATCAAGCCTTCGGCCTCGAGCAACGCCATCCGTCCAGTCTACGGCGCGCTACCATCGCGGCGTGGAATCCGCGAATGACCAGCAGGATCCAGGCGCACGCGGCGGGTGCAGGGCTCGGGCGCTCTCGTTCCAAGGTGGGTGGGCCTTGGTCTCATTCATCGCCTGCTCGGGCTGCGTGGAGCGGACGCTGAGAATTGACAGCGAACCAGCGGGGGCCGTCGTGGTCCTGAATCACCGTGAGGTTGGCGTGACTCCGTGCGAAGTGGAGTTTGCGCACTACGGCACTTTTGATGTGGAACTCCGGAAGGAGGGCTATGTCCCGTTCATCGGCAAGCGCGCCGCGAAACCTAAGGCATGGGATGTGCCGGGACCCGACTTGGCCGCAGAATTGATTCCCCTGAAGGCGCAGGCGGTGACCCAGTGGAACTTCACCCTGGAGGCACTCCCTAACGACGGTGGGCACGGCGACCTGCTGCAGCGGGCCAAGGCGATTCGAGAGTCCGTTTCGGCCTCTGAGAACGGGGAGCCCACCGCACCTCCTGAAGATCGACATTCACCCTGAGACACCTCACGGTGGAGAGATTGTGGACAGGCTGTCTCAGTCTGGGTTGTGCTTGTCCATAACAGCAACTATTTCAGTTGGTTAGAGGATTTCTTGGGAAGTTGATCGAAGTCCATTGACGATCGCCCAATTCGCGCGATACTGTCCGGCACAGGCTTCTTCGCGGCTTCCTTCAGGGAGCCCGGATCAAGGGCGGTTCGATCGTGTCGGAGCGGTCGAACCGCCTTGTTATTTTCAAAAGAACCTAAGGTCTGATTGGCTAGTTTCTTCCAATCTACGGCCTGGTGCCGTCCGACACTCAAGGTTCTCGGTCCTTCTTGCCGACTTCTGAAGACAGTGGGAGAATGCCACTTCAATGCCTGCACAGGGCGCCATCGCCACCAAACCTCACCTGAACACGCTCCACCTCGATGGACGATCCATGTTGGATGGTCTTCGTTTGGTTGGCGGCGGGAGCCGCCTTCAGGCCGGAGATCGGGGGTGCCAACTCCTTGGCCAGGCTGTGGCGCTTCGGGATGAATTGGGGATGGCTTTGGATCGCAAGCGTCGGCAACCGGGCTCTGGCTCCGTCGACCCATTCGCGGTTGTCCGGGGGAGATCAAGCCTCGAGCAGGCGTTCGCGGATGCGCACGCCCTGGTTCGCTGCCTCGAAGAGGACTTGAGGCGGCGCGACGAGCTCGTGGCGCGGTAGTTCTCCTTCCTGATCACCGGTCAATCGTGTGCGTCTTCGGGGCCGGAAACGGAGGCTCCTGCGGGATCGTCCCGTGGAGCACCAAGTTCATGATTGGTCTCGAGATTGAGCACCCGGACGGGAAGGGTCTTGACCAATCGGAGGAGGTACGGCCAGGCCGTGTCCTCGTCATCGACGGTCACCAACAGTTGCGTGGGGGAGGGGTCCGCCGGCAACTCGATCCGGACGCCAGGTCCATACAGGCAGGCTGAGTCGGGTGCATCAAGGTGGGTGTTGATCCGTGCCAGCGATGCCAAGAGCTCCTCCCTTGGCATGATGGGCGGCAGCGTGCCGTCCGGTGGCCGGTGGCGGGCAGAGATCACGAATTGGCGCATGATGTGATCACGAAGTGGCAGGGGGCAACGGACCGAAGCCTAGCGTGTGACCGACGCCAAGGACTCCACGACACGCTCCAGCGCCACTGGCTTCTGGAGGTAGAGCCGCACACCGTGCGACAGCGCGTACTCGCGATGACGATGGCCTTGGTTCGCGGTCAGCATCACGATGGGGGGTGTGCCTCCCTGGGTGGCCAGTTCCTCGGCCAGCGCGAGCCCGGAAAACCCTGGCAACATCATGTCGAGCACGACGGCGTCCCAGGCCTCGGATCGCACGGCGTGAAGCGCTGCCCTGCCATCGTGGACCACGGTCGCGGATCCACCCTCGACCTCAATCGCGATGCGGAGCGCTTCCGCGATGTCGGCATCATCATCGGCGACCAGGACCCGCTTGTCGGCGAGGCGATGGGTGCCCGGATGTCGCGGGCCCGCACGTGTCCCGCTAGGCGGCATGGCACTCCCCAGTCGCGGCCGCGGATCGACTGATGATCGCATCGGCTTCCGAGGGGGAGAGCCAGTCCAGTTCCCGCAGCTTGGCCTCCAGCCGCGTGGGCATGCTGACTCCTTCGCGCTCGTGGCGCGGACGGCTCTTCCACCGCCTGTGGATCCACAGGTATTGATCGGGATGCCGCCTCACCATCCGCTCAAGGCTGGCGGTGTATCGGGCCGTGAGCCAGTACAGTGGATCGGTGGCGTGGGACCAGGCCTCCGGTTCGATCACTTCGTCCACCTCCAGCCGATAGTGGAATCCTCCGGCATCGCGGAAGGCGCCTCCCACGATGATGGGGACTTCCTGCGTCATGGCCAGGAGGGCGATCGACTTGTAGGCGCTGGCGAGGCGGCCGAAGAACGGGACGAACACTCCGTCCATCCCCGCATCTTGGTCGGCGATGAAGCCCACGCGGCCGCCGGAACGGAGGATCTGGACGGCCTCCTTGCTGGCCCCGAACTTGGTGAGGATGCGCAGGCCGCGGGCCTCCCGCACGCCCATGATCCACCGGTTGAGATAGGGATTGTCGAGGGGACGGGCCAGCGCAACCATCGGGAGTCCCAGCAAGCTGAGCACGAATCCCAGGAGTTCCCAGCTTCCACAGTGACCCGTGATGAAGATGGCGGGCCGCCCCTGCGCCAGGAGCTGGAGCGCCCGCCGGAGTGCGCCGTCCTGGGCGTTGACGGAAACATGCCGGTGCCAGCTGGAATGATTGATGAGTCGCGGGGTCTGCATCGCCTCCACCATGAACAGCTGGAGAAGGTGCTGGAAGGCAGCGAGATTGGTCTGCTGGACCCAGGCCTCCGTCGCCTCCGGAAACGCGGCACGAAGGTGTCGGCGCCCGCGGACTCGGTGCTTGGCGGAGATGGCCATGTACGCGCGCGCGACCGCCCGCGCGGTACGCAGGTTGGCGGAGACGGGAAACGAATGGAAGAGCGCGAATGCGCCGCGGAGCGCCGCGTACTGGGCGAGGTCCGCGACGCGGGTCACCGCTGCGCTGAGCCGGTCAGCACCTGAAGTCGGTTCCAGTTGAGGACGGGGATCTGAGCCTCGGCAGCCGCGCGAAGCAGAGTGTCGTACTGATCGAGCTGCTCCTCCGCCTTCGCGTACGCAGCCATCTCCGCATCCGACGCATCGATGGAGGGAGCAGGGCGGCGAATCGGGCGGAGGCCCACGACCACGAAGTCGACATCGCCGCTCATGGTGCCACTCTCCGCCACCGCGCCATTCCAATCCACGATCCGTTGCCGCACGAAGTCGGACTCAGGCTGGCTCGGCAGCCCGTCCCCGTCGACATCGAACAGCCCGTGGACCAGGAACCGGTATTGGTGGTCGGGGGAGTAGATCGGGTTGGCCAGGACATCACTCCGCTGGATCTGGCCGCGCGGCGCGAGGCGGGTGACGCGGGCCTGGGAGGTGGTGTCTCCGACCCGAAGGATCTCGACGGTCGCCTTGCCGACCATCGGCGTCGCCTCGCCGGTCATGCGGTTGGTGCTGGTGATGAGCGAAGGATCGCTGTAGACCTCAAAGGTCATCCCCGGGCGGAGGCGATCGCGCCGCCCCAGGTCGACGAACAGCATCGTCCCGTCAGGCGTGATGTCCACGATCCGTGCATCCACCAGCGTCGCAGCGTCCTGGGCGCGCGCGCGTGCGCCGCGGACGATCTTGTTCAGTCGCTCCACCTGGACCGTGAGCGTCTCGCTCTCCTCCTCGGCGTCCTTCAGCCGTGCCTCGAGCAGGTCCCGGCGGGACCGATGCTCCTCCCGAAGGTTGTTGGTGGACCGGGCGAAGTCGTCGCGAAGCTCGTCGACCTGCGCACCGAAGGCGGAGGCCAGGTCCTGGAACCCCGAGAGTTCCTGGCGGATCGACTCCAAGCCCCGGTCAAACTCGGCGCGGGCATCGGCGAAGGCGGCGCGCTCGGTCTCCGCCGAGAGTCGCGTCTGGTCCACTTCCTGCTGGAGTGCCTTCAGTCGGGCTTCGGCGTCCTTGATGGAACGGCGGAGCGTCGTGACCACCTGCGTGGCCCGGTCGTTCGCATTCAGGCCAAGGGCCATCCGGATCTCGGAGGGGTCAAGCGTGTTGGTGCCGAGGATCGAGGCCGCTTCGCGGGACACCTTCTCGAGCCCGTCCAGCTTCTGCTCGGACGACCGCAGATCATTCCGGGTCTCGTCCCTTTCCCGCTCCGCCGCCCCCTTGGCATTGAAGAGGAGGACCGTCGCGACCAAGAGGCCGACGGTGGCAATCACGAAGAGCACTAAGGTTGCGACAATGCCTGTTTCGCCTGATCGTGTGGCCATGGGGTGGGTCCGTGGGGAACCCAAGAGTGTCCCGCATTCGATGCGTCTCGTCAAGCGGGTCGGCTTGCGGATTCCACGGGTTTGTGGGACACTGCTAGATTCCCCCCACGGAACCCAAGAGGACCCCAGTGCCCAACACCGACTCAGCCAAGAAGCGCGTTCGCCAGACCGCCAAGCGCAATGCCCTGAACACGTGGCGCAAGCGACAGGTCAAGGACTCCACCAAGGCCTTCTTGCAGGCCGTCCACGATGGCGATCTCGCGGTCGCGTCCAAGGAGCTCTCGAAGGTCTCTGGATTGCTGGACCGGTTCTCGACGAAGAACACGTACCACCGCAACACGGCCGCTCGAAAGAAGAGCCGGCTCGCGGCTCGGCTGAACAAGGCCCAGGCAGCCAAGGCGGCCTAGTCGGCCTTGCGGGAAACCAATTCTGCCAAGGCGCGTCGCGTGCGACACGCTTCTTCCGATGGGATGCCGAGGCGGCGCGCACCTCAAGGCGCCGCGACTGATCCTTCGTACTGGGAATGTGCGAAGCGCCCGATGCAGGTGCTGTCGCTTGTGCTGCCGATTTGCGTCGCCAACGAAGTCCTCTTGGCCGTCGGCTTGGCTCGATTGGACGGAACGACGCTCACGAATCGGGCCCACGAGGGCATCCTGCGCCTCTTCAGTGCCTTAGGCGTGGACGGCAGTCAGGTCGGCCTCCCCAGCCTTTCGATCCCGGCCATCGCCATCGTCGTGGTGCTGGTGCTCTGGCAGGTGCTGAGCAGGCAGCCGTGGAAGGTCTCTTGGCCGGTGTCCGCCGGAATGGTGGGGGAGAGCCTCCTGGCGTCCATCCCTCTGTACATGGCCGGGATCATCATCGGGCTCACGCTCGCCTTCGCCGCCCAGCCGGAGGGTGGAGCCACCAGCCTGACATCGGGCGCACGAGTGCTTGACTGGCCCGGCCGGCTTGGTCTGTCGCTGGGTGCGGGACTCTACGAGGAATTGGTCTTCCGGCTTGCCTTGGTGTCGCTGCTGCACGGAGCGCTGCACGACCTGTGTCGGGTGCCGGACCGAACGGCGACGTGGATTGCGGTCGGGGCGGCGGCGGTGGCGTTCATGCTGTACCACCCGATTCGGGATGCCTCCGGCGGCCTCGTGGTTCGCGACGCGTTCTTCCTGTTGGTGGCTGGGTTCTGGTTCGGCACCCTTTTTGTCACGCGGGGCTTTGGGATCGCCGTGGGAGCCCATGCCGCCTACGACATCCTGGCTCTAGCCACGCTCCCGCCGGCCATCGCCGCCACGGGATGAGCGGCACATCCACCTACACTCACCAACATGCCCAGCCAGGGTGAGCACACTCGCGCCGTGACCGCCGCGTCCGTCGATCCCTCGATGCGTGGGCGTCTCTCTCAGGTCACCCTGCTGATCCTTGATGTGGACGGCGTGCTCACCGACGGCGGCATCTTCGTCGGTGCGGACGGGTCCGAGTCCCGGCGGTTTGACGTGAAGGATGGATTGGGGATCGTCCAATGGCGCCGGGCCGGGAACACGGTTGCTTTTCTCTCCGGTCGTTGCGGCAGTGTCGTCGAACACCGCGCGCGTGAACTTGGCGTGGACCGGGTGGTCCAAGGATGCCAGGACAAGGCTGCGGGGGCAAGGCGCCTGTGCGCGGACATCGGGGTCCGCCCCGACCAGGCGCTGATGATGGGCGACGACCTGCCCGACATGGCCGCGTTCAATGCGTGCGGGGTGTCGGCGGCACCGGCTGACGCCGTCGCACAGGTCCGCAGCCGCGCGGACATCGTGGTGTCGGCGCGTGGGGGGCACGGGGCCGTGCGCGAGTTGATCGACATCTTGCTCGAGGTGCGCCGTCCGGCTGCCGTGGGCGTCTGCGACGGTGAAGTGATCGATGGGAGGGTCTCGTGATCCGTCGCGGCGTGGTGTCCGCGGTCCTTGGGATCGCGGTGGTGGCTGGCCTCCTTGTCGCAGCGAGGTGGTGGGACCTGTCGGACGCTGGTCCAATCAAGCCGGCCGTCCTGGACGCGGATGCGGTCCGTCCTCCGTCACCGCTCGATCCCAATCGGGTCAGCAGTTCGCCGGCGCTTGACCTGTCCAGCCCGACGGGCATGCAGCTGGAGAAGGGTGGATGGGTGCAGGTCGCCAACCCGGACGGGACGTTGGCACAGCAATACAGTGCGCAGCGGCTGGACCCGGAGCCCGGCCAGTGGCTGGCGATGGAGCAGCCGCGCGCGGTCTTCTACCTGGAGGATGGACGGGTGGTAACGCTTCGAGCCGAGCGGGCACGCACCTATGTGCCGCAGCGCGCCATGGAGCGCGGCGACTTTGAGGGCGACGTGATCGCCAAGGTCTTCGCACCGGGGTCGGATGGAACCGTGCACCTGGGTGCGGACTCGCCGTCGATGGTGTTCGAGGCCAGTGCTGCCAACGTGGACTTTCTGCACGGGACGCTGCGCTGCGTGAACGACGCGCGCGTGACGACGCCGACCATTCGGTTCGAGGGAGAAGACCTCGACCTCCAGATGTCGGCCGACCGAAGGACCGTGGAGTCGCTCCATGTGGCCAGGCTGACCGGCCCCCTGGTGATCGACCGCTCGATGTCCAAGGCGCTCGACCAAGCCAGTGGGGCCCCGCCCGAGCGTGCCGGCGGCGGCCTCGCCCCAGCGTTGGTGGTGGCCCGTGGTGCGACACCCAGGCCAGAAGTGAGCCCGTTCCATCGTGTCACGCTCACGAAGAATGTGCGCATTGTGCGCTACACGGGAGGGCCGTCCAGTTCCTTCGGTGGCGACCACCTTCTCGCGGTGCTCTCCCTGGAGGGCGACCTGGTTGACACGGGTGGCCTCACGATTCCCGGCGCACCGGAGGTGGCGGGAGGGATGGGCTCTTCCACGGATGTAGCCGAGTTCGCGGCACTGCCCTTGGCTCCCCGACTCGTGCCGTGGCTGGTGATGGCCAGCGCGCCTTCGACGCTGCCGGCCCACCCCTCCTCCCAGGGGACAGCTGGCGGCGCCCGCTCCACCCGTGGCGACATGATCGCCGTGTGGGCGGATGGGCCGCTGGAAGTGGTGCGAGCCTCGGAGGCCGATTCGGTCCCTGCCACGCGCGACGGAGTGCTGGTGTTCCTTGACGGCGAACCGATGCGCGTCGGCGACGACGGGGGTCGATCGCTCGTGGCGCCGGAGCTCAACCTGGAACTGGATCGCGTCGATGGAGCCACTCGGCTGCGCTCGATGGTGGCGCGGGGCGGGGTGGTGGCGTCGGATGTCGGGCAGACGCTTTGGTCGTCGTCATTGCGCGTGCGATTCACGGCGGTGCCTGGCACGACTTCCCGCCCCTCGGATGACTCGCTCGTTGCCGCCAGCGAGATCGAGCGTGCCGATGCCGAAGGCGGCGTGGAGCTGCAGCTTCGCGAGGGCGCACGAGCCTGGGGAGACCGAGTGCAGGCGTGGCCCACTCGGCGGCAGGCGGAACTCCACGGTCCCGGCGTGCAGGTGGTGCGGGGAAACGCGCTGCTCCACGATGTCGAACGCCTCCAGGTGGACGAGGCCGCTCGTACCGTCATGTCGCCGGGGAGCGGGAGTGCCTCGATCTTCGCGGAGGTGATTGTGCCCGACGATGTGCACGGCCGGGTCGGGGCGCTGAATCTGGAGGGACTCCACCGGCAGACCAGGGCGGTGTGGAAAGAGAGCATGAGATTTGTCGATCGCGGGAACGCCGGTGCCACGCTGTTGGTCGTCGGTGAGGTGGACCTTGTCTCCGAGCCAGACGCAGTCGAGCGGGATTCGCTTGAAGCCGGCTCGGTGCAACTGGAGTTCGTCCCAAGCATCGGGACCGCACGCCAGCCGCAGGGCGCGTTCGGCGCCGCCGGCGGTCCCCTCGAGCTCACCGAGATGCAAGCCATAGGCGGCGTAAGGCTCCAGAGCCAGGTGTGGCCTGGCGCCAAGGATGGCTCCGCGGGGCAGCCAGAGTTGTTCCAGCTGAAGTGCGACGAAGTGACCTGGTTCGCCGCGACCAAGGAAGCCATCGTCCCGGTCGCCGGGTCCATCCTGATCAATCGCCCGGCAGAGTCGGGCCAGCCAGCATCGTCGGGACCTTCCATGATCGGGTCCCTGGGGGTGACCGGCTTCTCCTGGAAGCAGAGCATGCACTTGGAGAACCGGACGGACGGGCTGTCCCAGTTCCGTATGGAGTTGGGCGTGGAGATTCGGCACCTGGGCCTTGATCGGAAGTCCCGGACCACGGTCACCTGCGATCGCGCCATCGCCGTGATGGAGCGGACGGGATCGGGGGATGCAGGGGCGGGGGCACCGGTGGAGATCGCCGATGGCCGCACCGATGCCCAGGCGGAGGCCTTGGAGTTTGGCACGGCGGGCACGCTTCGGCGGCTCATCGCGGAAGGTCGGTGCAAGGTGCGCACTCCCGAGTACGACATCGACTGCGAGTCGATGGAGTACGACACGACGACCCAGTTGGCGGTCCTCAAGGCGCGCCAAGGGCGCGTCGTGACGATCTCCCCGCTGCAGGGCGGCTCCCAGTTGAATGCCGTCGAGGCGATCTGGGACTTGGCGACTGGCCGGATCCAGGTCAAGAATGCGCGCGGCGATGTCAGCCGCTAGCGGTGGCGCTCAGAACCGCGTGCGGATGACCCAGAGATCGGGAAAAAGCGGCGCGAAGAGCGTGGACCGGAGGTAGGGAACGCCCGGGCTCCCGCCGGTCCCGGTCTTGAAGCCGATCGTCCGCTCCACCATCTTCACATGGCGGTAGCGCCACTCCTGGAGCCCTTCGTCAAGGTCCACGAGGAGTTCGCAGAGCACACGCTCGTGGGGGTGGCCCCGGTAGACCGTGAGCAGGATGTCCTGCAGCGACACGTCCGCCTCGCAGGGAGTGTGCCGGACATCGTCCATCGTGGCCGGTGCGACTGGAAAGCCCGAGCGAGCGATGCGCCTGAGGAAACTCTGCCACAGAGTCGGCGCAGCCCAGGCCTCCTCAATGGCGGTGTGCTCTGCAGACCCGGAGGCAAACTGCGTGCGAGCAGTCTCGCGACGGTTGCCTAGCACCGTCTCAAAGACCCGGAATTGCGCGCTCTGAAACCCACTGGAGGAGTGCAAGCGTTCGCGGAAGGAGTGGAAGCCAAGTGGCGTCATCGTCTCCAGCACATCCAGCTGGCTCACCATGACCTTCAGGATGGTGAGCATGCGGCGAAGCGTGCTGATGGCCATCGGATCGTCCCCACTCTCCAGGCATTTCTGGAGCAGTCGACATTCGTGCAACTGCTGCTTGAACCAGAGCTCATACACCTGGTGAATGACGATGAAGAGCGTCTCGTCGTGTTCCGCCTTTCCGTCCCGGCCCGAGGCCGGCTGCTGGAGCGAGAGAAGCTCAGGGATCTTGAGGTACGAGCTGTAGGTCAGCGTCATCGGGCGCGATCGTAGTGTTGCCCGGGACGCGACGGGGCGGCGGCTGGGTCTGCAGGAGCACCATGGAGGCGTAGCGACCGCTGCTGGCGATCAACTGCGCGTGGGTGCCGCGCTCGATGATCGTCCCGTTCTCCAGGACCAGGATCTGGTCGGCGTGCTGGATGGTGCTGAGCCGGTGGGCGATGACCAGCGAGGTCCGATGCTCCATGAGCCGGAAGAGGCTCCGTTGGATATGCGCCTCGGACTCGCTGTCCAGGCTGCTGGTCGCTTCGTCAAGGATCAAGATCCTCCCGTCGGAGAGGATAGCTCGGGCGATGGCCAGCCGTTGTCGCTGGCCACCGGACAGGCGCACCCCGCGTTCGCCGATGACTGTCTCCAGACCCTCCGGGAGCGTGGCCACGAAGGCAGAGAGGCCGGCCGCTTCCAATGCCGACGCCAGCTGCGCCGGACTGGCGTGCGGCGCGCCGTACCGGATGTTCTCACCGATGGTGCCATCAAACAGGAAGGTGTCCTGCTCAACGATGGAAAGCAGTTGGCGGAAGTCGTGCAGCCGAATGGAACGGAGGTCGGTGCCATCAAGCTGGATGGCGCCGCTGCTTGGGTCATAGAAACGCGCCACGAGATTGCACAGCGTGGTCTTGCCGCTCCCGGAGGGACCCACCAGTGCGGTCATCGTGCCGGCTGGAATGTCAAAGGAGAGCCCGTGCACGGCGGGCGCGGCCGAGCCGGGGTAGGTGTAGGAGATGCCGGTGCCGCGGATCGCTCCGCGCACCGAGGCTGGGCCCACCGATCTGGAATCTGGCCCGTCGGGCAGTTCCTCCGGCTCGGCACAGAGATCCAGGATGCGATCCATCGCGGCGAGCCCAGACTGGATGTTGGTGGCGCTGTTGGTCAAGGCCTCCATCGGCCCCAGGAGCATGGCGAGGTACGCCAGGAACAGGATCAAGTCGCCGGGCGTGATCGACCCCGCCAGGACCTGACGCCCGCCGTACCAGAGCAGCAGCGCACTGGCGAGCGGCAGGACGACCGCCCACACCAGTTCAATCGACCTGGACCACCACCACGCCAGCATTTCCTGGCGGATCATCACGTGCGACGACTGGAGGTTTCGACCCGACTCCGCGGCCGTCCTCACGAATCCGCGCACGACGCGAATGCCACCGAACACTTCGGCGGCGTGGCCGTCGACGGCATCGCGCTGCCGGCGGATGTCCCGGAAGACCGGGCGCACTCGACCGACCCAGGTGCGGTGCGTGTACCAGACCATCGGAAGGAGCAACAGGCTCCCTAGGAGCAACCGCCAGTCGGTCAACGCCAGGATGGTGAGGCTCCCCGCCAATTGCACGATCGCGCGCCAGGGGTTGTAGACCATTGAGAACACCAGGTCGCCGACGGCGCCTGTGTCCTCGCGCAGCATGCTGGCCATGCCGCCGGCCTTCATTCGCTGGACCCGGTGGAGTGGCAGCCGTGCTGCGTGGTCAAAGACGGTCCGTCGCAGCGAAGACTGCATCCGCTTCACCGTGCGCGTTGCCTGGTACCGACCGCCGATGCCAACGGCAATCGAAAGGATCGACGACACGAGGATGCCGATGGCTAGCGCGTTGAGCAGTCCCTCGGGAGTGCCAAGCCATGACCACGAGTCGGGGAACGATTGGCGCAGCCATTCCGGGAGCGGGCGCCGATCGAAGACATTGTCGATGACAAACTTGGTGGCGGCCGGCGGGACCAGTGCGAATGCGGTGGACACCGTGAGCGTCAGAAGCGCAACGACGAATCCAGCCCGTGAAGCGCCAAGCAATCGCAGAAACTCTCGCAGGAGGACGGCGAAGGAACGAGATCGCCGTAGGGACACGGTCGTTCCCGCCCGCATGACCGCAGTGCCCTCTCGCTTGGCGTCCGAGAGTTCGCGGACCAGCCGCTCGCGGTATTCCTCGTAGCGGCGGCGACTGCTGCTCACCCGCTCATGCTAGTTCCGCGAGCCTAGAATGGTCGACCATGAAGACTGACTTCGTCTTGGACGCACGCGGCATCGCACTTCGACTCTGCTTCGTCGCCAACTCGCTGCCGGCGCTGGTCGCTGGATGCGCACAGGTGCAGGATCCTGCGCAGAAGTCAACCCCTGCGGCGACAACACCGGCGCAGAAGGTGTCCGCGAGCACGGCTCCGGATGACCCGTTCGGCACTGGTGCCGGCGAGATCCGCTTCGGCCGATCGAGCGCGCCGCCCAAGCCCGCGGGAATCGTCCGCTTGGCGGCCTACAACGTGGAGAACCTCTTTGACGACAAGGACGACCCAACGCTCTCGGGCCAGTACGACGACCTCGGGCTGACCAGTACCGATTCGCAATGCCGAAATGTCGCCGCGGCGATCAAGGCGCTGGATGCTGATGTGATGATTCTCGAAGAGGTGGAGGGCGAGGAGGCCCTGCGCTGGTTTCGGGACACCTACCTCCAGGGGCTTGGATACGACCATCTCCGCTCGATCGAGGCAGGCTATGAGCGTGGCGTCGAGCAGTCCGTCCTTTCGCGCTTCCCGATCAAGGAAGCCTCGATCCACTCTCGTGAGCGGATCGACGACATGAAGGCCCTGCAAGTGGGCGAGGGATGGGCGACCCCAAGGTCCGCCAGTTCGGCACCGGACTTCTTTGGGAGAGATCCCATTCGCGCCGTCATCGACGGTCCCGGCGACTACGAACTCATCATCTATGGCGTCCACTTCAAGGCGGGTGGTGGCGGCGACAACGATGCGCAGCGCGAGGCCGAGTCCATGCAGGTGCGCGAGTGGGTGAAGGCCGACCTGGCCGCCAACCCCGACGCGAATGTCGCCGTGCTGGGGGACTTCAACGCCACGCCGCTCCAACGCGCCTACGCGTTGCAACTACAGGGGAACACGAAGGACGGTGATGGAGCGGGGGTCCTCATTGGGGCGTACAACTTCCGCGACCAGGAGCGCCCGAAGGAGGAGTACCGGACCCATGTGTCGGGCAGGAGCATCGACTACATCGTGATGTCAGATGGGCTGGCGGCTGATGTCGTGCCCGCGTCGTTCGTCGTGGTGGGGACGCCATTCCCCGGCGAGGAGCAGCAGCGCCGCGTGCTGGCCTGGATCAAGAAGGGCTATCCGCGCGGCCAGGAGCCGCAGCGCCACCCGCAGCAAGCGAGTGACCACTACCCGATCGCCGTCGACTTGGACCCGAGCAAGGAAGCCGCCGCGAAGGAAGCCGCTGGCGCGAATCCGCTTCCACCGGCGAATGCGAACTAGCGCGCCGGGGTGCGCGAGCGCTGCTCCAGGAGGCGCATCGCTTCCATCACATCCTTGTCGCCTCGGCCGCTCCCGTTGATGACGACATGAGCGGACTTGGGAAGCTTCGCCGCCTCGTGCATGGCCGCGGCGATCGCATGCGATGTCTCCAGCGCGGGGAGGATGCCTTCCGTGCGCGACATCGTGCTAAACGCATCCAGGGCCTCGTCATCGGTCACGCTGGTGTAGCGGACGCGTCCCGACAGGTGCCAGGCCGCGTGCTCGGGACCGACGCCGGGATAGTCCAGTCCCGCGCTGCATGAGTGCACGGGCATGGTCTGGCCCTCGGAATCCTGGAGGACCATGGTCTTGCAGCCGTGGAGCACGCCGGGGCTTCCATGGCAGAGTGTGGCGGCGTGGTCGCCGGGCTTGGTGCCGCGACCTCCCGCTTCCACGCCCAGGAGCCGGACGGATGGATCGTCCTCGAAGCCGGCGAAGATGCCCGCCGCGTTGGAACCGCCACCCACGCAGGCCACCACCAGGTCCGGCAGCATGCCGAGGCGACTCAGGCACTGCTCGCGGCACTCATCGCCGATGATGCGCTGGAAGTCCCGCACCATCGTTGGGAAGGGGTGCGGCCCGACCACGCTCCCGATGATGTAGTGGGTCTCTCCCACCGTGGCCATCCAGTCGCGCATGGCCTCGTTGGTGGCATCCTTGAGCGTGCACGAACCAGTGGTGACTTCGTTCACCGTGGCGCCCAGGAGCCTCATCCGAAAGACATTCAGCGATTGCCGACGGACATCCTCGGAGCCCATGTAGATCTCGCAGGGGAGCCCAAAGTGTGCGCAGGCGGTGGCGGTCGCCACGCCGTGCTGCCCGGCGCCCGTCTCGGCGATGATGCGGCGCTTCCCCATCCGGAGGGCGAGGAGCACCTGCCCCATCGTGTTGTTGATCTTGTGCGCTCCCGTGTGCGCCAGGTCTTCTCTCTTGACCCAGATCGATGCGCCGGCACAGGCGTCCGTCAGCCGCGGGCAATGGGTGAGCGGAGTGGGGCGACCGACGAACTCGCGCAACAACGAGCGGAGCTGGGACTGGAAGGACTGGTCCCGCCGGGCCTGTGCGTACGCCTCGTCCAACTCGATGAGCGCTGGCACCAGCGTCTCCGGCACGAATCGACCACCAAATGGTCCAAACCGTCCATGCTGGCCCGGCACGGGCGGGTTGAGTCCAGGGGACACGCTCATGAGGGCGATCGAGCCCCGCGGGGATCCGACGACGAGGTCCGCCGCATCGCCGCCCAGGTCTGCATGACCGGTCCGCTGAGCGCGTACACCACGAACGCGACAGCCAGCGACTCCTGGAGATACCACACCAGGAACGGAATCGGCAGGACGATTCGCGCGACCGTGGCGAAGTCCCGTCGGCCGCGCAGGTATCGATTGACGAAGTGCGGGTAGCCAATCCGGCTCACCATCAGGAGGCCGGCGACGAGGACGCCCGCGGGAATCGCCAGGCTGGAGAACCGCTCCAACGCGCCGTGCAGCCCGTCCACGCTCTGGGCGACGAGGTGCTGGTGGAGGATGATGAGGCTCACCACCAGTCCGGCCGCGCCCGGGGAGGGCAGTCCGCGGAAGTACCGGTGTCCCTCGGCCTCCAGCGACACGGTCTCGGCGTTGAACCGGGCGAGGCGCAGGGCGGTGCAGCAGATGTAGAGGCCAGCAATGCCCCAGGTGGCCTTGGCGTAGGTGCTTTGCGCGTCGGGACTGAAGATGGCGGTGTCGTCGGATCCAAAGTAGTGGCTGACCAGCCGGAGCATCATGATCGCCGGGGCAACGCCGAAGGTCACCATGTCGGCCATGGAGTCCAACTGCGCGCCAAACTCACTGGCGGTCCGTGTGAGCCGGGCGACGAATCCGTCGATCGCGTCAAAAAACATCCCGACAAAGACGAGAGTGGCTGCGACGGTGAGCGTGCTCCAGCCTTGGAACCCGGTTGAGGCAACGGGCTTGCTGGCGTAGTGGATGGCCGCGAATCCGCAGACCAAGTTGCCCAACGTCATGATGGTCGGCATCACGCCGATGGCCGGCAGTGGCCTGCGGAAGCCGCGCAGTGGAAACAGGCGGCGGCGCGCATGCTGCGGAGGTGGCTCAGTCGTCGGGTTCATTCGGGTGTGAGGCGCGCAGCGGGCGGGCCAGCCACCGATGATGCTACGGACTGAGGTGACTCGATTGGAGGTCTCGAAGTCCGACTGGCACCAGCAGGAGGATCGTGCTGGCGCCCTTGGTTCCGAAGCGTGTGGTCAGGAGTGCGTCCCCCGGCGTGGGGATCGATGGACCCTCGCCGTCGCTGGGCCCGCGAGCTGGATCGACGGATCCAGTTCCCCAGGGCGCCACGATTGCCAATTCGCCGCGATGGATTGTGAAGAACCCCGAGGTTCCCGGTAGGAGCCGGCCCTGGTCCGGATTCCGCAGCTGAGGCGCCGATGTCGACAACGGTCGCCGGGTGGCGGGAGCGATCGCCATCACGGCAAACTGGGTGTCGATCGACTCACCCGTCGACTCTTCGATCGCCCAGGCGCGAGTCACACACTCCAGATGACCACGCCCACCGGCAAGCAGGCGCCCATCGACGAACAACCTCGGAAACGGGTCGGCGGGCTGGCGAACCAAGGGCATCCACTGTGCGCCCTGCCCAAGCCAGGTGCGCGACTCTTGGAGGACACCACCAACGGCATCCACCATGGCGAGCAACTCGCGCTCGTTCAGGACGCCGATGGCGATGCCATTTCGCTGCAGCCTGGATCGAGCGCTCGGCTCCAGCCCGTCGGGAGCACGGAGCGCCGAAAGGTAGGGAGCCAGCGTTGCTGGACTGCAGGGGAGGGTGATCCTGACCAGTTCCAGCCCGCTGTGCTGGCCGGGGGCGGCGGGGCTGGTCACCGGCGAACGGCTGGCGGACGGGCGCTCCCTCACGGATTCCCCGGTGCCGCATGCGATGAGCGTGGCGCAACACAGGAAGGCGGCCACGCGTACCGGAAGCTTGTTGATGGCGTGGATGAGCTGGCGCACCATTCCATAGTCGCGCCGAGTGTGCGCAAACACCAGGCGTGGCAGATCGGGATGCTCGCCCTTCTCCTCGGGAAGGGCTTCCGAGGTCCTCAGGCGGCCGCGAGACAGGAGCGGCGCAAACCTGGCCTGGAGCGACTCGACCGCCTCCGGTGCCACTGCGGATTGCAGTCGGATCACCAGTCGATCCCCGACATACCGGCTGGAGTGGAACACCCGATAGAACTTGGCGATCCGCTCCGCGGCATCCTGGGGCGAGGATGCACGCTCGAAGAGCGAGAGGTCCTCGGGCGAGATCCAGCCCTCATCCAGGAGCCGACGACGGATCCAGCGTTCCGCGTCGCGCCACCAACCTCGTGGCTTGCCGTCTGGGCCAGCTCCTTCGACCAGCACGAGCGGGACGATCGTCCCGCGCCCGGTCTGGATGAGCGTGAGGGCCTCGAAGAGTTCGTCGAGCGTGCCAAAGCCGCCCGGGAACGCCGCGATGGCGTCCGCATGGCTGAGGAAGGCCACCTTGCGCGTGAAGAAGTAGCGGAACCGAATCGCCTTGTGGTCACCCGCGATGACGGCATTCGCCTTTGACTCGAAGGGAAGGTGGATGACCAGGCCGAAGCTTCGGTCACGGGTTGGACCTTCCAGTCCCGCGCGCATGATGCCTTCGCCACCGCCGGTGATGGCCATCCAGCCGGCGGCGCTGAGCAGGTGGCCAAACTCCAGCGCTGCCTTGTAGTCAGGATGGTCAGTGGGCGTCCGTGCCGATCCAAAGATCGCCACCTTGCGGACACCCGCGTACCTGTTGAAGATCCGGAAGGCGCTTCGGACCTCGCGCATCGCCGTCCGCACCAGACGGATCTGGTGGGTCTCCGAGCGATCGGTGAGCGCACCGACCGCCGCCTCCATCGCCTCGATGGTGGCGCGAAGGGCGCTTGGGTCGACATCGCCGCCCATGGCACTCCGCGCGACGCCTTCCAGCACCGCGAAGTGCTCGGGGGAGAGCGGGAGCGGCGCATCAGGCATCGGTGACGGGCGATCGCCTGGGTGTCCTCGGTTGCGTCTCATGGCTGCTTCCGGGGCGAGAGTAGCCCAGGCAAGGGAACGATGTGAGACTCCGGCGACGCCACGGGTCCTCGCAGTTCCAGTTGCACCATCGTGTCCGTCACCGCGCCTACCAAGTCGCCAAGGAGCGGGACGGGCGAACGACCGCGCATCCGGGCGTTGATCGTGGCGTCCGCCAGGTCGATCGAGCCATCGCCCAGGAGCCGGAACTTTCCGGCACGGAGCTCGGACTCCACGATCGTGAGCGTGTCCCCGTCGAGCGAGAGCGTGGCGTCCAGTTCGGACAGTCGATTGTCGCTCCCCAGGCGCACGGGGTTGAAGAAATCGGGGGGCGGAGCGCCAAAGTCACCTTCCGTGACACGGATCGATCCCGACCCGGCCAGCGTGGAGAGCGGACCGCCCGCGACCCGTGCGCGGCCCTCGACGATCCCCGGTGCCGTCGTGTGGACCCCGGCCGCACGAAGCAGATCGGACCAGGGAATCTCCGAAGCCTCCACATCGACTGTCCACCTTCCTTCGTCCACCGTCACCCTTCCGGACACCATGCCGTGACCCACCGGGACATCCACGCGGGCGCGGATCGCGGAAGTGTCCGAGCCACCTTGGATGAGGGCCGACGGAAGCCTCGCTGGAGTGTTGGCCACACAGGCATCCACCGGAAAGCAGGCCACGCTCCAATCCTGGTCGTCGATGACGACATCCACCAAGCCGTCATACTCCTCGATGGGCACGCCGAAGTCGATCCGCGCGCCGGTCAAGCCCACCGGGAACTCCGCCCGCGCCGAGCCACCTTCCCAGGAAACGGTTCCGGCGAGGAGCGAGACTCGCTGTCCCGGTTCAAAGTCCAGCCCTTGAAGGGACGATCGGACAGGTTCGGGGACGAGCGAGAGGAGCGATGGCGATCCGTCGGCCGCCACCGACACGGTGACGCGGCCCCATCCAGGCCTTGAGTCATCGCCGAGGTGACCCTCCACGCCAAGCGTGAGGGTCCCGCCGGGAAGCCGTCCCTCGAGGTCGCGCGAGAGGATCGTGCCGTCCTGGATCACCATGCGCGCCGCGGGCGAGAGTTCCACCGTGAGTGGGTGGGCGGTTCCGACTCCAACGGTCGCTCGCGTCGGCACGATGTCGAGGCGCTCCAGGCGTGCGCCAACCCCAGCCGCGTGCGCGGAGGCGTCAAGCCCCAATCCGAGGCGCTGCAAGATGTCGGCCAGGTCCTCGGCGCCCACCTCCCTCAATGCGCCGCGCACCAGCGCCGAGGCCGGGGATGCCTGGGGAATCGTCACGCCCCACTCGCCGTCGCCAGGGCTGGCGCGCTTCACGCGTCCCGTGAGGTCGACGAGCACCGGATCGGTGGCGGCCTCGTCTGCGTCCGAGAGGGACGGCGGGTCGCTCGATGCATCTTTCACGAGGAACCGCAGCCCATCGATGAGGATGTCTTGGTCGTTGATGGAGATGGTTCCCTTTTCGCAGCGGGACTCGAGTCGCTCGCCGCCAAGGGTGAACTCGAGCACGGTCGGTACGACCGATGCCGTTGTCGAGGCACCCTCGATCGACACCCTGGCATCGAGCGTCCCGACGGGCCGTGCGCTGCTCCACCACGCCGGGGGGACTCTGGGATCGATCAGTCCAAGGGCTTCAAGGGTGTGTCCAAGCTCCAGCTCGCTGGCGTGGATGTCGATGTCGGTCAGGTCACCCGAGATGATGCCGGCGGCCACCACCCTCCCTCCGCAGGAGTCTCCTGCGGCGCGTTCCAAGGCCACCCGACCGGGCGTGATGCGGACCCGGACGCTGGCGTCGGTGAGCTCCAGCCGCTCCGGCCAGCCGATGTGATCGGGTGCGACGGAATCGATCGCCGGGCCGAACGAGGCGTCCGACACATCGATCACGATGTCAAACTCCGGCTCCGCGCCGAATCGAAGCACCTTGCCGGACACGCTAAAGGTCCCGAGGGGATGCAAGGAGGAGAGGATGGAGCCCTCCAGCGATGGGCTGGCCGGCCACTCGGCGTACTCGGCGCGCACCGCTGGAGGCACCGCTCGCCAGAGGAGCGAGTTGGCTGGTACTCCGGTCGCGGAGAATTCCAAGTCTGGGACGCCGATGAGGAGGCCATCGTCGCGCCGAGTGAATCGCACCGCTCCGCCGACCGCGCCGGTTCCTCCGGCAAGCGAACAGAATTGGATCGGCTCGACGATGGTGACGCCGTCGGGCTCGAAGTGGAGCAGGCCACCCGTTCCGACGAGGGGGAGCGGGAAGGTTCGCAGGAGCACCTGCCCCTGCAGGATCCGCAGGTCCCCGCGCAGTTCGACGGGAGTGTCGGTGGGTGTCGAGCGGCGAACCTGGAACTGAAAGGCCGCCCGTCCCCCCGGGACGAACGGGCCGTACCCGGCGGCCTCCACGGCGGGAGCGATGGCATCTGCTGATTCCTGGTCAAAGATCTCGTCCAGGATGTCGCCGGCCACTGCGTCCACGGCGCCGCGGAGCGAATCCGTGATCGTGATGCCCTGGCAGCCGATCCTCAGGTCCAGCGTGGGAGGTCCCGCCAGGTCCTCCACGGTTCCCGAGATCGAGATGCTGGCGTTGCCCGGGGCCTGCGCCGTGAGTCGAGTGAAGTCGATTCGATCCGGGTCAACCGTCACGATGCCCTCGATGCCGCTCAGGGGAAGTGGGAATTGCGGAGGCGTCAGTGAACCGTCCAGGAAGAGAATCGTCGCTCGTGACTGGATCGGTGCCGGGGTGGCACCGAGGTCGCTTCGATCGCGACGGAGCGAGGCGGTCAGGTCGAAGGCCATGGAGGTGACACTGAGGCTGTCCAAGGCGTCGGCGACACCCTTGGGCAGAAGGATGCAGCTGCCCGTACCGGCCCGTTCCAGCCGAAATCCAGGGATGTCAAGCTCGATTGAGAAGGCCGCGCGATCGAGCAGCTGTGAGAGGCGGCTGGTCGATTCACCCGGTGCCACCGGGGGCAGCGACGCGAGGTCGATCGAACCGCTCGCCGCGATCGGAATCTCGGCATCAAGGTCGCTCGTCCCGGCAGCGATGAGCGCGCCCTTGAGGGAGGTCAACCGGACCATGGTCGCGGTCAGCTCCGCGTCCGCCTCATCGACGCGAAGCGCCGGCGTTCCTTCGGTGGGGCTGACCAAGCCACCGCAAAGCGTGACCCAGGTGCTGGGGACCATGGATTTCGGGAGCTGGGCGCCGAACCCCCGGATGGACAGCAGCACGTTCGGGACTTGGTTGCGCACGGCGACAAAGGTCGCACGACTGATCGTCCCGTCAGGCTTCGCCGCGGCGAGGACGGCGCGCACGCGGCTTGGGACGAGATCGAGCAGCGTCTCGTTCCAGGGCATCGGCTTCAGGTCCAGCGAGAGGGATGTCGAGCCAGCGTCGTAGGCGCCCTGGATGAAGATGGAGGCGCTTGGCAACCCTGCCGTCACGTGCCAGGTCGAGCTGGATGGGTCCACCTTGGTGCAGCTGACTTCCAGCGGGACTTGCTGACCCAGTTCAAGCCCAGTAGGACCGACGACGCCAGTCTGGTAGACGAAGTTCTTGATCTCGAGCGAGTCGAAGGGGAGCTCTCCCGCGACAGCGCCCTCCGCCGCGCGCGGCGTCCGGATGGTGCGAAGCGCACCGATGTTGAAGGTGGGTGGATCCCGTTCCGACTCCACCAACTGCAGCCGGCCGCCGTCCAGGACCAGGGCGTCCAGCCGTGGGCTGAACTGCAGCACCGACCACCAGTCCACATCGGCGCGCACGGTGTCCACCCGCGCCACCTCGGCGCCGGGACCCTGCCAGTACGGTGCACTGAATCGAACATCGCGCGCGACGAGGTTGGCGCCCTCCAGCCGAAGCCTGTCGATCGTGCAATCCGCACCCACCATTCGGCCAAGCGCAAGTGCCAGAAGGTGTCGGGGAGCGCGGCCGTCGAGCAGCACCGCCGCGAGCAGGATCAACGCGATCCCAATCCACCGGAGGTTGATGCGCCAGATGCGTTGGGGCAGGCTCGCCCGCCGTCGGGGGCTGGCATCGGAGCGCTGCGCCATGGATCGCTCATGGTACGCCGACGGCATCCACTATCGTTTCCGCCCGATGCGAAGCAAGCAGCCATCTCGACGCCCCTGCGCCTTGGTGACGGGAGGATCGCGTCGCGTGGGACGCGCGGTGGCGCTCGCCCTGGCACAGGCTGGCTGCGATGTGGCGATCACCTTCAGGAGTTCTCGGCCGGAGGCCGAGTCCGTGTGCCGGGAGATCGAGGCCTTTGGGGCGGTGGGTCGTCCGATTCGCGCGGACTTCTCGAAGCCCGCGGCCGCGGCGAGGGCGATCACGGATGCACTCGGTCGGCGCGGCCTGGATGTCCTCGTGCTGAACGCGGCCCTGTACGAGAGGGACAGGGCGTCGTCGCTGGCGTCGATCCAGCAGGCGCGCGAGCACCTCGTCGTCAACGCCGTCGCTCCGCTGGCCATCGCGCGAGCGTTGGCGCCGCGCCTGGCCCGGAGCGGAATGCCGGGGGGCGGCTCGATCGTCGCGATGGGCGACATCCACGCACTCGGTCGCCCCCGGTCGCAGTGGATCAACTACCTGGCGTCCAAGGGTGCCCTTCAGGCGGGCATGGAAGCTCTGGCGGTCGCACTGGCACCGACGGTTCGAGTGAACCTCGTGGCGCCGGGTTTGGTCGCGGCCGCGGAGGGCGAGTCCAGCGGCGCAGTCGAGCGGTACATCCGCACGGTGCCGATGGGACGCGCCGGCACGCCGGACGATGCGGCGGGCGCCGTGGTTTGGCTGGCGCTCCACGCACCCTATGTCACGGGGCAGACGATCCGCGTTGATGGCGGTCGATGGCTTCGTTGACCCTCGTGCGAGCCTCGTCCAGGAGCGCGTCGCTGGCTCCCGTAGAGGAGCATCGATCCAGCCAGTACCGGGCTTGTTCGGTGTGACCGGCATCGGCCCACGCGATCGCGCACTCCATCGCCAGATCCACCCGGAGCGGTGCCGCCACCGCCGCACGCTGCAACGCCTCGGCGGCTGGGTTCAGTTCACCGGCACGGGTGTGCGCGGCGGCCAACTCGCGGGCAAAGGCATCTCGTGCTAGCGCGGCGTCTCCCAAGGCCAGCAGGAGCGAGCGCGCTCGCTCGGGCCGGCCGGCGAGTCGCGAGACCCGAGCCTCTAGCAACCGGAGGTCCAGGTCATCAGGCCGCAGCGCCCTGGCTGACGCAGCCATCTCGATCGCGGCATCGCCCCGGCCCAGCCGCACCATCGCATCAGCCATGGCCATCTGGCAGGTGGGGTCACCCGGTCGAAGTTCGTTGGCGCGTGAGAGCCACTCCAGTGCGCCGGCGCTGTCTCCCATTCTGGCCATGGCCAATCCCGCGAAGAGCGGGGGTGCGGCTTCGTCCGGCATGCGCTCCGCGGCGCGACGGTGGCGGTCGATCGCTTGGGGAAGGTGCTCCGGGATCATCGATGCGATGATGCCCGCCGAGTGGAGGTAGCCGCCGTTGTTCGGGTCCAGCTCGGCCGCGGTGTCGTACGCCGAGAGCGCATCGGCCAGCACGGCCACTCGATCCGTGCCCGTGGCGGCATCGGCACTTCGCAGGAGTGCGCGACCCAGCGCTTCCTGCACGAGGGGATCGGATGGACGCAGTTCGCGCAGGCGCCGCGCGATGAGCAAGGCACCAGCCGAGTCCCCGCGATCCAGCGAGGCATCGATGGCACGAAACGCGGCCACGACTTCCGTCGACCCCAATCGCTGCCGTGGCTGCCTTTCGTCGTGCGAACAACTGCAGAGCATCGAGGCGGCGGCCAACCATCCGGTGCACCACACCACGACGCTGGCGTGGACACTTGTGCGGGCTCTGGCGCAGGTGGTGTCGTATGATCGATGCGTCATGTCACACCTCGTGCCCGCGCCTGCGGAGCGAACCGCGAGCGCCTCCGAGAGTCTGGCGAAATCGTATCTCCCACGCGACCACGAGGACCGCATCGCGGCTCGGTGGGTGGCGGCAGGGTGCTTCCACGCAGCGGCGGGGACGGGCCGGGAACCGTATTCCATCTTCATCCCGCCGCCGAATGTGACGGCCGCGCTGCACCTGGGCCATGCGCTCAACAACACGCTGCAGGATGTGCTGGCGCGGGTGCACCGGATGAAGGGGTTCGAGACCCTCTGGATGCCAGGAACGGACCACGCCGGGATCGCGACGCAGACCGTGGTGGAGCGCCGCCTCTTGCAGCAGGGGAAGCGGCGGACCGATTTCACGCGCGACGAATTCGTCGGGAGGGTGCAGGCCTGGAAGGACGAGTACGAGGCCGTCATCCTCGCGCAGCTCAAGGCGATGGGTGCCTCCTGCGACTTTGACCGCACGCGATTCACCATGGACCCCGTCTGCGCGCGCGCGGTCCGCGAGGCGTTCTTCCGGCTCTTTCGCGACGGCCTCATCGAGCGTGGCAAGCGGCTGGTCAACTGGGATCCCGCCAGCCAGACCGCACTGGCGGACGACGAGGTGGAGATGGAGGAGGTGGACGGCCACTTCTGGTACCTCCGCTATCCGCTGGAGGATGGCTCAGGGCATGTGACGGTGGCCACCACGCGCCCCGAGACCATGCTGGGAGACACGGCGGTCGCGGTCAATCCCAAGGATCCGCGAGCGGCCGCGCTCCGGGGCAAGCGCGTGCGGCTGCCGATCGTGGGTCGCGTGATCCCGATCGTCGAAGACGACTATGTGGTGATGCCGGTGGAGTTGGGGGGCGATGCGTCGGACGCCAAGGCACAGTTCGCCACCGGCTTCCTCAAGGTCACGCCCGCGCACGACCCCAACGACTGGGACATCGGCCAGCGACACGGGCTGGATGCGATCAATGTCATGGCGCCGGACGGATCGATCAGCGATCGACACGGGTGGAATGACGCGGGGGCGACTGGCGCGGCATTCGTGGGCCTCTCGCGCGAAGACGCTCGCCAGCGGGTCGTGGAGTGGTTCCGCGCACACGATCTGCTGGAATCGGTCAGGCCCTACCGGCACTCGGTGGGTCACTCGTACCGGAGCCATGTGCCGGTGGAACCCTACCTCTCGGACCAGTGGTATGTGCGCGTGACCGACGATGCCCTGCGCGGCGCGGCGCTCCGCGCGATGGCCGTCGACCAGCGCGCCGCCTCCGGCGATCCCGCGTGGGCGGTGCGCTCCGCTCCCGGCGATGGCGAACTCCGGTTTTTCCCCGCGCGGTACGCCAGGACCTTCCAGCAATGGCACGAGGGATTGCGCGACTGGTGCATCTCGCGTCAGTTGTGGTGGGGGCACCGGATTCCGGTGTGGGTCAAGCAGGTGGACGATCCCCGCGGGGCATGGCGCGAGGTCCTGGCTTCGATGGGCGTGCCCGCCGGCGACGCCATCGCCTGCCTCGTCACGGATTCCGCCGGTCGGTGCGTGGATGTGGGCGGGACTGCTGCGGGCGGCGAGCATCGCGTGGCCGTGTGCCTTCGCGACGACGCACACGCGCCGGAGCTTGAGCGGGCTGGGTTTGCGCAAGACCCTGATGTGCTGGACACCTGGTTCAGCAGCGCGCTGTGGCCGCTCTCGACGCTTGGCTGGCCCGATCCCGCCGCCGCTGGGACGCCCGGCATGCTGGAGGACTTCAACCCCAGCAGCGTCCTCTCCACGGCGCGAGAGATCATCACGCTGTGGGTGAGCCGCATGGTGATGTTCAATCGATACCTCAACGGAGGGAAGCTTCCCTTCCGTGAGGTCTTCATCCACTGCGTCGTGCAAGATGGCTTTGGGCAGAAGATGTCCAAGAGCCTCGGCAACGGCGTGGATCCCCGGGACATCATCCATACGCACGGCGCCGATGCGCTCCGGTTCGTGCTCACGCAGATGTCGACCGACACCCAGGACGTGCGATTGCCCGTGGATGTACTGGACCCTCACTCGGGCGAGGCCTTCACGCCCACGACCATCGTCACTGGCGCGGGGCACACGGTCACCGCTCCGGAGCAGCAGTCCCCCAAGGACCCCTCCAAGCGGATGGTGACCGCGTACGGCGTGGCGACGGGTCTCGTGGCGCCCTCGTCCGAAGTCCCACTCGCCCGGAATACGAGCAGCCGTTTTGACATCGGGCGCAATGTCGCCAACAAGACATGGAACGCGGTTCGATTCGCACTGGGCAGCGTCTCGCCAGCGGCCGCGGCCGTGGGGGGCGAGACTGTTCCGCAGCGAGTGGTGGATCGATGGATCCTCGCGAGGCTGGCGTTGGCGCACGAACGCATCGAGCGCTGCGTGGCTACCTACGACTTCAACGGCTACGCCGAGGCGATGTACGACTTCGTCTGGCGCGACTTCTGCGACTGGTACCTGGAAGCCATCAAGGCAACGGTGAAGTCCGACCCGGTGCAGCAGCGTGTGCTCCTCTCCGTCATCAACGCCACCCTTCGCCTCATGCACCCGGTCATGCCCTTCGTGACCGAGGCGCTGTGGGAGGCCGTCCGTGGTGCGGGCCCTGCGGGAGTGCGCGGCCTGGAACTGCCCGACGCGGAACTGCTGGCGACCGCCGCGTGGCCGCGGCCGGAGGGACTGGAGGACACCGAGGCCTGCGCGACAGTACGTCGAGCCCAGTTGCTGGTGCTGGCCATCCGAAACCTCCGGGGCGAGCGGCGAGTGGAGCCCAAGCGAAAGATCGCGCTCTATCCATCGGCCCCTGTCGCCACGCTCGTGGGGAAATCCGGTGGTCTCATCGAGGCTCTCGCAGGCATCGACCAGGTCCACGCCGCCGACGCGGCGCGACCAAGCGCCTTGGCGCCGCTTGCCTTCGAGGGCGAGGAACAGTGGTTGGGGAACCTGGCAGACGCCGTCGATGGGGCTGCCGAACGCGCGAGGCTTAAGGGTGTCGTGGCCGACCGCACTCGGGCCATCGCCGGATACAGCGCCAAGCTGGGGAATGCCGGCTACATCGCGAAGGCGCCGCCGGCGGTGGTGGAGCAAACGCGGGAACTCTGTGTGAAGGCCCAGGCGGACTTGGAGGCGGCGCAGCGTGCGCTGGCGTCGATCCCATGAGGACGGTGACCCAAGGACGCTGGTTCGTGGTCGCCGCGGGCGCGTTGCTGACGCCCGGAGTGTTCCTCTTGGCAGCGTGCGCACCGCGGACGACGGGCTCGATTGCTCCCGCTCCGTTTGACGCCGCCGTGGCGCCGCCGGGACCCCTCGCGGCAGCGGGCGCACTGGCCACAGCATTGCAAGTGCCTGTCGTGATAGAAGAGCGTGACGACGGCCTGCTGCTCCTCTCGCCGTCGTATGCGATCCACACGACGCTCCACGAAACCCGCCTGCGCGCGATCCTCCCCGGATTCCAGGAGGCCGCGCTGAAGCACTACCGATCGGCCATCGTGCCGCTGCCGGCTCCCTTGGGTGCGCTGACCAGTTTTGTCTACCGGACGCGTCCGGAGTGGATCGCGCATGCGGAACGAGATCTTGGTGAGGATGCCGCCATCTACCGCCGGATCGGCCGGGGTGGCTACACACGGCATGGCATCAGTGTCCTGTACGACATCGGCTACTTCGACACGCTCACCATCGCGGCCCACGAGGGGTGGCACCAGTACGCGCAGTCCACCTTTGGCTCCAGCTTGCCGCCGTGGCTGGACGAAGGGATGGCCACCTACTGCGAGGGATGCGTCGGCCTTCGCTCCGGCGAGCCCGAGTTCCGCCCGTGGCGCAACATGGAGCGATACAGCGCCCTCCAGGATCTTGTCTCAGCCAACGCGGTGCGACCGTTGGAGGTGGTCATCACCGGGACACCGCAAGGGTTCCTCCTGGAAGGGCGCGATGCGCTGCTTGACTACTACGCGCATGTGTGGGTGCTGATCCACTTCTTGGCGGAATACGACCACGGGCGGTACCGACCCGCCCTGGAGCGGATGCTCACCGATGCCGCCGCCGGCCGCGTGAGGGACGGGGGGGCGGGGCCACGGCGACTTCGTGACCAGTTCCGCGAGGTGTTCGGGGTCGACGCTTCCTCGCTGGATGCGGACTTCCGTCGTTTCGTGCAGGCGGTCACGGCGCGAGGCGCGAGTGGCTGGATCTACCGCGGCGAGAGCCCCTACGCCAACCAACGCTGAAGGAACCGGGTGCCCAGTTCCTTCGCCTCGGCGGCCACTCGGCCAAACCCGACGTGTTCGGCGGGGGCCCCGGTGGAGTCCCACTCGTGGAGCGTGACTCGATCCGGGTGAGTGCTCCGTACCCGAAGCGCGTCGATGAACCGGCGGGTGCCCGCGACGGGGACGACTTCGTCCTTGGCACTGTGGAGCGCCAGGGTGGGGATGTCTCGCCAGTCGTGGAGGTGGTCAAGGGGAGAGAGTTCTGCCAACCGTTGTCCGCCGCGCTGCGCCGCGCCCGGGAGAGAGAGCAAGTCGCCGGTGGAACTCTCCAGCAGCAGCACACTGAACCGGTGTGACTGGCAGAGTCGGCACGCCGCCACCATCCCGCCAGCGCTCATCCCGCCGATGCCCCAGCGATCTGGCAAGGAGCACCCGTTCCGCTGCGCCCAGTCCGCGACAACATCCAGCTCTGGAGCGCAACGATCGACGAGTTCCGCCAGCGAGCCAGGCGCCTGGAGCTGCGCCTCCAGCCGCTCGCCGTGTCCCGGCAAGTCCATCGCGATGGCCGCCATCCCGGCAGCGAGCCAGCGCTGGTATCGACCCGGGTCCAGTTCCTTGGTGACCGTTCTGCCGTGCAGCCAGAGGACCGTCGGGAGCGGAGTCGTGGGCCACGCCTCCGGTGCGGCGGCGTCCAGCTGCGGATGCATGAAGACGCACGGGATTCCCTCAATCTTCAACCAGCGCGAGTGCGCCAGGAGCGATCTCGGGAATTGTCCAAGTGGCTGTGGCACGAGTCAGCGTCTGCCGGGAGGTCGAGCTGGGTCACTGGAGCGGGGGGAGGTCGTCGATGGCAGGAGGCGCTGCGTCGCTACTGGCCTCGGTCGCGCCGTCGGCGTGCACCGGCGTCGCAGCCTTGGGTGCGAAGAGGAGTACGTGCTGCTCGTTGCCATAGGAATGCACCTCAGGACCCTCAAAGTGCGGCAGCTGAAGGGCGTCCTCGTCCTCGGGCACATCGGGCACGCGGAGCACCAGGAAACCATTGGGTGCCATCAACGAGTGGAGTGCATCGAGGCGCTCGATGATCTTCCGGCGCGAAGCGTTCCGCCTCATGGCAGCAAACGGCGGATCGCAGAAGATGACGTTGAACGGTCCCGGTGCCGCCTGCCGCAGGTCGCTGTCCATCGCATCGACGGCGGCGATGGTGGCGCGATCACCGCACCGAAGCGCCGCGATGTTGGTGCGCAGGCACTCCAGGACCCTCTTGTCCTTCTCGACCAACACGACCTCGCGCGCCCCCAGGCTGGCGGCCTCCAGTCCCATCGTGCCAACGCCCGCATAGAGATCCAGCACCCGTGCGTCCTTGAACCAGCCTCGCAGCAGGTTGAAAATGGCTTCCTTGGTCCGGCTCCCCATTGGCCTGGTGAGCTGGGCGCCGGGCGGAGTCTGGAGCACGCGAGTCCGAAACTCGCCGGCACTGATGCGGAGCATCGGGTGATTCTATGGGTTTCGTGCCGTGGCAGTGCCGTACGCTTCGCGCATGCTCACGACGATCCTCCTGTGCCTGACCATGCCTCTGCAAGGCGACGCTGCCGGCAAGACTGCCGGAGCCTCGCCAGCCCCGACGGTCGTGGTGTCGATGGATGCCGGCCACGACGCGCGCGTGCAGGCATGCCTCATCGCCGGCTGGCCCAGCGCCCTCGCCGAGCACGCGGCGGTTGGAGTGGAACGGCTGGTGGCGATGCAGGAGGAGCCGGGGCAATGGCCCTACGAGGGCGTCTACCGCGTCGGGGGCGAGATCCCGGTCGGGTATCGCATCGGTGGAACGGCGATCTGCGCGGAGGCACTGCTCAGCACGCCCGGCTATGCGGATGACGCCGCGCGTCGCGATGCCGTGGAGAAGGCGATGGCCTTTGTCTGCCAGACTCGGAATCACCCGCTCATGGATCCGGTGGACTACGAGGGTGGCTACGACGTGCGCGGATGGGGGCACTGCTATGGGGCACGATTCCTGCTGCTGGCGCGCGCTGCGAAGGCGGTGCCCGAGGAGATGGTGGCGGACACGGAATTGGCGATTGACTGGTATGTCGATGCTCTGCAGAAGATGGAAATCGCCGAGGTTGGCGGATGGAACTATGCCCTGCGGGGCTCTCGCCTGAAGCCCAGCCCGGCGAGCCCCTTCATGACGGCTCCGTGCGTGGAGACGCTGCTCCTGGCGCAGTCGCAGGGCGAGGCCGTTGACCCGGCGATTCTCGATCGCGCGATGGCGGTGCTGCAGGTCATGCGCGGCGAGAGCGGCTACGTGGACTACTCCGCGGACAAGGCGATCCGTGACCAGCCGGGCCAGATCCCGGGCGCGGTGGGTCGGATGTGCGCGGTGGAGGCGGCGCTGCAGTTGGGCGGGCTGGGGTCTCCCGCTCGGGCCGAGAGCGCCGTGCGCGCGTTCGGCGAACATTGGGACGCGCTCGAGGCACGACGCGCCAAGAACGGCACGCACAAGCCACCGTACGGCGTGGCACCCTACTACTTCATGTACGCCCATTGGCGGGCGGCGCTGGCGGCAGAGCGGGCGCCCCAGGAGAGCCGGGCCGAGCTCCGGTCCATCGTGCTGGATCGGTTGTCGCGGACGCGTTCAGGCGAGGGCACCTGGAACGACCGCGTGTTTCCAAGGTCCGCCAACTTTGGGACCGCCTGCGCGCTCCTCACGATGGGCGCACCGTGGACGCCACGCGCCGGGTCGGCACCGGCGCCCGCGGACGCTCCGGCGGCTATCAAGAACTGACGCCGATCACTTGAATGCGCGCAGAGTTGAAGTACACTTCCTCACTTCGGATCGCTCGCCCCTCCTCCGACCAACGCCATGACACCAGCTCGGTCTGCTGCCTCGACTGACGCACGCTCCGCAACGATCTCCGGGCTGTCGAGCGAGAGCGCCACGCCTGCGGGCGATGCCGCGACGCGGACGGAGGGTGCCTCGCGCGACTCGCGCAAGCTGGCGAAGGGGGCGCTGGGCGAGCCATGGACGGTCGAGGACGCGGTGGATCTCTACCAGACCAGGCTCTGGGGAAAGGGATTCTTCGATGTCAATGCCGCTGGCAAGGTGGTGGTCCGGCCCGAGCGCGACCCCGCTCGGGAGATTGACCTCCACGACGTAGTCGAGGGCCTCCGCGAGCGCGGCCTCAAGACCCCAGTGCTCCTCCACTTCAGTGACCTCCTGTCGCGCCGCGTCGCCGACATGAACGAGGCGTTCCAGAACGCGATTCGGGAGAATGGGTATCGCGGCGGCTACACGTCGGTCTTCCCGATCAAGGTGAACCAGCAGCGCCGCGTGGTGGAGGAGATCCGACAGGCGGGTGCCGTGTTCGAGTCCGGGCTCGAGGTGGGTTCCAAGCCCGAGTTGCTCGCCGTGATGGGCCTGACCTCCGAGATCGGCGAGCGGCTGATCATCTGCAACGGCTTCAAGGAGGATCGATACATCGAGTTCGTCATGCTGGCGGCCAAGCTGGGCCGGCGCATCGTGCCGGTGATCGAGAACCTCAATGAGCTCAACCTCATCGTCACCCACGCGCAGCGGCTGGGCGTGCGTCCGCGCATCGGCGTGCGGGTCAACCTCTCCGCCAAGGGCGCTGGCCGGTGGCGGAATTCCTCGGGCGTGAAAGCCAAGTTTGGCCTCACGCTCCAGGAGGTGCTGGAGGTGTTCGAGATCCTCAAGGCGCGTGGAATGGAGGACTGCCTGGAGCTGCTGCACTGCCACATGGGCTCGCAGATCCACGACATCCGCCAAGTCCTGTCCGGCGTCAACGAGTTGGCCAGGATCTTCGTACAACTGTCCAAACTGGGCGCCGGACTCAAGACGATTGATGTGGGCGGCGGGCTGGGGATCGACTACGACGGGAGCCAGACCTCGTTTGAGTTCAGCATGAACTACACGCTGCAGGAGTACGCCAGCAGCATCGTCTACAAGATCATGACCGTGTGCGACGAGGAGGGTGTTGCGCATCCGGCGATCGTGACGGAGGCGGGGCGCGCGATGGTGGCGCAGCAGAGTGTCCTGGTGTTTGACGTGCTGGGCGCGAACCGGCTGGATCGACATGCCGCTCCTGGTGAACTTCCTGAAGCGGCGGCGGGCGAGGAGCACCCGCGCCCGCTCCTGGACATCATGGAGACGTACCGGGCGGTCGGCGAACGGCGACTCCTGGAGCGGTACCACGATGCCGTGGAGGCGCGCGACGAGGCGACCAGGCTCTTCAGCGTCGGCTACATGGACCTCAGGAGCCGCGCGCTCGTGGACCAGATCTTCTGGGCGACCTGCGCCAAGATCCGCAACCGTGTCCGCGCGATGGGTGGCGCGGCTCCCGAGGAATTGGCCGACCTCGAACTGTCGATGTCGGACACGTATTTCTGCAATCTGTCGGTGTTCCAGAGCCTTCCCGACATCTGGGCGATCCACCAACTCTTCCCGATCATGCCGATCCACCGCCTGGACGAACGGCCGATGCGCCTGGCCACGTTGGCGGACATCACCTGCGACTCCGATGGCAAGATCGACCGGTTCGTGGATGACCACGATGTCAAGCGGGCGCTCTCGCTCCACGATTTCGAGGATGGCGAGCGCTACCTCCTGGGCGCCTTCCTCGTCGGCGCCTACCAGGAGACGCTGGGCGACCTCCACAACCTGTTCGGCGACACCCACGCCGCCCATGTCCGCCTGGACGAATCCGGCGAATGGTGGCTGGACGAGGTGATCGAGGGCGACTCCGTCCGCGAGGTCCTCCAGTATGTCCAGTACGACCCGCTCAAGCTCAGCGCGTCCATCCGGCGCGAGTGCGAACTCGCCGTGCGCGACAAGCGCATGACCGCCGCGGACAGCCAGAAGGTGGTCCGCGCTTACGAGGCCGGGCTGGACGGCTACACGTACCTCGAGACGGGCGAGTCGCCGGTGTACCCGGACGCGTAGGTGAGATGGCGGGGGAGCTGGCGGGTCCGGCTGGCGAGGGAGGGTCTGCGAGCATTCTCCCGGCCGCTACTCGCTCACGACCTTCATCGCGACGAGGTCTTGCACATCGACCAAGCCGATCGGGCGGCCTGCGGCGTCTACGACGGGGATCTCGTCGATGCGCTGCTCACGCACCATGCGGACCGCATCGGCCACGACGGCGCTGGACGGCAGCGAGCGCGGTGAACGAGTCATCACTTCGTCCATCGACTTGCCCAGCATCGACTCGCCGTGCTCATTGAGGAGGCGCCGGATGTCGCCGTCGGTCAAGATGCCGGCCAGCGCGCCGGCAGCGTCCACGACGACCATCGCGCCCGCCCGACGGCCGGCACCCGCTTGCGCAATCGCCTCGCGCACCTTCAGGGACTGCGACAGGCACGGGAGGTTCTCCCCAACGCGGAACCGGAGGATCTCAGTGATCGAACGCAGCCCGGCACCGAGCATCCCTCCGGGGTGATGCCTGTGAAAGTCATCCGCCGCGAAGTTGCGTCGGCGCGCCAGCGCCAGGGCCAAGGCGTCGCCGACCGCCATCATCGCGGTGGTGCTGGCTGTCGGTGCGAGGTTGTGGGGGCACGCCTCGGTGATGTTCCCCAACGGGATGTGGGCGTCGCAGGCGCGGGCGAGCGACGAATCCGGCTTCGCCGACACACCCAGCCGTCGAATGCCGTCGGCCTTCAAGATGAGCGCCAGGTCCACCACCTCTGCCGTCTCCCCGCTGAAACTGAGGAGCATGACGGAGTCGCCTCGGCGAATCCGCCCAAGATCGCCGTGCACCGCCTCGGCGGGATGCACGAAGTGCGACGGCTGGCCCAGGCTGGCCAGCGTGGCGGAGATCTTCTGTCCCACCAGCCCACTCTTTCCCATGCCGCAAACCACCACATGCCCGTCCGTCGCGGCGAGGAGATCCAGCGCCGCACCCCAATGGGGTCCTGAATCGGTCTCGATGGCGGCGGCCAGCCGCGTGAGCGCTGTGGCCTCCGCGTTGATGACGGCTGCCAAGAACGCGGATTCGTCCGGGTGGGCGGTCATCGCAGGGAGGCTACCTGCGAGGGCGGCGGCATGCCGTGGCGGATAGAGTGTTGCGGTGCATCGACAGGACGATTATCAAGTCCGGCTCAGCCACTTTGAAGGACCGCTGGACTTGCTCCTCTACCTCGTCCGCCGCGCCGAGGTGGACATCCACGACATCCCGATTCATGCGATCACGGACGAGTACCTCCGGTTCCTGAGGGAGATCAAATCGATCGAGGTCGATCTTGCCGCGGAGTTCCTGGTGATGGCGGCTACCCTGGTGGAGATCAAGAGCCGCACGCTGGTGCCGGCTGGCGACGCCGATGCCGATGGCGCTTCCGCCCTTGCCGCCGAGACCGCAGACCCGCGCCACGAACTGGTTCGCCAGTTGGTGGCGTACCAGCGATTCCGCTCGGCCACGGACTTGCTCCAGCGGATTCGCGAGGACTACGCCAAGCGCTACGCCGTCGGTGGGCGGGCGGCGGGGCCGGGCGACGCGGCGGGGCACGATCACTCGGCGGGGCACGATCACTCGGCGGGGCCGGGCGACGCGGCGGGCGGAAGCGCGGATCAGGCCGACGCCGACTCGCTTGCCGCCGAGTTGGAAGACCTCCACATCCTCGACCTGCTGCAGGCCTATGAGCGGATCGTGTCCGCCATCGACTTCACTCACATGGGCGACCACCGCGTGGAGTATGACGACACGCCCATCTCGCTCCACGAGGAAGACATCGTCGACAGGCTCGGTCGAGATCCCGCTCGCCGCATGACGCTCCAGGCGATTTTCCTGGGCCGTTCCCGCGGCGAGATGCTGGGACTCTTCCTCGCGCTCCTTGAACTGGCGCGGCAGCAACGCGTTCGTGTGCAGCAGGATGGCGATGCCATGATCGAGATCGAGCTGCCGGAGCCTGCCGCCACCTTATGAGCCCGTCGCGACGCGACGGACGATGGCGTCCTGGAGTTTCTTCATTTCCGACACGGCACCCGGGGCGGTCAGGTCGTTGCCGATGATGCTGAAGGCGTACTGGCGCCCGTCGGGACCGTTCACGAATCCACTCAGGGCGCAGACGCCGTGGATGTAGCCCGTCTTGCACGGCACGACGATGCCCTTCGCGGATAGGTCGCGCATCCGGCTCCTGACGGAGCCCGTGTGCCCGGCCTTGGCCATGCTCTCGCGGAGCATCGGCCCCGAGGCAGGATCGCGGTCGATGCGGGCCAGCCAGGCGGTCATCCCATTCGTGGTGACGCGGTTGGAGCGGGCGAGGCCAGATCCGTCCGCGACCACGAACCCGGTGGCTTCGGCTCCCAACTCGCGCGACAACATCGTGGCCAGCACTTCGCAGCTGGCCTGCCAGGAGGCAGGCGGACCGCCCGGTTGAACGGCGAGGTGCTTGAGGAGGCTTTCCGCATGCAGGTTGGAGCTGTCGGTGTTGGCGCGGGCGAGGGCGTCCGCGAGCGAGGTGCGCACTGGCGGCGCGGCGTGGGCGGAGCGAGCAAGTGTCTCGCCAGCCTTGGCGATCCGCACCGTGCCGACCGTCACACCGTGCGCCTGGAGTCGGGACGCGAGGAGTTGCCCAAAGTAGAGCGCGGGATCCTGCAGGCAGACCTCGATGGGCATCGACTTGTTCGACTTCAGGTTCCCCTGGAGGATCCAGCTGGCATCGCCCTCCGAGCGCCGCAGCCATGGCGAGTGCTTGTCTTTGGCGCCTGACTTGGTGGTCACCCTGACATCGATCGACACCCACGGGCTGGGCGGGATCGTCTCCACGACCGTGGCGTTGCCGCGGACGCTGGGGCGCACCGAAAACATGTTGGCGTGAAACGCGATGCCGCTGGGAAACGCGCAGTAGTCCTCGTCCAGTTGATCAGCCGGCCACGAGGGATGGGGACCCTCGCGAGCAAAGATCCGATCGTCGACCACCAGTTCGGCAACCGCTCGGCTCTCGGTTGGCCCGGAGCCGGTGCCGGAACCGGCAACGGCGGCGGCCCACAAATCCACGAACTCTTCGGGCCGCATGCCCAGGCCGCGCGTCCCGTCCGCGCGTTGCACGGGGATCCGCGCGAGCAGAGACGGGTCGCCGAAGTTGGGATCGCCGGAGCCAACCACGATCAGCCTGTCGCCATCACGAACGAGAGCGGTCTCGAAGACGAAGCCGGGGCCAAGCGTCAGCAGCACCGCCCCGGTCGTGAGAAGTTTCTGGTTGCTGGCCGGGATCAGGGATTCCCCTCCGCCAACCGATGCGACAACGCGCAGCGACGAGAGCTCCCGGATCGAGACTCCGACATCCGCCTTCGTTCCCAGCTTGCCGGCGACCTTCCCGGCGCGAACCATCGCGGCGACTTCGGACTGGAGATCGCTTGCCCAGGCAGCGCTGGAGAAGAGGCTGAGGAAGAGAAGTGCGGCGACACCGAACGGTCGCCGCATCCGCTTGAGAGTCATGGCCATCACGCACTGAGGTTATCGGCAAGGGCTTGGCGATGCCCCGAAGAAAGCCTTGAGGCACGCGCATCCCGACGAGAAAGGGGAGAGGCGGGCGCCCAGCGGTCCATGGCGCTCAGCCGACGACGTAGCGCCAGAAGCCCAGGATCTTCGTGCCCTTGGGGAGCAACGACGAGACCCTGACCTTGTCGTCGCGGACATAGGCCTGGCCCAGAAGGGTGACTTCCTCGAAGTACTTGCGCATCTTGCCCTCGGCGATCTTTTCGGCAATCTGCGCAGGCTTGCCGCTGGCCCCGGCCTCGGCCTGCGCCGCGGCGCGAACCCTGGCCACTTCGTCCTTGCAGACGCCGTCGGCATCCACGGCGACCGGGGTGGGGACATGCGCCGCGATGTGCTGGCAGATGCCCACACCAACATCGTCGGGGAGTTCGCCTTCGTAGGCGATCACGGCGGCAAGGCGGTGGTCATGGTGGACATACTTCGCAAACGCCGGGGCATCCGAGCGGACACCCTTGCCGAACTGGACATTCTCGCCGGTCTTAAGGCGGACATCGTCCAGTCGGGTGGTCATCTCAGGCGTCATTGACACGGCGCCGGCGGCCTGCGCGAGCGCCATCGTCGCCAGGTCGGCCGCCATCGCGCGGAACTCGTCGTTGCGGGCGGTGAAGTCCGTCTCGCTGCGGACATCAAGGACGGTCATCTTCCCGCCATTGACGGCGACGACGACGCAGCCCTCGCCCGCGGCACGCTCGCTGCGGGCGTCCATCTTGTCCTTCATGCGCTCGCGGAGGATCTTCTCGGCCTCGGCGGCGTTGCCGTTGGCCTCGACGAGGGCATCCTTGCAGGCACCCATGCCCAGGCCCGTCTTCTGCCGAAGGATCATGACGGCCTTCGGGTCGATCTTGACAGTGGTATCGCTCATGGTTGTTCCAATCGTGGTCGGTGGACTCAGAGGCGTGATCGCGCCGCGGATTCAGGCGGACTCAGGCCGACGCGGCACCTTCGGCCGGCACGGGCTCACCAGCTGGAACCGTTGCAGCCACGGGTTCGGCAGCGGGGGCAGAGCCGGCAGCCACGGAATGACCCGCCGCATCATCCATGCGGAAGCGGCTGCGGCTGGAGCGTCGGCGGGGAGCGCTGGGGTCGCCGTCGGATGCATCGTGGTCAGCATCAGCCTGCGCGGGCCCTTCCTTGGAAACGGGACGGGACTCCATGCCTTCCTTGATGGAGGCACAGAGCTCGCGGATCACCACATCGATCGCGCGCATCGAGTCGTCGTTGCCGGGAATCGGAATGTCGGCGAAGTCGGGGTTGCCATCGGTGTCGATCAGACAAATCGTGGGAATGCCGAGGACCTTGGCTTCCTTGAGCGCATTCAACTCACGACCGACATCGACCACCACCATCGCGCCGGGCAACTTGCCCATCGCGCGGATGCCGTTGAGGTTTCGGAAGATCTTGGAGTGCTCGCGGGTGAGCTGGGCTTCCATCTTTTTGGAGAAGTTGGTCTTCATCTTGCCCGAGCTGATGAGTTCGTCCAGCTCCTCCAGGCGGCGAAGCCGCTCTCGAATGGTGCGGAAGTTGGTGAGCGTGCCGCCCAGCCAGCGTTCGGTGACGAAGGGCATCTTGGCTTCGGCGCAGTGCGTCTCGATCGCGCCGCGGGCCTGCCGCTTGGTGCCGACAAAGAGGACATCCTTGTTCTGGGCGGTCAACTGCGACAGGAACTTCTTCGCAAGCAGAATGCCCTTGATCGTCTCCTTGACGTCGATGATGTGGATTTGGTTCTTGACCCCGTGGATGTACGGGGCCATGCGGGGGTTCCAGGAGGAACGGCGCTGGCCGAAGTGGATGCCAGATTCAACGAGTTCATTCACGAGCGACATGGGTCAAGTCTCCAAACTTGGCGTGCTGTGTGAGCAGCACGAATGCAGCGACACCGACGAACCGAAGGGATGGACCCGCCCGCCGAAACGGGTGAGCTCCTGCTCGTCCAAGGGCGCTTGTCGTGGCGCGTCCGGCGGTGTGCCAGTTCGCGCATCAGGAACGCCTGCGGCCGCGACCCATCCTGTCGCGCCGTTCCGGGGCTGGGTCCCGCTCAGCGGGAATCCGTGGCTCCAGAGTAAGGAGTGAAAGATACCCGCTCGGCCTCCTCCGGGCAAGGTCCGAATCCCTGCGAGTTTGGGTGAGATTCGTAGGATCTCGACCACATGTCCGCCAAGTCCGCGATGCCGTCCCAGCCTGTCACTCCCGCTCAGCCCGGCGCCGCCCTCGACCGCTGCTACAAGGCCTATGACGTCCGGGCCGTGTACCCCGACCCACTCTCCGAGGAGGTGGCCTACCGGACGGGCTTCGCGACCGCGCAGTTTCTGGCAGAGCGAACGCAAGCCACCGGTTTCTCAGGCGCGATGTCCCGGCATGTGGTTGTCGGCCACGACATGCGCAAGAGTTCCCCGGCGCTCGTGGCGGCGCTCAAGCGGGGCATTCGCGCGTACGGCCTTGGAGTGGTGGATGTCGGCATGGTGGACACGCCGTTTGTCTACTTTGCGATCAACCACCTGGGCGCGTGCGGTGGCGTGCAAGTGACGGCCAGTCACAATCCTGCCCGCTACAACGGATTCAAGATTTCGCAGGCGCACGCCAAGCCGGTGGGCATGGGGAGCGGACTGGAGCGAGTGAAGGCATTGGCAGGCGCCGACGCCGCGGCACCGGGGAACGATGTCGATGTCACCGGCATTGAAGTCAAGCAAGACCTCTGGAAGCCCTATCGAGATCACTTGCTCAAGCGATTGGATTCGCGCGTCCTTGAGGGGAGCGTCGCGCTGCGAATCGCCGTCGACGCCAGCAACGGCATGGCGGGGACCGCGCTGCCGCGAGTGTGCGACGGCGTGGCGGGGCTGCAGATCGAGAAAATCAATTTTGACAACTCCACCGGCGAGTTTGTGCATGAGCCGAATCCGCTGGTGGAAGCCAACCTGGCGCAGACTCGCGAGGCGGTGGCCCGCTCCGGCGCGCACTTTGGCGTGTGCTTTGACGGCGATGCCGACCGCTGCATGATCGTGGATGAGCAGGGGACGCCGGTGGGCTGCGACTTGCTGCTGGCGGCACTGGTCAAGGATGCGCTCCGGGACAACCCCGGCGCGGCGATCGTCTACGACTTGCGATCAAGCCGCGCCGTCCGCGAGGCGATCGAAGCAGCGGGCGGCGTGCCGGTCGAGTCGCGTGTGGGCCATGTCTTCATGAAGGCCCGGCTGGCGGAGACCGCAGCGCCTATCGGCGGCGAGCTCTCCGGCCACTTCTACTTCGCCGACATGTGGAACACCGACAGCGGTCTGCGCGCGTTCCTCGCAGTGTGCTCGCTGGTGGCGCGCGAAGGCAAGCCTCTCTCGCAGCTCATCGCGCCCTTTCGCAAGTATGCGCAGAGCGGCGAGGTCAACTTCAAGACTGACGACACCGCGAAGACCATCGAGAAGTTGCTTGCGGCGTATCCCGCCGCCCACGTCACCACGCTGGACGGCGTGAGCCTTGATGCGGGCGATTGGTGGTGCAATGTGCGGGCATCCAACACCGAGCCGCTCCTGCGACTGAACCTGGAGTCGGCCTCCGCCGCGCTCACCGAGGCCAAGCTCCACGAAGTGGGCGCACTTCTGGGCCAGCGAGTGAACCACTAGGCCGTCACAAGGCACGACCCACCCATGGACCTCGAGGTCTTCCTACGACACCACCGGCTGCAATCCAACCCCTTCGCGGGCGAAGAAGCCGCGCAGGACGGCGTCTTCGCGCGAAGCGGGCTGTCCTATAGACACCCGGAATACAGTCGCATCCGCGGTGATGTCGCAGTGCCGCTCACCTCACTGGTGTTTGGCGAGCGCGGGGCCGGGAAGACCGCGCTCCGGATGCAGGTGGCGGCCGAGTACGAGGCCGCCGCTGCCGAGGGCGAGCACCGCGGCACGATGCCAATCGTCGTGGATTCATTCGATGGATTGCTGGACCGCACCGGCGGCCAGCCCACCAACGCCGACTGGATCGACAGGATTCTGAGTGCTGCGGTCCCGCCACTGGTGGATGCCGCGTTGGACGAGCCGCTCCAGGGTGCCGCGCGCATCCCTGCCGGCAAGCTGAGTGACGCGATGCGTCAAGCTGGTGGCCGCGAGAAGCGCGACCTGCTGGTGCTGCAATCGATCTACGACCGAGTCGGCGAAGCGCGAGAGCGCACCCGCCGGCTCCGCATCGCGCTGCGGCTTGGCGGAAGATTGCGCACCGGCATCTACTTCTGGTCGGGCACGATCCTCCTCGCCATGGGCATTGGCTGGCTCAGTTTCGTGGAGCGACAAGTTGGCGGCTTCCTCGAGGCCTGGCAGCGGCTGGCCTGGCAGGGGCTGGGCGTAGCGGTGGGGCTGGCGGGAGGAATCCTGCTGGTGCGATTCCTCGCACGCGAAGCCACGCTCTGGAAGGCGGCCCAGCGAGTGAGCCGCGCATGCCGGGCCGTGGGGCGTGGCGTGATCGACTTGCGCCTGGGCTTTGGCCAATTGCGCGCGGGAGACCTGCACCGCCTGCCGCGCGGTGCGGCGCTGGATGAGCGCTACGAGTTGCTGGAGCGATTGCTGCGCGTGGTCCGGACGGGCGGCTGGCGCAGCGTGGCCATCTTCGTCGACCGGGTCGATGAACCGCAATCCGTGGCCGGCGAAGCCGCGGCGATGAAGGCCCTCGTGTGGCCGATCATGGACCACGCCATCCTGCAGTTCCCGGGCTTCGCGTTCAAGGTCTTCCTGCCGCTCGAAGTGCGCGCGCTGGCGGAAGAGGAGGGGAATGCGTTTCACCGGCGGGCGAGGCTAGACAAGCAATCGGTGGTGGAGCGGCTGGAGTGGAGCGGTCCGGCGCTCTTTGACTTGCTGATGGCACGCATCAGGGCGTGCACCATCACCGGCTCGCCGCCGCCATTCCTGCACACGCTCTTCGCCGACGATGTCACGCCGCAGCGCATCGCGGATTGCCTGGCGAGGCTGCGAGCCCCGCGCGCTGCCTGCCGGTTCCTGCACGAAGTGCTGCTGGAGCATGTCAACTCCCAGACGGAACTCACGCCGCACTTCCAGGTGAGCAGTGCCACCCTGGACACCGTGCTTCGCCGCTGGGAGCAAGGCGGCGGCATCGCGTATCGCGTTGGTTCAGGCGGTGCAAGGCCCGCGCCGCACGCTTGAAACGGTGGGATTGGCCCGGCTCCGCAAGCCGGACGCCTTGAAACGGTGGGATTTGTGACTTAAGCAGCAAATCCTCACCGTTTCGAGGGTGTAAACCGGCGTGAACCGGCAGAGATCGCTTGATCCGAGCCAGTTCTTGGTTATCCTGAAGAGACCAGCCACCGGGGCCACTTCCGGCGCGGCGGCTGGCGATTGCTGGTGATCATTGGGACACGGAACCCGCCATGAAGAATGAGACCAACCGGATGATGAAGTTTCTCGCCCCCGCTCGAGTTGCCGCCGCGGCCCTCGCCCTCGCGGCCCTCGCCTTCGTGGCCACGGCAACGCCAGCCTTCGCCCAGGATTCCGACGGCGACGGATACCCAGACGCCAGCGACAACTGCCCGCTCGTAGCGAACCCCACCCAGGCGGATTGCGACGGCAACGGCACGGGCGATGCCTGCCAGTCGTCGCAGACGATTTCCACCGGCAACATGGGTGCCTTCGGGAGCGGGGTCACTGCGTCCGGCGCGCTCAGTGGCGTGGCCGAGTCGTTCTGGCCGGTGACGATCAAGGTGTCGGCCGTCGGCGACTTGAACCTGGCCACCGAGTACGCCACGCTCCAACTGGCCGGATCAACGATCACCACCACGCTCTTCCAGTCCGGCGGTCACGATTGCCCGGCGACACCCGATGTGGCCACGATCACGCTCTCGGCGAAACAGTGGAATGCGCTGGTGGCGGCCAGCGGTGGGGGCGGCGCAGGCATGACGGTCTCCGTCACCGGCAACCCGCTCGTGAGCGCCACGCAGTGCGCCAACGGCAGCTGCGAGGTGGAGGCCACATTCACGATCTCGCCCGACTGCAACGCCAACGGCATTCTGGACTATTGCGACATCGCGACGGGCACTTCCGAGGATTGCAACTCCAACGGCATCCCCGACAGTTGCGATATCGCCAACGGCACCAGCACCGATGTGGACTCCGACGGCACGCCGGATTCCTGCGAAACCGACTGCAACGGCAATGACCTCCCCGACGACTGGGACATCGCCACCGGCCAGGAAGCCGATTGCGACGGGAACAGTGTGCCGGATTCCTGTGATATCGCAGGTGGCGCGCCCGATTGCGACGGCAACGGCGTGTTTGACTCGTGCGACATTGCCTCCGGAACTACGCCAGACTGCAACGGCAACGGCATCCCTGATTCCTGCGACTTCACGAGCGGGACGGCCGCGGATTGCAACGTGAACGGGATTCCAGACAGCTGTGACATTGCCAACGGCACCAGCAACGACATTGATTCCGACGGCACTCCCGATTCGTGCGAGGACTGCAATGGCAACGGCCTGCCCGACGACTACGAGATGGCGCAGGGGAGCGTCCCCGACTGCAACACCAACGGGATTCCAGACAGTTGCGACATCGCCAACGGTCTTGACCAGGACTGCGACGAAAACGGCGTCCTGGACCGCTGCGACATCTTCATCAACCAGACGGCAGCCGACGACAACGGCAACTGCGTCCCAGACAGCTGCGAATACGACTACGGAGACTTCGGCCTCAACGGCAGCGTGGACGGGAAGGATCTCGGCTTCCTGCTCAGCGTGTGGGGCATCGCCGACGACTTCGCGGACCTTGATGGCGATGGCGTGGTGGGGGGCGGCGACTTGACCACGGTCTTTGCGCACTGGGGCGAGACGCCGTGGGCGGGAGGTGAGTGCTCGGTCCCCGCGTGGGCCACGGTGCTTGAGGCCGCACCAGATCCTGCTGTGGTGCACGATGAGTCGCTGCGTTCGGCGATCATCGCCACCGGCCTCCCCTGGCGCGTGTCGGACACGGCGACGAACATGGAGTTCATGCTCATTCCGCCTGGAACCTACGACATGGGGTGCAGTGCGAGCCAGTCGTATGGGTGCTCCTCGAATGAGTCTCCCGTCCACTCCGTGACCATCACGCAGCCCTTCTACATGGGGCGGTATGAGGTGACGCAGGCGCAGTGGCAGGCGGTGATGGGAAGCAACCCGGCGTACTTCAAGAACTACTCGGACTCCCCCAGCCGCCCGGTGGAGCAGGTGAGCTGGAACACGATCCAGGGCTTCTTGACAAGCACGGGGATGCGCCTGCCGACGGAAGCAGAGTGGGAGTACGCGTACCGTGCGGGGACGACAACGGCGTTCCACTCGATGCCGGGGTACCCAGACGGGACGAATGCGGACAGCCAGCTGGGCACCATCGCGTGGTACTCCAGCAACTCGTCAAGCCAGACCCACGCCGTTGGTCAGAAGGCGGGCAACGGCTTCGGACTGCACGACATGAGCGGGAATGTGTGGGAGTGGGTGAAGGACTGGTACTCGGCCAGCTACTACTCCAGCAGCCCCGCGACCGACCCACAAGGTCCGATAAGTGGTTCGACCCGTGTGATCCGCGGCGGCGGCTGGAACACCAACTCCTACGCCTGCCGGGCCTCCTCCCGCGGCTACGGCTCGCCCGGCGACG
>JAQCEQ010000009.1 GCA_027618565.1 Planctomycetota bacterium | reverse complement strand
GGTTCATGTTGCCGGCGCCGGAGGCCGCGTTCCAGCCGCCGATGCGGATGAAGTAGGTCGAGGAGGCGCTCACCTCGAAATCTGTGAGGATCGACTCGTACAGCGCACCGCAGGAGTCGTCGTTGCAGGCGACCTGCGTGGTGCAGTCATTCTCGTACACGACCATGGAGGTGTCGTATGCGCTGGCGCAGAGGTTGATCGCGAGGGTTCCAGTTCCGCTGGCGGTCCAGCTGAACCAGACATCCTGGGACGCGCCCCAGTCGAGGAAGGTGCAACTGCCGTCCGCCGGTGGGTTGGCGCTTGGCGTCATGGTCGTGGTGTCAAAGGCGTTGTCGCCAATGGCGGCTGCGAGGGCGTTGGAACACTCGTCGCCGGCTACCTGCGAAAACGCCGTGCCGGTGAGGGCAAGGGTTGCCAAGCTGCAACACAGTCTGGTCGTGCTGGTGAGATACTTCACTTCAAATTCTCCTAGGATTTAGAAAGGAACGAACGATCGATCGAACAGCGGGGTACGCCGCCACACGGCGGTCAGCGAATCGTTTGTCGGAGTTGCAGGGGGGGCGCTGAAGCGACCGCCACGAAAGAACCGACGATTAACCCACAAACAAAGTGGGGTGGCGTACACCGCCGGATTAATAGATAGGTCAGATTCACCGGAAAACAACCTCAGCAGAACAATCTCTTGACCCCCCAACCCACTAAATATGTTATCGGACTATTGGGTGGCTACAGAGTGTTCCCAACCGAAGGCGTTGGATCGGATGCTCTTGAGTTCCTGAGCCTCTCCGCCTGCTCTGCCAGCGGAACTCCGGCGGCACCGGCACGCACGGCCTCTTCGAGGGCTTCGGCGATCAGGGGAGAAATCTCTGTGGAGGAAGTGCCCGCAGCGGCGTGAGCCTCCGCCAGGAGTATCGCGATCTCTCCGGTCTGCAGGCCACCGTTGGGTTCCAGCGCACGGCGCATGGAGAGCGCCTCTTCCAGGAACTGCCGGGCCAGCTTGGTTTCTCCAGCCCTGGCGGCCGCCCGACCGCAGATGATCAGGGTCTTGAGCACATTCTTGGGCTTGTCCGCCATCCGGCGCCGGCTGGCGAGCGAGTCGCGGGCGACGGTGAGCGCGTACTCAAGACGCTCGGCCTTGAGGAGCAACTCTGCGAAGTCGTCACGGGTGGAACACACCGTGGAGTGGTCGTCCCCCAATTGTCCGACGAGGTTGGTGAGTCCACGCGCGTAGTTCCCGGTGGCGGTGGCCGTGAGCCCCTGCATGGCCTGGATTTCACCAAGGTGCCGGAGCGCCTGCCCAAGCCGATAGTCGGGTTCCGTCGTGGTGGCGGTGAGGATTTCCAGCGTCTTGGTGTAGTCCGATTCGGCGTCTTGCAGTCGACCTTGGTCTCTGGCCTGGCGACCACGGGCGAAATACGCGTCCGCCACCTTGGCGCCCATCGGGCCGTGGACCGCTTCCATGTGCGCGATCGCCGCGTCGAAGGTGGCCTTGGACCGCTCACGATCTTCCAGTCGCGCGTAGACCGAAGCAAGGTGAAGGAGCGACTCGGCTCTCGCGGCGGCGTCGTGGTCTGGGTCCCAGAGGGCGATCGCCTCCTCATACTCAGCTGCCGCCTCGTTCAGACGCCTAAGGAAGTAGAGGGAACGGGCATGTTGGTGGTGGGACGATGCCAAGAGGCTGGTGCCCACCGCGGGATCGTTGACGCTTGCGCGGCGTAGTTCCACCGCCAGCGCCAGCGCCCGCTCGGCACCCTCAAACTCAAGAGCGGTCACGCGCAGCGACCCGATCGCGTGGAGAAAACTGGCCGCCGTGACGGGTTCGGTCACGGCGAGCTGTTGGGCTTCCTCCTCGACATTCCCCAGGAACCCCGCGAGGGCGATGGCGGTGGAGCCACCTTCCTCGGGGTTGGCTTGGTCCAGCGCCTCGATGATCGCGTCGAGGGTCGCTTGGGCCTTGGACCGCTGGCGCTCGCTCTTTTGCCACAGCGCTGTGGACACCACTGACGAGGCGATCAGCATCAACACCGCAGCGGCGGCGAAGCCCACAGCCACGCGGTACTTTCGGAGGACCTTGCCCAAGCGATAGCGCACCGTCGGGGGACCGGCCTCCACCGCATCGCCGCGCAAGTACCGACGAAGGTCCTCCGCCAGGGCGACGGCGCTGGCGTACCGTCGTTCGCGCTCCTTCTCCAGGCAGCGCATGATGATCCAGTCAAGGTCGCCGTGGACGGTGGAGATGAGTTCGCGCGATGCAGCGCCGCGGCGTTGCGCGAGATCGTGAGAGGATTGGCCCGCCGCCGCGGAGGACGCCGTGCGGATGCGGGTGCTTGGCTTGGCGGGGACGACCTCGCGGAGTTGCCGTTGCCATTCCTCCAGCCCACTGCTTCGCAGGAGTCCCTTTTGGAAGGGCGTGGAGCCCGTGATGAGCTCATAGAGCACCACGCCCAGAGCCCACACATCAGCGCGCGTGTCAATATCGACGGCGCCCGGGGCCGCCTGTTCGGGAGCCATGTAGTCAGGCGATCCGAGGATTTGGCCGACCATCGTGGCGGAGTCGCCGCTTAAGGCACTGTTGACCACCTTGGCGATACCGAAGTCGATGACCTTCGCGCGGTGTCCGGTCCCCTCGGCGGTGACCAGAATGTTGGGCGGCTTGAGGTCGCGGTGGATGAGGCCCTTGCTGTGGGCGTGTTGCACGGCCTCCGCCACCTGGATGAGCAATTCCACACGCTGCCGCACGGAAAGCTTGTGCTTGTCCGCGTAACTGTCCAGCGGCTCGCCCGCCACGAACTCCATCGCGAAGAACGGAAGTCCCTCGGGCGTGGTCCCCGCGTCGTACACCTTGGCCAGTGATGGGTGGTCCAGTACCGCCAGGGCCTGCCGCTCGGCGCTGAAGCGCGCGACAATGGCATCGGTATCCATCCCTCGCTTGAGGACCTTGATAGCCACATCGCGCTGCAGAGGTGCCGTCTGCCGGGCCTGCCAGACGGAGCCAAAACCACCTTCACCAAGGATTTTGATCAGCCGATAGGTCGCGGCACCGTTTCCGCCCAGGACGCCCGAGTCCGACTCACGGACGGGCATCGTCGCCGCGTCGGGGTCGATGCTGGCGGGCGGTCGTGCGGGGCCGCGAGATTCCGCGGGCTCGCGGGGAGGGGGTTTGGAGAAACTACTGGCGCTGTCAAGGGTGTCTCCCTCGTCGATCATCACGAAATCGTATCGGCGCAATGGGTGGGATCCGTGAAGGTCCTAGGCTCTGTCCCGTGAAGGGTCGCATGCTCCCTGGAATCTCGGTCCTGTCGGCGTTGGTCGTCGCAGCGGCTACCACGGAGGCGGCCGGCCAAGCCGGACCGTCGGGAGGCGGTTCCGGGTTCGCCTCGTACTGCCTGGATTGCCACGAGGGCGCCAAGGCGAAGGGTGGGCTGGACCTGGGGGAGTTGCTGGCGTCGGCGAGTGCAGCGCCGGGCGCGCGAGATTCCTGGGAAGTGGTCCTTCTGCGGCTTCGTCGCGGCGACATGCCGCCGATGACTGAGGAAGAACAACCCAGCCAGGAGCAGCGCGGCAGGCTGCTCGCGGAGGCTCGTGCCGCTTGGGAGGAAACCTGGGGCGATGGTGCGCCAGAGCGGACGCGGTCCCCGCGCACTCCACTGACGCGCCGGCTGACCAGAGACGAGTGGTCGCGGTCGGTGCACGATCTCCTGGGCGTGGAGGTGGATGTGGAGATGGTGCTCCCCGAGGATGAGATTGGCGAGGGGTTCACGACGACCGCCGACACGCTCACGATTTCACCGCTCCATGTGGAGCGATACCTGGCCGCCGCAGAGCTGGCGGCGATCGTCGCGACGGCAGGGCCACAGGGCACGCTCATTCAAGGGACACCGCTCTCGGCGGAGGGCGGAGGTCGTGTCGACGGCGGTGTGGTGCGGCTCCACTCCGCTGGCGATGCGATCACGACCTTCCGCTTGCGGTCACCGTTCTCCGGAGAGTTGGTGATCCGGGCAGCAGGGCAGCAGGCGGGCGACGAACCAGTGCGGCTCTCCGCCGGGATCAACCGCCGGCTGCTGGGCACGTTCTCAGTGCGCGAGACGCCCGAGGACCCGGGCGAGTTCCGGATCGCGTGCGAACTGGCACCCGGTGAGCACGAGGCGCGAGTGAGATTCATCAACGACTTCTACAGGCCCGACCACCCAGACCCGTCGCAGCGCGATCGCAACGCCCAGGTCGTCGCGATTGAACTCCGCCAGCAGACCACCGATGGGGAGGGAAGCGCCTTCCAGCAGGGGATGGAGAACGTGTCGAAGGGCGGGAGGAAGTCGCCCGCCCTCGAGAGGGTGGTGGGGTGGCTGACAGAACGAGCGTGGCGGGGCGAGGCACCACGCGAGGAGCGCGCTCGCGTGGCCGCGGCGGTGCGGCGCGTGCAGCGAGCGGCCGGAAGCGACGATGCGATCGATGCGCAGCGGGCGGCCATCGTGGCGGTGCTCTGCCATCCCAGATTCCTCTACCGGATCGAGACAGAGCCCGGCTCGCCGCAGGAGTACGCGGCGCGACTGGCCTCGTTTCTCTGGGGGTCGATCCCCGACGAACGGCTCCGCCAAGCCGCCGAGGATGGATCGCTGGCCTCTCGCGAAGGCGCCGCGCGGGAGGTCCGCCGCCTGCTGGATGACCATCGCTCACGCTCGCTCGCTGAGCGGTTCGCGACGCAGTGGCTGCAGATCGATCGGCTGGAGACGCAGACCTTTGACGGGGAAAAGTTTGGCGCGCTGGACGGTCCGATGCGCGCGGCGATTCGTGAGGAAACGATCGAGTACTTCGATTGGATCCTTCGTTCCGGGGCGCCGGTGAGTGCACTGGTGCGATCTCGCACGAGAGTGCGCAACGCAGCCTTGGCGGCGTACTACGGCGAGGAGCCGCTCACCGGCGATGAACTCCAGATCGTGGCGAGTGACACCGGTGAGGGACTCCTCCGGCACGGAAGCGTGCTGGCAGCGACCAGCCTGCCGACGCGGACCTCGCCGGTGATCCGCGGGAAGTTCATCCTGGAGGCGCTCCTCGACCGCCCGCCCGCGCCGCCGCCGCCGGAGATTCCCAAGCTGGAAGAGTCGGCTCGCGTGGACGGTCGCACGCTGTCGATGCGGGAACAACTGGAGCACCACCGCGCGGACCCGTCGTGCGCGGCCTGCCACCACACGATGGACGAACTTGGATTTGCGCTCCAGTCTCGAGACGCCATCGGGCGGCGAGTCCGGATCCGGCATGTCACTCGCGAGGGCGACCAGGAGATCGTGGAGTGGCGGGTGGCACAGGTGGATGACCGGGGGCGACTGCCCGGGGGCGCCACGCTGGATGGCATCGAGGGCCTGGAGCAGTTCCTGTCAGATGATCCGGCGCTGCGGCGGAGCCTGATCCGGCACATGGCGGTCTTCGCGCTTGGTCGCCGGACCGCCGAGGTGGACTCTCCCACACTGGATGAGATCGACCGCATCGGGATCACGGACCCATCGCTTCGATCTATCGTGGTGGAGTTGGCGCTGAGCGAGTCTTTCGCAGGACCCCTGACTCGATGACACCCATGAACCAGCCACACCGCCGCCTCATGCTCCACGGTCTGGCCGGTGCCATCGCCTTGCCATGGCTGGAGTCAGTGACCAGGGCGGCGGCTGCGCTGGGGACACCACTCCGCCCAGCGTCCGCTCGAGCCATGACTGCGGCTGCTTCGGGAGCGCCCCCCACTCGGATGGCGTTCTTTTTTCTCCCCAACGGCGTGGACTACGAGGACTGGCATCCTCGGCAGGCTGCGGTTGCCGATGCGGCGCTGCCCATCTCCCCCACGCTGGCGCCGCTGCAGTCGATGCGCAGCCGCATCACCGTGATTGCCGGGCTCAACCACCACAATGCCAAAGCGCTTGGCGATGGTCCGGGAGACCACGCGCGAAGTGCCGCGTGCTTCCTCACCGGAGCGCACCCACGCAAGACGGCGGGATCTGACATTCACGCGGGAGTGTCCGTGGACCAGGTGGCGGCACGCACGCTTGGATTGGAGACACCGCTGCCCAGCCTGGAGCTGGGGTTGGAGGCATCGCCCCGGAGCGGCAACTGCGACTCTGGGTATTCCTGCGCCTACAGCGGCAACATCGCGTGGGCCGCGCCAGACCGGCCGCTTCCCAAGCTGGTGCGACCGCGCGCGGCGTTTGAGCGGCTCTTCATGATGAGCGGTGCGACGCCGCAGGAGCGCCAGCGGAGGCTTGCGCTGCGCAAGAGCATCCTGGACTTGGCCGGTGACGAAGTGAAGCGGCTGGGAAAGGCGGTGTCGGGGAATGATCGCGAGCGGCTGGACCAGTACCTGGAGAGCATCCGTGCCGTGGAACGCCGGATCGAGGCGGCAGAGAGAGCGCCCAAGAATCGTGACCTTCCAGCGGTGGAAACGATTCCCAGCGATGCGCCCCGGGACTTCTCGACACACGCGCAGATGCTCGCCGAGATCATGGTGCTTGCGTTCAAGACCGATCAGACGCGCGTGGCCACCTTCATGCTGGGGAACGAGGGATCCAATCGCACCTTCCCCGAGTTGGGCATCAGCGAGGCGCACCACCACCTGACACACCACTCGGGCGACGCCACGATGATCGACTCCGTGCGGCGCATCAACCTCCACCAGAGCGAGTTCCTCGCCACCGTCCTCGCGCGGATGTCGAAGGAACGCGAGGGCAGCACTTCGCTCCTGGACCACACGATCATTGTCTACGCAGGCGCCATCAGCGACGGCAATCGACACGACCATGACTCCCTCCCAGTGTTGGTGGCCGGTGGCGAGGCAGCGGGCCTGCGGCACTCTGGCATCGCGGCGATCCAGGGCGGCGAACCGATGTGCAACCTCTATGTCAACCTGCTGCGCCGTGCCGGAGTGTCCTGCGATCGATTCGGCGATTCCACCGGCGAGTGCACCGTGCTGGGGCGCGCGTGAGTAGAGCGCTTGCCACGGCGCTTGCCTGTGCGATGTGTTGCGGGCTTCCGGCGCTGCTCGAGGCGCAGGCCGTGGGCGATGTCACCGTCACGCATGGGCCGTTCCTTGGCGATGTGCAAGACGGCCACGCACGAGTGTGGCTTCGCGTGGCCGATGCCGGGCAGCAGCCGACGATTCGCGTGTGGGAGCCGGACGGAACGCTGGCTGCTTCGGCAACCGTGACCGCGCAGCGGGCGCCACGCGACGGCGGGATCGTGCATTGGAAGATCGATGGACTCGCGCCAGGAGTCCGCTACCGGTACGAAGTGGTGGACGCGGCGGGAGGGCGCGTGGAGGGTCATCGCGGCGGCTTCATCGACATGCCCATGGCCGCGATGCCAGGCTCTGCACGGGGTGCAACGATCGCCATCGGAAGTTGTGCAGACGAGGATGAAGGAACGCAGGCAATTCTTGCGGAAGTGGAGCGCTGGCACCCCGACGCGGTTCTCTTGCTGGGTGACACGCCGTACATCGATTCGGTCGATGCCGCGGTGCAGATGCGCCGCCATGGGGAGTTCCTGGCGATGCCGGCGCTGCAGTCGCTGGTCCGTGACAGGCCACTCTTGGCCATCTGGGACGACCACGACTTTGGGCTCAACGACACAGACGGCCGCATGAAGGGAAAGGAGGTTGCGCGCGAATGCTTCTTGGCGTGGCACGCCAATCCTTCGGCGGGCCACGACGACCAGGGCGCCTACTTCTCCTTTCGCGCGGGGCCGATGGAGGTCTTCGTGCTCGATACGAGGTGGTTTGCCCGCACCGCTCATTCATCCCGCTCGCCGCAGGAGTGGACGCTGCTTGGGGACCGGCAGTGGGAGTGGTTGGAGGCGGGGCTTCGCACGAGCACGGCCCGATGGAAGGTGGTGGCGTCCAGCATGGTCTTCAACAGCGCGGTTCGTCCCTTCAAGACCGACTTCTGGATGATGTACCCATCCGAGTACCGTCGGCTCCTGGAGACGATCGGATCGATGCCGGTTCCCGGTGTCGTCCTGGTCTCGGGCGATGTGCACAACAGCCGCGTGCTGCGCCACCCCAGCGCAAGCGTTGCCGGCTACGACCTCGTGGAGATCGTGTCCAGCCCGATGCACGAGCGTGCCCACGACTCCGCGACCTGGTCGCCCAGCACCTGGGTCACGGCCAGTTACCCCCGACCCAACATGATGGCGCTCCTTTCCGGAAGCGAGGACGCGCATGGTGCGGAACTCCGCGTTCGATTCGTCGATGTGACCGGCGAGGTGTTTCACGACGAAGTGCTGGATCGGGCGGGACCGACCGCCGCCGCCGCGCCACCAGTTCCGGCGCACGCCTCAGCCACTCCCATTCCGTGGGACGCGGTGGCCGCTGAGTGGGTCACGGCACCCGCCGAACGAGCCCAGACGCTCCGCGCGATCAGTGAATCGCGCGCGTGGCTGGAATCGCCCAAGGGCGTTCGAGAGTGCACGAAGGAACGGTGCGACCCCGTGCTTGTGCGGAACGATCTCGCTGCGCTTGAGGCATGGCTTGTCGAGCCCTCGGCCGAGTCGCCGTCGCTGCCACCACCACCGCTGGCCATGTGGCCCATCCATGGAGGCCAGTCCATCCACCTCACTGGCTACGCCACACCACGCGTGACCGGTGCCGTGGGTTCAGTTGAACCGCCATCACCCAACACATGGTGGCCACTCGTCGCCCGGCCCGAGGAAATCGCCCATGGTGAACCAGGGCCTCCACGTGTGGACGGCATGCGGCAGTTGCGCATCCCGGTGGCCTGGGTGGGCGACCAGCTGGATGGCTACTTGGCCGAAGTGAACGGCTCCGTGCAGGTCCAGTGCGCGGATGGTGGCACGATCTGCCTCGTCAACGACGGAACGAATGAACTGTCCTACGCCAGCCTTGGCCGAGCGATGATCCGGGAAGGACTCCTGTCGCCCGACGCCGCGACGCTCGCGTCGTTGCGGGCCGTGTGGCAGCGCGAACCGGACGCGGTTCGTCGTCTGATGCTGGACAATCCGCGCCATGTGTACTGGCGTGCCGTGCCGTGCGACGCCTTTCCGCCGTCGGCGACCGGACCGGTGCTGGTGCCGTTTCACAGTGTGGCGATCGACCCGGCGATCGCACCTCCAGGGGCGCCCGCCGTTCTGCAGGCCACGATTGGCGGGATACCTCGGACCTTCCTCGTGGTGTGCACGGATCGCGGCGGTGCCATCAGGGGACCAGCCCGGTGCGACCTCTACTGTGGGATTGGCGCCGAGGCGATGGAGCTGGCCGGCGAGATCAGCGGTCAGGCGCAGCTGTGGCTGCTTGGGCCGAGCGATCCGCCCGCGCGCGCTGAGTGAACTCACGCTCCAGAAGGTTGGCGATCGACGCGGCGATCGCTCGCTTTCCTTCTACGCGCAGGGGTTCGCGATCAGGCTCTCGCGAGCAGATCCACGCGACTTGCACGGGCTGCGAACCATCCATTCGCGGTGCAAAGTCGTCTCCGCGATTGGCCACGCAGGCACCGTCTCGCGCGGCGCGGTTGCGCCCGATGCGAAGGAGCTCGTCGGTGGTGATGCCCTCTTCGTACTTGAAGCCAACCAGGAATGTCCCCGGATGCCGCTCACGCACTTCGTCGATGACCTTCGCGGCGGGCTGCAGCTGGATCGTCCAGCCGTCGCGACTGCTGGTCTTTCCCTCTCGCACCTCTGACGGCTCAAAGTCCGCCGCCGCGGCGCTCAGGACACACGCAGCGTGCCGGTGCCGCCCAAGCAAGTCCATCACGCTCGCGCGGTAGCCCGCCAGGTCAGGAGCATGGTGCGTGTCGATCCACGCCGGCGCCGCGGCGCTTCCCGCACCAAGCACCAGGTCCACATCCGCGCCACGCAGCTCCAGTTCGCGGGCGATCTCGATGGAGAGCGCGCCGGTGAAACGGTTGGAAATGGTGCGGACGCTGTCCAGCGACACTGGAATCGGGCCACCCGTCACCAGGACGCGACGCCCGACCAGCGCGCTTGTAGACAGGGCACGGCACGACGCGGCCACCAGCACCTCCTCGTCGGGCAGGTTCAGTTTCCCGGCGTCCATGCGAGGTGCCACGAATCCCACGCCAAGCGACTGGAGCCGGCGCATGTTGTCGGTGAGGATCGAGTTGTGCATCGATCCATGCATCGTTGGAGCGACCAGGATTCGGCACTCGCCGCGCTCCATACGTCCGATGGCGCTGGCCATGGTGGCGCTGAGCAGGCCGTCGGCGACGCCCTGCGCCATCTTGCCGATGGTGTTGTAGGTGGCGGGTGCGACCAGGTAGAGGTCAAACCGTTCGGCGTCGGAGAGGTGTTCGGCGCGCGGAGTCAGTTGCGTCACCGCCGGGCGGTCGCACGACCAGCTCATCGTGTCCGCCGTCACGTATCGAAGTCCTTCCCCCGAGACGAACGCCGTCACTTCCGCACCCTGCCGGCGCAGCGCCCGAGCGACCATCGGCGCCTTCATGGCCGCGATCCCTCCGCACACCATCAGCGCGACGCGCTTTCCCTCAAGGTGCAAGCCGTCCAGCCTGACCTCGTGGTCACCGAGGTCAGACGGAGGCGGAGGCGTGAAGTCCCAGTGCTGCATGGCGGGGTCGCGGCACACCAATCTAGGTCGCCGGGCCGTCTCCCTTCCAGCCGATCTCAAATCGAGCGCTGCCGTCCAGGAAGCTCGTGAGCCACTGGCCAAGCGCCGTGGAACGCCAGTTGGTGGCGGCGAAGAGGGGATCCTCGCTGCCCTTCCTGCGCTGCATGTACCAGCGCGACAGGTCTGACCGCGAGATGATCATCGACGGTGCCATTCCCTCCGCGATGCACTTCATCGTGACGATCGACCAGAGCGCGTCGATGGCCATGCGTTCGCCGGCGTCTTCCTTGGCGCCGGACCACACATCGTCCTTGGCGTTGGGAGCGTCCACCCCTCGCTTCACCGCGGCGAGCAAGTCGGCAGCGTGGGCCGACGCGACCGGTCTTGGCATCCCGCGAATCTCGAAGAGCGCGGCGGCGGCGGTCGGCTTGCTGCGGGCCAGGTCCAGCATGACCGCGTCGGGAATCAATGCCCGAGGCGGCTTGTCCGCGTGCCGTGCCAGCTGGTGGCGCGTGACCACCAGTTCCCGGAGGATGGTCATCGTCCTGGGGCGCATCGTCAGGCCGCGGCACGCGCGGCGGACCTGGCCCTCGGGGTCGAAGTCATCGTTGGAGACGATGGCGGAGGCACACTCGTGGAGCGCCCACGGCAGTCGCCCCCGATGCTCCAGCTTGCTCTTCAGGATCGACCACACCAGCGGCAAGTAGCGGACATCATCGGCGGCGTAGGCAAGTTGGTTGGGGGAGAGGGGGCGCTTGTCCCATTCCGTGAAGGTGTGTCCCTTCGCGATGCGGTGATCGGTGACGGCGTGAATGGCATTGGCCAGCGACGTCGGCCAAGGCATGTTGAGGAGCCCGGCGGCAATCTGGGTGTCGATCACATTCTGGGCGGTCCGTCCCGAAACGCGCTGGGCCGTCACGATGTCCTGCCCGCCGGCGTGCACGATGCACTCGATGTCCGGCGAGACAACCAATTCCCAGATCGGCCCCAAATCCTTGAGCTCGAAGGGGTCGATGAGCGCCACCCGGTCGCTGGTGGCCACCTGCACCAGGCAGATCTGTGGATAGAAAGTCTCCTCCCCGATGAACTCCGTGTCATAGGCAAAGGAACCTGCCGCTCGCACATGGTTCGCGAACGAATCCAGGTCGCCGGCCGAACGCAGGATCTCCGCAGGTCCCTGCGGCACGCCGTCGCGACGGAGCGTCCGCGCAGGTGGGGTCTCGTCGGCGTGCGCTTCCGCATGGTGAATAGCACGCTTTCGTCGTCGGTAATTCAAGGGCGGGGATGGTAGGGGCGTGGGTGGTGCGGACTCACCGCATGATGGAAGTCCGATAACACAAAATAGCCGCATTCTTGTGGCGCAGCGGGTCCCAATCGATGCCTCCATATCATTCGGCGCTCATGTCAGTGGTCCACGTGCAGGCTCGCCGAGTGGTGTGGCTCCCGCAGAAGCACAACATTCAGTCCGCGGCGGAGTGCTTGGCAGACTGGGCTCGGACGCTGCCCCCCGGCGGCGCAGCACATGCTCGCGTCCCCCTCCCGCCGGTGGATCCGATGGAGTGGCTTCAGTCGCAGGATGCCTCGGCGGGGAGGTGGCTCTATCAGACTCGCTCCACCGACGCTGTTCCCTTCGCGATCGGTGGCTTGGGCGAGGCTGCCACCGCGTGCGACCTCAACGACCCGAAGGTGGAGCCGTTCCTGGTGATGTCGGACCGAACCGCGTGGTGCACGGGCCCGATCGCCTACTCATGGCGGCCATTCGCCTCGCGCACCGACGCCGCGGCGTGGGGTGGCCTGTCCGAGCCACGGGTCATCATTCCCCGGGTGGATGTGCGCCGGGACGCGGATGGCTGCAGCATGGGGCTCTCGATCGCAGGCGGCACCGACGCCGAGCGGACGCTCTCGGTGGAGTTGCTCGAGGACCTTGGCGCGCCCTGCGGGTCATCGTGGTCTGGACAGTTGGAGATGGTGGGTGACGACAACCCCGCCCACTGGGCCGACATGGTGGAACTGGCGCTCCAGCGCATCGAAAGTGGAACACTGGAAAAGGTCGTCCTCGCGCGGACGCGAACGCTTCGCGCCATGCACTCCGCCGGCGTCGCTGATGTGTCCATCGATCCCTTCGCCGTGGCGGAGCGGTTGGGGATGGAGGAGCCCGCCAGCGCGGTGGCCGTCTTGCAGCCCGCCGAGGGCCCCGCATTCGTGATGGTCAGCCCGGAGCGACTGTATCGCCGGCGCGACCGGATCATCGAGAGCCACGCGGTCGCCGGGACCTGTGGCCGGGGGCCGGATGCCGAGTCGGACGCGCAGCTGGCCGGTCGCCTGCTCAGGAGCGACAAGAACCGGCGGGAACACGACCTGACGCTGCGGTACATCGAATCCGTCCTCGAGCCCTTGACGACCGAACGGTCGTGGCAACGTGAGCCACGGATCCTGAGGCTCACCCATGTTCAGCACCTCATGACGGAGTTGCGCGGCGCCTTGCGCGAGGGGGTGGATGACGAGGCGATCCTCGCCGCGCTTCACCCGACCCCGGCGGTGTGTGGCGTTCCCACCACGCTGGCGCGCGAGTTCATCCACGCGCACGAGTCCGCCCCGCGAGGCCTCTACTCGGGCGTCGTCGGCGTGTCGTGCGACGCTGCCGCGGAGTTCTCCGTCGGGATTCGGTCGGCACTCGTGGTGGGGAACACCGTGACGGCGTACGCGGGCGCGGGCATCGTCGATGGGTCCGACGCAGACGCCGAGTGGCTGGAGACGGCACGGAAGCTGGAAACCTTTGACTCGCTCACGCGTGGTCCGCGGGCCGACTGGTGATCGACGCCCCGAACATCAACCTGGCGTGTGCGGGACTCCTCATCGAGGAGTTCTCCCGGTGTGGGGGGCGAATCATCTTCGCCACGCCAGGGAGCCGCAGCGCGCCGCTGGTCGTGGCGGCCGCGCGGCACGGCGCCGTCGCACTGCACATGTGCATCGACGAGCGGACCGCCTCGTTCGCGGCGCTGGGGGCATCGCGTGCCACCGGCGTTCCCGCGGCCGTGATCACCACCAGCGGGACGGCCGTGGCCAACTGTCTTCCCGCCTGCGTGGAAGCGCACCAGTCCGGCGTCCCACTCCTCGTCCTCACGGCGGATCGGCCCGCGGCACTTCAGGAGTGTGGCGCCAACCAGACCATCCGGCAGGAGTCGATGCTGGCATCGCAGGCTCGATGGCACTTCACGCTTCCTGTACCCGCCGACGGCGTCGATGGTCGAGTGTGGCTCTCGGTGATGGACCAGGCCTGGGGACACGCAACCGGTGCGCGTCCCGGTCCGGTGCACCTCAACTGCCCCTTTGCCGAGCCGCTGGATCCAGTGAAGGCGCCCGGCTCCCTTGCGGCCGAGTGCGACCTGTCGCGATGGCACTCCGGCTCGGAACCATGGAGACGATGGCACGCACCGCACCTTGGCCTGCGGGACGCCGGCGCCCTGGAGGCAACGCTCCGCAAGGCACGCCACGGCGTGATCGTCGCTGGTTCGATCGACCACCCCGAGGATGCATACCACGCGCGAACGCTTGCGCAGCGTGCGCCGTGGCCCATCATCGCCGACGTAGCCAGCGGGCTGAGGTCGCCGGTGTCGCTGCCGCGCACGCTCCGTCACGGGACGCTCCTCCTGCGCGCGGCGGCGGGTCGACCATCAATCCGCCTTCCACGGCCTGATGTCGTGCTCCGGATCGGTGGGGCGTGTGCCTGGAGGCATGTGGACGAATGGTGCGCGCAAGCGCAGTGCCTGGTGGTTGCGGGCGTGGGCGCTCGCATGGACCCGCACCACGCGGCCGCGGAGCATGCGGCGGTCTCGCTCGCGGAGTTGGCTGCGCTGGAGGCGTGGAAGGACTGCGAGCCCTGCGAGTCGGCCAACGAGTGGGAGCGCGCCGACCAGTCCGCCGATGCCATCCTCCGCCGAGACGGCACGCTGGCGGAGGATGCTCCCGCCATCGAGCCCGACATCGCCGCAGCGGTCTTCGCCTCGGCACGAGAGGGATCGATCCTCGTGCTTGGCTCCAGCATGCCCGTGCGGGACATGGATGCCTTCGGAGGCGCGTCGGCACGATCGCTGCAATGCGTCGCCAATCGTGGCGCCAGCGGGATCGATGGCCTGATCGCGACGGCAAGCGGCGCGTCACTGTCCACCGGCGCGCACGTCATCGCGATCCTGGGAGATCTCTCTGCGATGCACGACCTCTCGTCGCTGGAACTCCTGCGCCGCACGGCGGTGCCCGTCCTGGTCATCGTCGTGAACAACAACGGCGGCGGCATCTTCCAGGCGCTTCCCATCTCGAAGCACGCCGATGTCTTTGAGCGCGCCTTCGTCACGCCGCATGGCCTGGGGTTCAAGTCGATGGCTGCGGCGTTTGGGCTGGGCTACCGACGCGCGACCACGGCAGGCGAGCTGCGGCTGGCCCTTCGGGAAGGGGCCTCCAGCACGCGGCTCAGGCGATCGTCCATCGTGGAGGTGGTGGTTGATCGCGCGGGGAGCGTCGCCGCGCGCACCGCCCTCCTGGAGCGCGTCGCCGAGGCACTCTCGGCGGGCAGCTGAGGTCCTCCATGCCGACGACGATCCTGCTGCACGGATTCCTGGGTGCGCCGGAGGACTTTGATGAAGTGGTTCGGGCGGGGCGCGAGCGTGGGTACCAGTGGACATCAACCAGCGCGGTGGTGCGCGCGCCCGCGCTGGCATCGCTCGCCACAGGCGAGTCGGTCGAGCGAGAAGGCATCGATGCCCTCGCGCGTGGGCTGCTCTCATGGTTGGAGTCGGAGGGACTCGTGGGTGCGACCGTGGTTGGCTACTCCCTTGGTGCCCGCGTGGCGCTTCGCGCCTTGGCGCAGGACACTGCCGCGAGTACTCCAGTGACTGGCACGCCACCCGCAATGTCCCGATGCATCCTCATTTCAGGGACGGGAGGCCTTGAGGACGACAATGACCGAGCTGCGCGGCGTGCGCTGGACGACGAGCGCGCTCGGCAGATCGTGGAGGGCGGGCTTGGTTCATTTCTGGACGCCTGGTACAGGCAGCCACTCTTTGATTCGCTGCGGGCGTCGGCGGGCTTTGGAGCCATCCAGTCCCGCCGGGCTGGTGAGTCAGCCCAGTGGTGCGCCAAGATCGTGCGTGCGTGCAGCCCGGGGCGTGCTCGGGCGGATTGGGACACCATTGGGCTCTGTGCCCCTCGCATTCGTACAATCGTCGGTTCGATGGATCGCGCCTACCGTGCCCATGCTGACCGGATGGAGGAGCTTGGCGTGACGCCAGCCACTGTGGTCCCTGCAGTCGGCCACGCGGTGCACCTGGAAGCTCCCGCGGCGTGCGCCGCAGCGATCGAACGACTCGCCAGCCTTTGAACGGACCATGCCCAGCGCCACCCCGCCAGCCAATGTGCACCCCTCCCGCGCCACCCCGCAGTGGGCGCCCGCTGGGTCGTTTTCCGACATCGTCTATGAGAAGTCGTCGGGCGCGGGCGACGAAGGCATCGCCAAGATCACCATCAACCGGCCCGAGGTGCGGAATGCCTTCCGGCCCGAGACGGTGGCGCAGATGCGCGAGGCGCTGCAGGACGCGCGGATGGATGCATCGATTGGCGTGATCATCCTCACGGGCGCGGGCGACCTGGCATTCTGCTCCGGCGGTGACCAGCGCGTGCGGGGCGAGGCTGGCTACCGCGACGGCGACGGCACCCAGCACCTCAATGTGCTTGACTTTCAGCGCGAGATCCGAACATGCTCTAAGCCCGTGATCGCGATGGTCGCGGGATGGGCGATCGGCGGCGGCCATGTGCTCCACATGATCTGCGACCTCACGATTGCCGCCGACAACGCTCGCTTTGGTCAGGTGGGCCCGCGCGTCGGCTCCTTCGATGGCGGATGGGGCGCGTCGTACATGGCGCGCATCATCGGACAGAAGAAGGCGCGCGAGATGTGGTTTCTCTGCCGCTCCTACGACGCCAGGCAGGCCCTTGAGATGGGGCTGGTGAACGTGGTCGTGCCGCTGGCAGACCTGGAATCGACCACCGTCCAGTGGTGTCGCGAGATCCTCGGCAACTCGCCTGTCGCGATTCGATGCCTCAAGGCGGCCTTGAACGCCGACTGCGATGGCCAGGCCGGCCTGCAGGAGCTGGCCGGCAACGCCACGATGCTCTTCTACATGAGTGCCGAGGGCCAAGAAGGCCGCAACGCCTACTTGGAGAAGCGCCCTCCCGACTTCTCCAGGTTCCCGCGACAACCATGACCGACCGCGAACAAGCCGACTCCGAGGACTCCGCCGACTCCGCCGCGAACCCGTCGGCACGGCCGACGGCGGCACACGCCTGGCTTGCTGCCGCACGCCCCAAGACGCTTGGCGCGGTGATCGGGCCGTGTGCGATTGGCGCAGGTCTCACGCTGCGCACGGGGCGGTTTGATGGCACCGGTCTCGCGGTGGCCGTCCTTGGCGGGGTGTCGATCCAGTTGCTCACCAACCTGCTGAACGATCTCGTTGATGGCGTGCGCGGGATCGATGGCCCGGATCGGCTGGGCCCCGCTCGGGCGGTGGCCTCTGGTTGGCTCACCCCGCGCGCCATCGGCATCGCCTGCGTCGGGCTGGCTGTCGTGGCGCTCGCCTGCGCCTTTTTCCTGGCCCATCACCGGAGCCTGTGGTTTGCGCCGCTGGCGCTGCTCTCGCTCGCCCTCTCGCTGGCCTACTCAGCGGGACCCGCGCCCTTGTCGCACACGGGTGCTGCGGATCCATTCGCGCTCATCTTCTTCGGTCCCGTCGCATGCGCGGCCACGGTCGCGGCGCAGACGGGCTCCTTCCAGAATGATGGCTGGTGGCTGGGCCTGGGTCCGGGCGGACTGGCACTGTCGTTGCTGGCGATCAACAACCTCCGCGATGTGGAGGGCGATGCCCGGACCGGCAAACGCACGCTGGCCGTGCGGCTGGGGAAGGGATTCGCCAGGGCCGAGGTGATCCTTGGGATCGCGATCGCCGCACTCGTCGCGATCATCGCCACCCTCAACGGGATGCCGTTCGCGGCACTCTCATCGCTGGTTGTCCTGGTGCTCGTTGGATCCGCGTGGCGAATCGTGCGAGGCGCGAGCGGGACTGCGCTCAACCGTGAGTTGCACATGGTCGGGGGAGTCGCCTTGGCGTACGGCGTGGCGATGGCCCTTGCGGTGGCGCTTGGCGGAGGTGCCGCCTGATGGGCACGGAGACGATGCGTCACGCCCCCCTGGAGGGATTCTCCGCCGCGCCGTTTGAGCACCGGCTCCGCACGCCGTTTCGGTCGGGGCGCGGGCTCATCGAAGTCCGGCGCGGCTACTTCATCCGACTCGAGTCGGATGGGGCCACTGGCTACGGAGAGGTCTCGCCGCTCCCCGGATTCCATGCCGAATCACTCGACGAGGCAATGCGCGGGCTGGTGGAGGCCCTTCGCGCCGGCGGTTGCCCGGTGGCTCCCAGCGCCGCCTTCGGGCTCAGTTGCGCCGAAGCGATGGTGGATGCAGAGCTATCGGATCGATTCAACCTGGTCACGCCGGCACGAGAGCCCCTCGTCCGCGTGAACGCGCTCTTTGACGGCACCGCTGAGGAAGCCGCGGCGGTCATCAAGTCTGGGCGGTTCACGGGATACAGAACCATCAAGGTCAAGATCGGCCGGGTTTCCTTGGAAGGCGACGTTGCGCTGGTGAAAGTGCTCCGGTCGAAGCTCAAGTCCACCCAGCGCATCCGCCTGGATGCCAATCGGCTGCTTGACTTTGACGCTGCCGTGGAGTTGCTCGGCACCATTGGCCCGGAGAAGATCGAGTTCGTGGAGGAACCGCTGGCAAGGCCTGAGCTCCTGCCCGAGCTGGCTCGACGCACCGGCATCCCGATGGCCATCGACGAGACGCTCCGGGAGGCGGACATCGTGGACGATGTGCTTGGCGCGGAAGGGGTCACGGTGCAGGTCGTGAAGCCCAGCCTGATGGGCCGCCTGGAGGAACTGGAGGCGATCATCACGCGGGGCACGATCAACGGCTGCGACACGGTGTTCTCCAACCTGTTCGAGTCGTCGTTCACGCTGACGCTGCTCGGGCGCGTCGCGGCCGTCCTTGGCTCGGTCGACCGAGACCACGGCTTGGCGACTGCGGACCTGTTCGACTCGGACTGCTGCCCGCGCCCGATGATCGAGGGTGGCCGGATGCTCTTGGATCAAGCCCTCCCGACGCCACAATTGGCATGGGTGCCGCTGGACGCCGTGGTGAGCGGCGCCTGAGGCGGGCGTCCGCCCTGCTGCCCACTCAGGCGAGCGCCGAGCGAAGCCAATCGGGAATGTCGGTGGCACCGCTGCCATCGGGGTAGACGCAGCAGTGGTAGAGCGTGACCTGTGCCGCGACAGTGCGATCGGGCTCCAGGAGGACGCGACTGGTCGTCGCAAAGCTCCGCGCCCCGATGTGCGAGACGGCCAGCTCCACGCGAATGCGGTCGCCGGAACGCATCGGCAGCCGGAAGTCAGCCTCGCTGCGGATGATCGGCAGGTGGATCGAGTTGGGCTTGAGGAAGGTGGAAAGCGGGCACCCAGCCTCCTCCATCATGGATTCATACGCCTCGTGTGCCAGGTCCAGGACCTGAGCAAAGTAGATCACCCCCGCCGCATCGGTGCGCGAGAAGCGGATGGTGGTGTTGTGGACATGCGAGCGCCCGATCATGCGCGGCAGGCTACCGGAGCGTCGGTCGTGAATGGTCGCCACGAGCGAGGATGGCTTCCGCGAGCAGGGCGAGCGTGATCGGGGACGACCCTTCGGCCTTGTTGTTGGCGATCAAGAAGCAGTCTCGCTCTTGGCCCGCCGCACGCTCCAGCATGGCGGCGAACTCGTCGCGCGAGCGCGGGTCGGGATCGACCAGCCGGTCGAAGGGCTCGTAGCGGGAAACCGCGTCGTCGTAGGTTTGCCCCCCATGCAACATCCACCGACACACGAGCGGCGCCCCCGGCTGCGGCGGACAGGCGCGCGCCTGCTCGAGTGGCGACGGCATGGAGGGATGGACGCTGTAGCAGTGGACCGCACCGCCAGCGCGAAGGGCCTCGATCCACGCGGGTGTCAGCACCAGCCGGTCCCGGACCTCAATGGCGTAGAGCGGCCCACGCGGCAGCTGCGTGAGGAAGGCGGCGACTTCCGCAATGAATTCAGAGGCGGCCGCGGACCGGCGCAGCCCGATCGGGGGGAATTGGAACAGCAGCGGCCCGCCCTTGGACCCCAGCCCCTCCGCAAATGGCGCGATTACCGCGTCGATGGCGAACGCCACCTCCAGGAATCGAGATTCGCCGTGCATGGGCCGTCGCGAGACCAGCGACTCTGGCGCCTTCATCAGGAAGCGAAAGTCGTCGGGCACCTGCGCGGCCATCGCCGCCAGGTCCTTCACGCTGGGCGGGCGGTAGTAGGTCTTGTCGATTCCCACGCAGCGCAACAGCGGGTGTGACGCGTAGGCCCGCAGTCCCTCACGGGCGAGCGTGGACTCGGTTGACTCTCGGTCCCACACCAGGCCTCGCCAGCCTGGGAAGCTCCACGAGCTGGTGCCCAGCCGAATCCTCCGGGGCAGGTCGCCCGCCATGCCGGCGAGGCGTGGATCGATCGGAGCCAGCCCCACGGGCGAACGCGGCGTGCGTGAACCGCCAGCCATCGATGGCGGCGCCGACGACTCTGCATCAATCCCATCCGGATCGGGCGGGAAGAGCGAATCGGTGTGTGCAGGGAGAGCCATGCGAAGCCGCACGCGCCGCGCGCGACCCTCAGCGGCGACGACCCTTGGCGCGGTCGCGCGGTGCGACGATTGACTTGTCGCCGCCGGCGCGATCTTGCCCAGGAGGACGGTAGCGGAATCGATTCGCCTGGGCTTCCTCCGCGGTCACCAGTTGCAGCGTCAGCGAGAGTTCCTCCGCCTGCTCCTGTTCCGCCTGGCTCAGGAGGCGTTGCAGTTGGTCACGCTCGCGCGCCGCCTGCCCGTTTCCGTTGCCCGCCGCGATGTTCATCCAGGCATAGGCCTGTGCGCGGTCAAACGTCACGCCGTTCCCCTGCGCGAACAGCCGGCCAATCTCCAGTTGTGCCCCGTCCAACCCAAGTTGTGCGGCGAACCGGAGGTGTTCGGCGGCTTCCGCCATGACCACGCTGCTTTGGTTGTTCGCCATCAGGAGTCGTGCCACCCCGTACGACGCATCCGGGATCGAGTCCGCGGCAGCGATCAAGTACAGCCGCCTCGCTTCCGCCGCAGACTTTGGCACCACGATCCCGAGCTCGTACATGTATCCGAGCGCTGTGCACGCGTCGGCGTTCGATTGCTTTGCGGCCGCCTCAAAGTACTTGACGCCCTCGACAGGATCACGCGGGAGCCCGATGCCGTGCGTGTAGTGACGGCCCAACTCGTACTGGGCATCGCGGTCGCCCTGCTTGGATGCCTCCGCGAACCAGAACGCAGCCTCGCGCATGTTGGCGGGGAAGACGTCGCCGATCTGGTACAGGCGCCCCAGCAGGACTTGAGCCTCCAGGTCTCCGCGACCCGCAGCGCGCTTGAGGTGCCGCTCGGCCGCGGCCCCATCCTGCGCCACGCCCTGCCCGTCGGAATAGAGCATCCCAAGCGCCATGTCGGCATCATTGGATCCTTGTTCGGCTGCGCGGGCAAACCAGATGCTCGCCTGCACGGAGTCCGGCATCGCTCCATCGCCGTCCATGTACATCTGCGCCAGTCGAAGCTGCGCGTGGGCGTTGCCTCCCGACGCCGCCAAGAGGTACCAGCCAAACGCCGTCGCCGCATCCCGGTCCGTGAAGACGCCTTCGTCCAGCGTGACCGCCAAGAGCAGTTGCGCTTCCAGCACGTCGACCTTAGCCGCTTGTTGAAGGAATCCAAGCGCGCGAGGGATGTCCGACGCGACACCCTCGCCGCGAAGAAGACGGGCCGCGGCCTGGAATTGAGCGACCGAGTCACCGCCGTCTGCGGCGCGCAGGAGCAATGCCGTTGCGTGCTGGCTGGCAGCCGCGTCGCCGGGCACGGAAAGCTGGTGGAGCGCGAGGCGACGAAGTGCGGCAGCGTGTCCGCGGTCGGCGGCCATCTGCAGCCAGGGCAATGCGGTGCCGGAGAGGAGCCCCGCGCCACCCTCGCCGGCGAAGTGGAGCGCGAGTTGATACGCCGCCTCGGAGGATCCACGCTCAGCGGCGGCCCGAAGTGCAGCCTCGCCAAGTTTGGTGTCTTCTGGAACTCCCGTCTCGCCCAACACGATGCTGGCCAAGGCCAGGGCGGCAGGCTCGTCACCCGCGAGGGCTCGTGGGCTGAGCATGGTCACCACTCGCGCCTTGGGAACCTTCACGTCCTCGCCCGCACGGAGCTTGGCCAGCAAGGCGTCCACCCCGAGGCCGTCGTCGGCAGTCGCGCCCACTGGTGAAGCGCTCTCCCCCTGGACGTGAGTCGGTTCCGGCGAGTTGCCACCGCCGCACCCCCACAGGACCGCGACGCTAAGACAGGTCGCCAACGCGGTCGCGACCGCAACGAGTTCGCCGCAGCGGCAGTCGCCGACTCGAGCAACAGGCAATCCGCGAGACTCTGGCACGGGTCCCAGTCTAGGCAGAAGACCCAGACCCATTCAACCCGGCGCAGGGCCGCGGCGGCGCAGGAGGAAGACCAGCCCAAGATTGGCTCCGAGGACAAGCGCAATCGTGGAGAGCACGATCGCCGGCGGCACATGCCAGCCCAGCGGTTCGGCAACAAACTTGCACCCGATCAGGAAAAGGACCAGCGCCAGCCCGTACTTGAGGCTCTGGGCTGACTTGAGGAATCCGGCCACCAGGAAGTAGAGGGCGCGGAGGCCCAGCACGGCCATCACGTTGGAACTGAATGCGATGAACGGGTCACGCGTCACGCCAAGGACGGCGGGGATGGAGTCGATGGCGAAGAGCAAGTCCGTGAGTTCCACGACGCAGACGACCAGGAGGAGGGGCGTGGCGCGCCAGCCCGCCGGCGTCCGAGTCAGGAATCGATCGCCGTCGTAGTGGTCTGTCAATGGAAGGATCTTCCGGAAGAACCGGACCGCCCAGTGCGAGGCCACATTTGGTTCAGAGGCGGGAGCGGCGATCATGCGCACGGCGGTGAGGGCGAGCACGCCCCCGAACAGGTACATCGTCCACTGATACGCCTCGAGCAATGCCACACCCCCGAGGATGCACCCTGCCCGCATGAGAACGGCGCCAAGGACTCCCCAGAGCAGGGCGCGACGCTGCGCGCGCTCATCGACGGCAAACACCGCGAACGTGACCGCAAACACGAACACATTGTCGACCGAGAGCGAGAGCTCCAACGCATACGCGATGGCGAACTCCGCGGCAGCACCGGGACCGAGAAGATCCCAGACCATGAGGCAGACGCCGGCAGCGATGCTCACCCAGCCCGCCACATGCAGGGCCGCCAGCCGGATAGAGGCATGGTGCAGTCTCCGGCTGGTCAGCATGTCGGCCACGAGGAGCGCAAGCGTGAGCCCCACAAACCCTGCCCATAGCCAAGCGGGGGTCTCCGCGATGACCGTTGTGTCACTCATTAGAGGTCGATCTGGATGCCAAGCTCCACCATGCGCCCTGGCGGAATCGCAAAGTAGAGCGGGTTGGCGCCGCTGACCCCGTCCAGCCAGCAGAAGATCCGCTTGGACATGGTGGACATGGGGCTCTTGCCCCTGGCGGTCACGATGGTGCGGCCGAGGAAATAGGTCGTGCTGCCTTCGCTGGTGCTAAAGCCGGCGTCGGCCGCCAGACGGACGAGGCGCGGCACGTCGAGTCGCTCCAGAAAGCCCCGATAGGCCACGATGCGCCAGAATCCGTCGCGGATGAAGTCCACCTTCAGGCGCTCGGCGTCGGCGACGCGAGGCACCTCGGAGGTGATGATGTTCATGATTGCCACTTGCTCATGCAAGACCTTGAGGTGCTTGAGGTGGTGCATGAGTGTGGGCGGCACGCCAGCCGTGTTCGCGGTCAGGAAGATTGCCGTGCCGGCGACACGGTGCACGGGGTGGGCCTCCAGGCTGTTGAGCAGCTGGTCCAGGCTCAGCGTTTGCTTGGCGAAGCGGGCGGAGAGCATCTGCCGTCCAGCCGTCCAGACGCGCATCAGCGTGAAGAGACTGACGGCCATGAGAATCGTGATCCAGCCGCCGGTTGGGATCTTCAGCACGCCCGCGCTCAGGAAGGCGAGGTCGATGGTCAGGAAAATCGACAGGAACAGGCCGACCTGCCAGGTCCTCCAGTTGGTATGGCGCTTGTAGAGGCTGAACAGGATCGTGACGATCGTCATGTCCGCTGCCACCGCGAGTCCGTAGGCATCGGCCAGGTTTTCCGAGGACCTGAACATGAGGACCAGCGTGATGCAGGCGATGCCGCACAGCGTGTTCGCGGCCGGCACGAACACCTGCCCGCCACGCTCACCGGTGTGCTGGACGTGGATGCGCGGCAGGATGCCCAAGGCCACCGCCTGCTGCGTGAGCGAGAACACCCCCGAGATGATCGCCTGTGATGCGATCACCGTCGCCGCCGCGGCAAGAACGACCATCGGGAGCACCAGGCTGTCCGGGATGATCGCGAAGAATGGGTGCTCAACTACGTGCGGGTTGTTGAGGATCGCCGCGCCCTGGCCAAAGTAATTGATCAAGAGCGCCGGCATGACGAGCCCGTACCAGGACCACACCATGGGCTTTCGGCCGAAGTGCCCCAAGTCCGCGTAGAGCGCCTCGCCCCCCGTGATGCAGAGCATGACGCTTCCGAGGATCGCGAAGGTCCCCCACGGGTTGGCGGCTGCCATCGCCACCGCATGGGCTGGGTTGGCCGCACCAAGGATCAACGGCGCATCGAGGATGGCCAGGATCCCAAAGAACGCCAGCGACCCAAACCAGCAGAGCATCACCGGCCCGAAGAACCCGCCGAGCCTGCTGGTCCCCATTCGCTGAATGGAGAAGAGCCCGGCCAGGATGGCCACGGTGATCGGGACGACCCATCGCTCCAGCTGCGGCGAGATTCGTTCCAGTCCCTCGACCGCCGAGAGCACGCTGATGGCCGGCGTGATGACACCATCGGCGTAGAGGAGGGCGCTCCCGACGATGGCCGCGAGGAGCACGACGCGGCTGGTCTTTGCGATGCCCCCATCCCTCGGCGTGAGCAGGCCCAAGAGAGCGAAGATGCCACCCTCCCCCTTGTTGTTCGCCTTCAACAGGAAGTTGCAGTACTTCAGTCCGATCACCATCACCAACGACCAGAAGACCAGGCTCAGGACACCGAGGACATTGGCGGGGGTTGCCTCCACGCCATGGACGGAATCAAAACACTCCTCGAGGGCGTAGAGGGGGCTTGTGCCGATGTCTCCAAACACGATGCCCAGTGCGGCCAGCACCAGCGCCGGGCGCACCACCGTCCCGGCGCCAGTGTGTCCGGCGCCAGAGGGGGATGTGCCAACGGGAACGGTGGGTCCCTCGCCCTCGGGAGTCCTTGTCCCCGGCACAGTCGCATCGTCTTGGTTCTTGGCCATGGAGCGCGAGCGATCATTATAGGAGCACACCGTCCCGGCAGGCGCTAGAGTGGTTTCTGCAGCGTACGGCGCGCGCGAACGTCGATACAGGGCACGATCGAGACCAGACTGACGGCCACACCCATGACCAATCGACACGAACCGCTCCCCCTCCCGAACCGACGCTCGTTCATCCTCTCCATTGGCGCGATCGGCGCGGCGGGTGCGCTCGGATCGCTCGCCTCAACACCTCTCTTGCGTCGTGCGTACGCCGGGTCGGCCGACAAGCTCCAGGTCGGCTGCGTCGGCTGCGGCGGCATGGGAGGGTCGGACCTGCACAGCGTCGCATCGCATCCCAAGGTCAAGGTCGCGGCGCTGTGCGACATCAATCGCGACACGCTCAAGAAGTCTCGAGAGGCGTACGGTGTGGCGGAGTCCATGTGCTTCACGGACTATCGAGCGTTCCTCGCGGCGATGGGCAGCAGCGTGGACGCCGTGATCGTCTCCACGCCGGACCATGCGCACGCACCCGTCGCCGTGCAGGCGATGCGCGCGGGCAAGGGCGTCTACTGCCAGAAGCCGCTCACGCACAATCTGCACGAGGCGCGCACGATGAGGGAGACGGCGGCGCAGATGAAGGTCGCGACGCAGATGGGCATCCAGAACCACGCCAACAAGGGGCGGCGCCTGGGCATGGCGTGGATCGAGTCAGGGATTCTCGGGCCGGTGAAGGCGGTCCACATCTGGACCAACCGGCCCGCCGGATGGTGGCCGCAGGGCGGTCCACTCAAGCCGGGCTCGGATCCGGTCCCCGCCGACCTGGACTGGGAATCGTGGATCAATGTGGCGCCGATGCGCTCGTACCTCAAGGACACCTACGCACCGTTCCGTTGGCGTGGCGTTCGGGACTTTGGGACCGGGGCGCTGGGAGACATGGCGTGTCACTTCTTTGATGCGCCGACGAAGGCCTTGGGGCTCACCGCGCCGGTCTCGATTCGCGGAAGCGTCACGGACCTCACGACGGACCAATACGCGCTGAGCGAAACGGTGCAGTTGTCGTTCGATGGTCACGCCTCCAGCGGCGGCAAGCCCTTCGACCTCTGGTGGTACGACGGCGGCCGGCTGCCTCCATCGGAGGCGCTCCCGCACGTGCCGGCCGACTTTGACATGCCCAAGCGCTCTAGCGACGGCGCGACCATCTTCGTCTGCGAAGGCGGGACTCTGGTCATCTGCCATCCCGGCGATGTCCATGTCTTCACCGGCGGCCCGACGCCCGACTTCAAGGCGCCCGACTTGCCCGAGATCAACCACTGGCACGAGTGGGTCGAGGCCTGTATGGGCAACGGCAGGACGCGGGCCGGGTTCGACTTCTCCGGCCCGATGACCGAGATCGTGCTCTGTGGCGTCGTGGGCGGTGTCGTCCCCGACACCACGATTCGCTGGGACTCCAAGTCAATGACCTTCGACAACGCCCAGGCGCAGCAGTTGGTGAAGTCCACCTATCGCAGCGGTTGGAGCGTGGCTGGGCTGGGCTGACCTGGAAGCGATCCGACTCTCCCGCGCCGAGCGTTTATCCGGATAAAATCGGCGGCATGGCATCGAGCGGCATCAGCTTGGGACCTCGACAGCGTCTGGTGCTGTGGTCGTCGCTTGCCTTCGTGGTCGCCCTCGTGTTCCTGACTCTCTCCGACGGCATCGCATCGCTCTTCACCGGAGCTCCGCAGCCGCGCATCCCGGAGCTTCCGAAGCCGTTGCCGATCCGTTTCGAGCCGGAGGAGGTAGACCTTGGCTTTCAGTCGGTCTGCCAGCCGCCCAAGGTGCTCTCGCAGGCCGCGCGCGTGATCAACGACGGGACGGTCCCGATCTCCGTGGTGCACTGGAGCGCCTCGTGCGGGTGCACGAGCAGCGACCTCCCGGAGCAGTTCACCTTGGAGCCCGGCGGGACCCTGGAATTCTCGCTGAGTGTCGAGCCGTGGGGCGTGTGGGGAAGCAAGGCGCAGACCATCCAGACGATCGTGGAGGCACCGGGCGAGTCGGTGCGGCCGGGACCCCGCATCACCGTGACGATGGAAGTGGGCGGTTCCCTCCACCCCGTCCCCGGCGTGGTGCGACGATTTCTGGCGGGATCGATGGAGGGATTTGACCATGACCATGGCGAGATGCTGATCGTCTCCGAGGACGGGGCGCCGTTCAGCGTGCGCAGCGCCGACCCGCCCTGTGTGGAGTGCTCGGAGTCTGGTCCGCCGCCGCAGTGGACGCTTCGTTGGGCTTGGAAGGACATTGACGCCTGGGCCGGGGCAGGGCGCGAACCACTCTCCAGAGACGGACGAGTCATCTATGCCGAAAGCGGCGTGTGGACTCGTGCCTCGCTGGCAGTCCACACGGATCGCGCGGACTGCGGGTCCATCTACGTGACCATCATCAATGTGGGCGCGGAACTGGAGAACGATGCCGAGTGAGCGGACGAGGTGGCCGCGACGACTCGCGGGCGTGACCGCGGGCGGCGTCGCGTGGTTCGTGGCACATGCCCCGCTGGCCGCCACCGCGCAGGATGCTCACCCGGATGACACATCGGTCGCCGCGGCGCAGGCGCCACCTCCACCCCAAGCATTGGATGCGTTGGCGCTTCTGTCCGAGGCCACTCGTTCGTTCGCCGGGTTTCGCACCGTGGATGGCCCCGCCATGTCGGTGCGGCTTGCCGAGACTGCGGACACACTCGATCTCCTTACGTATCAGCCCGGATCGCTCGGCTCGGAACCGGACACCGCGTTCATCGACCCGATGCCAGGAGAACAGCTCCTTGCCCCGGCTCGCAACCTGATGGAGTGGAGCGCCGGTCGTGGAATCCAGTGGGCTGCCTACGACACGACGATCTACCAATGGGCCAGCAGGTCACAGCCCGGCACGCCCGGGCACGCCGGCATCAATCGCTTCCAGCTCGGCGCCACCGCCAACCTTGGGGACTTCTTCGATTGGGGCAAGACCATCGTGGTCGCCCAGGGTCGATACAGCAGCGCGATCGGTGGCATGCCGCCACTCGCGTCCCAGATCGGATCGCCGTACTCCGTGGACGCTGACTTCTCACTCACGCAGTTGAGCTTGCTGCGCCTCTTCGTGACACAGCAGCTGGGTTCGGACACACTTCTGCTGACCGTTGGCAAGGTCAATCCCAACGACTACATCTTCACCAACCCGTACGCCGGCGACGAGACCTCGCAGTTCATCGCGGCTCCCCTGGACGGGACTGACGCGTTGCCTTCCGGGTTCAACAACTACACGCTTGGCGCCGTGCTCCAGTGGCAGCCATCGGCGCAGACCTACATCAACAGCGCGCTTACCTCGCCCGGCGCCGGTGCGAGCACCGGGACGGGCGTGTCAGAGATCGGGGACGGTGGATACTGGCTGGCTGTGGAAGGAGGATATGTCTTTGATCTGCCTGGCGGCGGACCGAGCCGCTGGCTGGCCGGTGCCAGCCTCACCAACACGGACATGAACTTCAACGTGCTCGACGGCAACTACGCGAGTGCGTGGTCGATCCTGCACGCCGAGTTGCATCCAGACTTGGGGACATTCGTGCAATGGTCGTGGAGCGATCCGGAGGTCGACTCGATCCAGATGGAATTGATGGGCGGGCTGCTGTGGACGGACATCCTGGGCACGAAGGGAGGCCTGACGATGGGGCTTGGTGGCGGCACATCAGTCATGTCGGGCGGCGGCAGCCAAGAGATCGTAGAACTCTTCTTCCGCACCCAGGTCGCGCCCAGCGTTCAGTTCTCCATCGACTTCCAGTACATCCCGCAGACGGTCGATGCGCCCCAGCAGGACGACGTGTTCCTCTTCGCGATCCGCCAGACGCTGACGTTCTGAACGCACATCCGCGTAGCATCCTCCCCCCATGTCGAGGGCAGACCACTTCACCATCGGCCTCCTCCAGCACGCCAGCCCGATCGGGGCGACGCGTGAGGAGATCCATGTGACCTTCGCGGCGATGGCGCGCGAGGCGGCCGGCCGCGGCGCGGAACTCATCGTGAGCCAGGAACTCTTCGGGGGCTACTATTTTTGCCAGCAGGAAGATGCGGCCCTGCTGGACTTGGCCGAGCCGATTCCCGGGCCCACCACGCAGTTCGCCGCGTCGCTCGCTCGGGAACTGGGCGTGGAGATCACGGTGAGCCTCTTCGAGAAGCGGGCACCCGGGCTGTGCCACAACACCAGCGTGTATCTGGGTCGCGATGGGTCCATCCTCGGCTCGTACCGCAAGATGCACATCCCCGACGATCCTCGCTTCTTCGAGAAGTTCTATTTTGCTCCCGGCGACCGAGGGTGGCAGGTCGTGGATGGCGTCGCCAAGACCGGCATGCTCGTCTGCTGGGACCAGTGGTACCCGGAGGCGGCGCGACTTACGGCGCTGCAGGGGGCGGAATTGATCGTGTACCCGACAGCCATCGGTTGGTACCACGGAGAGACGCCCGACGATTGCGCACAGCAGCGTGATGCCTGGATCACCATGCACCGCGCGCACGCGATTGCGAATGGATGCTGGGTGGCGGCTGCCAACCGTATTGGAATGGAAGCTGACCTCACCTTCTGGGGTAGCAGCATGGTGATCGACCCAGGCGGTGTCATCGTTGCCGAGGCATCTCAGGACCAGCCCGCCGTGCTGGTGCATCGGTGCGACCGAGCGCGCATCGAGGACATCCGTCGCGGATGGCCGTTCCTTCGAGATCGCCGCGTGGACGCGTACGGCGGCATCACTTCGAGAATGCTGGACGGGACCTCGGCGTGATCCAATCGGGTGACGCGGCGAGCGCCGGATTCTCCATGCCCGCCGAGTGGGCGCCGCAGCGCCGGGTCTGGCTGGTGCGTCCGCACAACGAGGAGACCTGGCCGGGTTGCCTCGCGGCCGCGCAAGGCGAGTGGGAAGACTGGCGCCGCGAGCTGGCGCAGGTCGTCGAGGTGGTGGAGCTCGGCGAACAGGGAATCACCACCAACGACTCTTGGATTCGCGACTTCGGCCCGATCTTCGTGCGCCACCCTGACGGGCGAGTTGCCGGTCACGATTTTCAGTTCAATGGGTGGGGCGACAAGTACGAGGTTCGGAGCCTGGACAACGAAGTCCCTACGCGTATCCGCGAGCGGTGGGGGATCGACATGTGGCAGCACGAGTTGGTCTTGGAGGGCGGCTCCATCGATGTCAACGGCACGGGCACGGTGCTGACCACCCGGCAGTGCCTGGAGAATGCCAATCGGGGTGAACGGTCCCCGGGCGAGGTGGAGCAGGCGCTCCGGGATGCACTGGGTGTCACCAACATCGTGTGGCTTCCCGGCGGGATCCGCGGCGACGACACCGATGGCCACATCGATGACATCGCCCGGTTCGTGGCGCGAGACACGATCGCGGCGCTGCGCGCGCCTGCGGGGCACCCCGACCACGAAGTGCTTGAAGAGAATTGGCGCGCTCTCGAGGGCGCGCGTGACGAACGAGGGGAGTCGTTCCAGCTGCTGGAGCTCCCGGTGCCAGAGCCGATCTATTACGACTTCCCGCCGGATCGATTCGGCCCCGGTGGGCGGAACGTGGTTCCAGCCAGCCACGCCAACTTCCTCGTCGCCAACGGCTCGGTTTTCGTGCCATGCTTCGGTGGCGAGAGCGATGAGATCGCATGCCGCACGATCGAGGCGGCGATGGCTGGATTGCGAGCGGTGCCGATCCGCGCGTGCCACCTCGTGGTGGGCCTCGGGAGCCTTCACTGCCTCAGCTGCCACGAGCCGCGCTAGGCGCCGCCGGGGAAGGGTGCCTGACAGTCCTATAACAAAGATCCCACTTGTTTTAAGTGGGATCTTGGGGATTCGGTTTCAATGAGCGAGTGTGGTGCTACGTTCACGAGTGGCTCCGGCCCTCATGGAGCCGGGTTCTTTGCTGCTGTTCACCCTTGGAGCGCATCTGCGCCCGCCTCGCCGAATGGAGACTGACGACTTATGAAAGAAATGATTGCTGGCCTTCTAACGATGTGTACGACCGCCGTTGCCTTCGCCGGAGGAGCCACCCACGTCGTCACCCAAGTCAACCTGGCGTTCGTGCCAGAGGTCGTCACCGCGTCGCCAGGCGACACGATTCGCTTTGAATGGACCGGGGGTTCCCACGCCGTCCAGGACGGGGACTGCCTGTCCACGGCCGGGCTCTTCTACGGCGACCTGACCGCCGCGAATCCATTGTTCGAGTACATGATCCCGGTTGATGCCACTCCGGGTTCCATCCCGTTCAACTGCCCCGTCGCCAGCCATTGTAAGTTCGGCATGGTTGGCACGATCAATATCGTCCCTTCCGGCGGCGGCTGGTCAGAGGGCGATGTCGTGATCAGCGAGATCCGCATCGACCAACCCAGCACCGACAATGACGAATACTTCGAGTTGCAAGGCGAACCCGGCCTCTCCCTCGACGGCCTCACCTACCTGGTGATCGGCGACGGGACGGGCGGATTTGGCGTGATCGAGTGCCAAGTGCCGCTCCTCGGGCAGACCATACCCCCCGACGGCCACTTCACGGTCTCGGAGGGGACTTTCACGATGGGGCTCGCCAATGTGGATCTTGTCCTCGCTGGATCAAATCCACTCAACTTCGAGAACGGCGACAATGTCACGCACATGATCGTGTCAGGCTTCACCGGGACCAACGGCCAGCTCCTGGACACGGATCAGGATCGAGCCACCTGCATGACCGAGGTGAATCCATGGGACACGATCGTGTCGTCCTGCTTCCTGCGTATCAACGCGATGCCCGATGCCGCCAGCACCCAGGACTGCTACTACGGCGAGGTCGGCGTTGGCCCGGACGCAACCTTCGTCCCCGGGCATGTGTACCTCTGCGAGGATGGCCACTACGAGATCGGCGGATTCACGCTGGCGACCAATGACACCCCTGGCGCGGACAACCCGTCGTGTGTCGTCGCGGTGCCTGGCGACCTCAACGGCGACGGTCTCGTGAACGGAGCCGACTTGGCAGCCATGCTCAGCGCATGGGGCACCGCTGGCGGCGATGTCAACGGCGACGGAGCCACCGACGGCGCTGACCTCACGATCGTGCTGGGGAACTGGACGATCTGACCCCCACAGCCGACCGCCGCTTTCCCCACGCCACGCCTCCGATCTAGCATCCGCCCCATGAAGACTTCCGCCGCCCTCGTCGTGTCCGGTTCGCTCCTTGCCATCGCGCTCGCCGCCGCCCCTGAGGAAGTCCTCAAGGTGGGGAGCAAGGCTCCAGCGCTCAGCCTCGAGTCATTCGTGCAGGGCGAGGAAGTGAAGGAATTCGAGGCTGGCACGCCGTATGTGGTGGAGTTCTGGGCGACATGGTGTCCGCCGTGCGTCACCGCGGTCCCTCACCTCAACAAGCTCCAGACGGAACACCCCGAAGTCGTGTTCATTGGTGTCGCGGGCTCGCAGCGGGAGAAAACACCCGAAGCTCAGGTCGCGGCGGTCAAGACCTTCATCGATGCGCGCAAGGACCAGATGACCTACCGGGTCGCCCTCGACGCCGACCGATCCATGAGCAAGGCCTGGATGGAGCCCGCCAAGCAGCGCGGGATTCCGTGTGCCTTTGTCGTTGACGCCAAGGGGAAGATCTCGTTTATAGGACACCCAAGCGACAAGTCCTTCGACCAGGCCGTGGAAAAGGTCGCGGAGAAGGCCAAGAAGTCGAAGGCCAAGGCGAAGCCATCCGACTCCGACGCGGGAAGCGCCGGGTCCGACAATGGCGGTGCCAAGTAGTCGTTCGACGCGTGACCATCGAGTTCGGCAGCGCTGACGGCTAGGTCGAGGTGCGCGTGGTGGTTGGGGCCGCGCCTCACGCAGGGGTGGCAACTCAATCCCGGTAGTCTTCTCCCTTGGCTCGCCGCCCCGATTCCATGATCGGCCTGATCGCCACGCTCTCCGAGAGGTCGGTGGGGTGTGCGATCGCCACGCTGATCACCGGCGTCCTGCTCGTCGCGTGCGATGTCGGACCGAAGTACGTCGCGCCCAGCGAGATCCTTCCCGGTGCATTCGTCGCCGGAACCGCGCCCGCGACGCCGCCTGCCGACCCTGAGTTGCGTGAATGGTGGACGAGGTTTGATGATCCCACCTTGACCGAGCTCATCGCCGAGGGCGATCGGGCCAACCAGACACTTGCCGCCGCACTGGCCAACGTGAAGTCTGCGTGGGCGGGCGTCGGCATCACCGAGAGCCAATTCTGGCCAAGTGTTGGGTTGGGCGGGAAGTATGAACGACAGCAGGTGAACATCACCCAGGTGGCTTCGCAAGGGGTAGAGCTGGAGCCATTCAATGTCTACGCGTATGGCGTGGGGATGTCGGCCTGGGAGCTGGACATCTGGGGACGCATCAAGAACCAGGTGACGGCCGCGTCCGAAAGCGCCAACGCAACGCTTGACACGTTCCGCGGCCTGTTAGTTTCGATCCGGGCGCAGATCGCCGCCACCTACATCCAGGCGCGAACGCTTCAGGCTCGGATCGAGGTGGCCGAGTCGGTGGTGGACAACCTCCAGCAGACCGTTGACCTGGTGGCTCTCAAGGTCCAGTACGGCACGGCCGACCAGATGAGCCTTGACCAAGCCAGTGCCGAAATGGACATGAGTGCGTCGGAGCTGCCGCAGCTGCGTGCCGCCTACGACTCGACGGTGTCCACGCTTGCGGTCCTCTGCGGAACGACCACCGCGCCGATGCTGGAGCGTCTCGCCGCGAATCCGGGAGCGATCCCGGACGGCCCGGACGTGCTCAACATCGGCATCCCAGCCTCGCTCCTGGCGCGTCGTGCCGATGTCCAGGCCCGCGAGCGCGAGTATCACGCCTCGATTGCCACCGTGGCCGCGACCGAGGCGTTGCACCTGCCCACGCTTACGCTCAACGGAGATTTTTACATCTCGTCCAACACGGTCAACGGGCTGGGCAACATCTCCAACCAGGCCTATGCGTTTGGTCCATCGATCAACTGGCTGGTGTTCCAGGGAGGCCGCGTGAACTCGCAGGTGGCGCAGTCCAAGGCGCGGGCGGAAGAGGCGCTGGCCAACTATCGAGGCGCCGTGCTCACGGCACTGGCTGATGTGGAGTCGTCAGCGTCCTCGGTGGCACAGTCCCAGGAAGCACTTGCGCTGCAGGAACGCGCACGTACTTCGGCGGCGGCGGCCTTCGCCCTGGCCGCGCTTCAGTTTGAGCAGGGGCTCATCGACCTGACAACACTGCTGTCCATTGCCAACATCCTGGCCGATGTGGAGAATGCCATTATCCAGACGCAGGGACTTGCGGCGCAGGACATCGTGACGCTCTACAAGTCCCTCGGCGGTGGATGGGAGACAGCGACCCTCGCCGAGGATGCTGCCGCCATCCTGCAGGGAAAGCCGGATCGAGTTGAGGAGGGCTGGCGGCCGCCAGCTGCTTCGCCCGCTGCCATTCCCACGCCGATCCCGGCCGCAGAACCGTCGACCACCAAGGGACACTCATGAAGCCGCTTTCGCCGACCACGATGGGCCTCTCGCTCACGATCCCGATCTCACTGACGCTCATGCTTTCACTGGCCTCGTGCGGCCCCGAGCCGTACAAGCCTCCGGTGCTGGCCGAAGTCCCCATCCGCACGGCTGTCGCCGTCGCGAAGGACGTCCCCGTAGTGCACACGTACCCGGCAGTCTTCCAGTCTCCGCGGCCAGTGCAGCTCACCGCGCGCGTTGCGGGCTACCTCATGCCGCAGGAAATCCCGGATGGATCGATGGTGAAGACTGGGGATCTGGTCTATCGAATCGACCCCGCCCAATACAAGGCCCAGCTCGCATCGGCCGAAGCCAGCCTTACCTCGGCCATCGCCGCGAGTCAGTTTGCTGACAGCGAGGTGCGTCGCAACACGCCGCTCGTCGAGGTTGGCGCGATGAGCAAGCAGGACTTCGACAATCTGGTTACCAAGGCCAAGGAAGCGGCGGCGCAGGTGGTGAGCGCGGCGGCGCAGGTGGAGCTGCAGGCGCTCAATGTGTCGTACTGCACGATCTCGTCACCGATGGACGGCAAGCTGGGCAAGAGCCTGGAGTATGAGGGGTCGATGGTCGGACCGGGTTACAACACCGACCTCAACCTCGTCGTCCAGATCACGCCGATGTGGGCGCAGTTCAGCCCCAGTTCCACCGAGTGGCCGTACTACGAATCGTTGCTGGCATCCGGCGCGTTGCCGGCGACGGTCCAGTACGGGATGGCGGGGCCGTCCGCGCAGGGGTCCGTCGTGTTCACCAACAACGAGGTGGGACAGACCACCTCCAGCATGCTGATGCGCGTGGAGTTCCCTAACCCAGAGGGAGTGTTCGTCCAGGGCGCGCTGGGCGAGGTCAGCGTGCAGTTGAGCGTCATGGATTCCGCCGTCCTCATTCCCGTCTCCGCGTTGTGGGCTCGAGAGACACAACTCTTCGTGTGGAAGGTCGCAGCCGACAACACGGTGAGTGCTGTCAAGGTGGCTGTATCGCAGCGGACGGCCAGCGAAGCCGTGATCGCGTCAGGCGTGGGTGCGGGCGACAAGGTTGTCACCGCGGGCATGCAGAAACTGCGAGAGGGGAGCAAGGTCGTAGAGGCTTCTGCCGGTGCCACGGACAAGCCGGGAACCGCCGCATCGCCACGACCCGACCCCCACTCCAGCACCGCAGCCACGGCCTCGGATTCGCGGTCCACCTCGCAGGGCAAGGCGGGAAACTGACCGATGCTGAAGTTCTTCATCCACCGGCCGATCTTTTCGTCGGTCATCGCGATCATCACGGTCCTCGCCGGCGTGATCGCGATTATGGTCTTGCCGGTGGCACAGTTTCCGCAGATCGTCCCGCCCACCGTGCAGGTGAGTTCCACCTACAACGGCGCCGACGCCGAGACCGTCGCTGAGACAGTCACGCTGCCACTGGAACTCCAGATCAACGGCGCGGGGAACATGCTGTACATGGCGTCCTCCAGCACCGGGAACGGGCTGAGCCAGATCATGGTCACCTTCGAGGTTGGCACCGACGAGGACATGGCCGCGGTCGATGTGATGAACCGCGTGCAGCAGGCCATCCCGCAGCTCCCGGAGGCGGTGCAGCGAGTGGGCCTGACGGTGACGAAGCAATCCACCAACATGGTGCTGGTGGTGAACCTGGTCTCGCGCAACGGCGAGTACGACAGCAGCTTCCTCACCAACTACGCCAACATCGTCGTGGAGAACCCGCTCACGCGGCTGGATGGGGTGGGGCAGGTCACCGTGTTCGGCCTGCTGCAGTACTCGATGCGAGTCTGGCTGGATCCCGCCAAGCTGGCGTCGATGCAACTCTCCACGGATGATGTGACCAATGCGGTCCGCAGCCAGAACACCCAAGCGGCCGTGGGGCAGGTGGGTGCGATGCCGATGTCCAGCGACCCCGTCTTCACGCTCAGCCTGGTCACCCAGGGTCGACTGACCACCGTGGAGGAGTTTGGCGACATCGTGGTCCGGGCCGGAAGCGACGGCGCGATCGTGCGGCTCAAGGACGTGGCGCGCGTGGAGATGGGCTCCTACCAGTACTTCAATGAATCCAACCTCAACGGCGGCCCCACCGCGACGATCGGCATCTACCAGCTGCCGGACGCGAACGCGCTCAAGCTGGCCAAGTCCGTCCGCGCCGAGATGGAGCGGCTGAGCCAGTACTTCCCGGACGGTGTGGAGTACAAGGTCATCTACGACTCCACCAAGTTCGTCTCGGCGTCGCTGGAGGAGCTAGTGAAGACGCTGGTCGAGGCGGGCCTGCTGGTCCTCTTCGTCATCTTCATCTTCCTCCAGGATTGGCGTGCCACGCTGATTCCGATGATTGCGATCCCTGTCTCCATCATCGGCACCTTTGCCTTCATGGAGGCGTTCGGCTTCTCGATCAACACGCTGACGCTGCTGGGACTGGTGTTGGCGATCGGCCTGGTGGTGGATGACTCCATCATCGTCGTCGAGAATGTCTATCGCCAGATGCAATTGGGGGCGCCTGACGCCAAGACAGCGGCCGAGCGAGCCATGAAGGAAGTGGCCGGGCCCATCGTGGCCACCAGCCTGGTCCTCCTGGCGGTGTTCATTCCCGCCGCCATGATGCCTGGCATCACGGGGCAGCTCTACAACCAGTTTGCGCTCACGATTGCGTTTTCGATCACGCTGAGCTCGATCAATTCACTCACGCTCTCACCCGCGCTCTGCGGCATCTTCCTCAAGAAACCGCACCACGCGACCTGGCGCCCATTCGTTGTTTTCAACGAGCAATTCGACCGATTCGGTCACTGGTATGCGGGTCTCGTCCGGTGGTTTGGCCACCGCTGGTACTACGTCGTGGGTGGATTCGCAGCCGCCCTGGTGGCGATCGTGGTGCTGCTCTCCCGGACGCCCACCGCGTTCGTCCCCAACGAGGACCAGGGCTGGTTCATGGTGGGGACGCAGCTCCCGCTCGGTTCGTCGCTGGACCGCACGAAGGCCGTGTCGGCGCAGGCGATGGCCCTGGTCCAGGAAGACCCGGCCGTCGAGAACGTCATCCAGATCAACGGCTTCAACATGCTGACGTCAGTCACGCAGACCGACGCCGCCTTCATCATCGTGGTGCTCAAGCCCTGGGGGGAACGGAACGCCAGGACAGAGAACACCCGCGCGATCATCGAGCGTGTCTATCCCAAGCTCATGATGATCCCAGAGGCGGAAGTGTTCCCCTTCGCGCCGCCGCCGATTCCGGGCCTGGGGACGGTCGCCGGTTTCCAGGTCCAACTGGAGGACATCAACGGGCAGGGCTTTGGGGTCCTCTCCGATGCGGCGGGCGACTTCATCGGCGAACTGGGCAAGCGGCCGGAGGTCAGCCGGCTCATGACGCCGTTCGCCAACGACGCCCCGGTGGTGAGCCTGACAATCGACCGCACCAAGGCCGAGCTCCTCGGGGTGGGGATCTCCGACGTGTTCTCCCTGCTTGGCGACACGCTTGGCCAGTCCTTCATCAACAACTTCAACGAGTTCGGCCAGGTCTACAACGTGATGGTGCAGGCCGATGCCGACCAGCGGCTCACCATGCGTGATGCCTTGATGCTGTATGTCCGAAACAACCAGGGCCAGATGGTCCCGCTGGCGTCGTTCTGCACCGCGGAACTAGGAGCCGGCACCAACAACGCGATGCACTACAACGCGTACAACACGGTGCAGGTGAACGGATCACCCGCGCCAGGCTATTCCTCCGGCGACGCGATCCGCGCGGTGGAAGAGGTCGCGGCGTCTACGCTCCCCGACGGCATCGGCTATGAGTGGACCGGCACCACGCTGCAGGAGATCGAGTCCGCCGGCTACGCGCCGATCATCTTCACCCTCGCCTTGGTCGCCGTCTTCTTGTTGCTTGCGGCGCAATACGAGAGCTGGGCGCTTCCGTTCAATGTCTTGCTCGCGGTGGCTTTCGCCGTGCTGGGCGCGCTCATCGCGCTGTACCTGCGCAATCGTGCGTTGGACACCTATGCCCAGATCGGCCTGGTGATGTTGGTGGGACTGGCGGCGAAGAACGCCATCCTCATCACAGAGTTTGCCAAGTCAAGGCGCGAATCCGGCGAGTCGATCCTGGACGCCGCCGTCAACGCCAGCCACATCCGGTTGCGCCCGATCCTGATGACGAGCTTCGCGTTCATCTTCGGCATCTTGCCGCTGGCGATTGCCACGGGCGCCGGTGCCAACAGCCGCCAGTCGATCGGCACCGTGGTGCTGGGCGGCATGCTCGGCTCCACGCTGGTCGACCAGTTGGTCGTCCCGGTGCTCTTCGTGGTGATTGAGAACATCCGCGAGTTCTTCGGCAAGAAGAAGGTGTGACAACGAGTCGGGTGCGGCAAGGAAAAGGCGTGAGCGGGATCGAAGTCCCAGCCCACGCCTTGATCGAACTCCAGCCGATGGGGCCAGCGGGAATCCGCTACCTCACATCCTTCCCTTCCATGACATCGGTGATGCTCGGGTAGGAGTGGCCCTTCATCTCGCCGGCATCCAGTCGGCGGATGTAGTCCTTGTAGGCGCGCATCGCGATGGGACCGAAGAGGAGCATGATCGGGATGTTGGCCCAGAGCATGGCACCGGTGCCCAGCGCCGTCAGTGAGTCCAACTCAGCATCCGTCTTGATAAAGCCTGGGATGCAGGCCACCAAGACGGCAGTGCAGTAGACAAACTTGTAGGGGAAGACCCATCGCTTGCCAGCAAGGAATATGGTCGCCTGCTCGCCGTAGTAGCTCCACGAGATGATCGTGGATAGCGCGAAGAGCCACGACGCCAGCGTCACGATCCACATGCCCATGCCGGGAATCACGCGGTCAAAGGCGTAGCCGGTCAGGCTTGAGCCAGGGAGCGAAAGGTGGACCTCCGGACCCGCGAGTGTGGGCGCCGTCACTGCCTTGTACGGCTCCCACTTGATCACCAGCGTGTCCCCTTCGCCGTGGACCTCGACCTCGCCCATCACGCGGTGCAGGTCACGACCGGTATTGGGATCCACATCGCCCTGCACCAGCACGAAGAGTTCGTCGTTGTCACGCCAGACATTGGAGATCTTGGCTTCGGCAGCGGGCTTGGCTGGCAGTTCCGTCGTGTCTGGTGCCCAGAGCGGGACCACTCCACCTTCGCCGTCGTCCGCCGTCCCGACTTGCACCATCGTCGGCATCGACGCAAACGTTGCCGCCGCGGGTCGATTCCACGCGCCCGACACCATCACCACCATTGCCGTCACCGTGCACACAACGAGCGTGTCGATAAAGGGCTCCAGTCCAGCCACCAGACCCTCGCGGACGGGTTCGTCGGTCTTCGCGGCCGAGTGCGCGATAGGGGCCGAGCCCTGGCCCGCTTCGTTGGAGAACAACGCGCGCTTCATCCCCCACAGGAAGGCGTACCCAAAAGTGCCGCCCAAGAACGCACCCTCGGGATTGGCCGATTCGCCCCCCAGCGCGGGTGGGAGCCCACTGAGCACGATGATCTTGAGCACGGCCGGGATTGCTCCCACATTCAACACCAAGATGACGATCGCGGCGATGAAATAGAGCCCGCACATGAGGGGCACTAGGCGTCCCGTCACGGAGCCGATGCGCTTGATGCCGCCGATGATGACGGCCGCAGTCAGCACCGTGAGAAAGATGCCGACCACGAGGGACGATATCGACGGGACATAGGTCGCCGTGATCTTCGCCACGTTCCATGCCTGGAACATGTTGCCGCCAGTGAAGGCGCCGATGATGACCGCCACGCAGAAGATCGCGCCGAGGAGCCAGCCCAGCGGCGCCAGTGCCGGCGAGATCTTGGCCAGTCCGTTCTTGCAAACCCACATCGGCCCACCCTGCGGATTATCGGGATCCGAGACATCGCGGAACATCATCGATTGCGTCACTTCAGTCAGCTTGAGCGCCATGCCCACAAAGCCCACCACCCACAGCCAGAAGATCGCCCCGGGGCCGCCCAAAGACACCGCCACGCTCACGCCAGCAATGTTTCCCAGACCGACCGTTCCCGAGAGCGCCGTAGAGAGCGCCTGGAAGTGGTTGATCGCGCCGGGATCATCCTTGCGGTCGTACCTGCCGCGGATGACATTCACCCCGTGTGTCAGTGCCCGGTACTGGCTGAATCCCGACCACAAGGTGAACAGCACGCCCACTCCCAGCACCACGTACAGCACGAGATCGTGCCAGAGCACGCCGTTGATTGCGTCGAGCGCCTTCATGAACGATTCCATCGGTCGCTTGCCTCCAGCGGGGTCCGCCCGACAGTCCCGGCATCGATGCCGGTCGACCGAGGGGCCGAGGCAATATAGACCGATGGACGCGGCGTCGTTCCCCGCCCTCCAAACCGCCGAGCTGTCCCATCAAACTGAAATGCGGAGATCGGTGGCTATCGACCACCAATCTCCACCGTTCAATGGAGTTACGCGACGGAGCGCGGATATCTGTGCGGGTTCAACGACGGGAACGCCGCGACGCCAGTCCGGTCAGGCCCAGGAGCGCCATGGCGCCATGGGCTGGGATCGGGACAAACGTGCCGTCCGGTCCAACCGCTCAGCGAAGCACCGGCCTTGCCCAGATTGGTCCAATCAACGATTTCCTAGCGCCGACCCCTCACCCCTGCGCGGTCAGGGATTTCCGGTCAGATTCCCCATCGGAGTCGCCGTGAGCGAACTTGGGGTGTCCATGAGCCAGATCCGCGCCCAGTCGTCGCGAAGCCCGCGTCGGTTGAGATTGTCGATGTTGACATCGTTCTTCGCGTAGCCGTTCCAGGTTTGAGCCAGGCCATCCATTTCGGGCGAGATGTACCCTGAAACCACGGTCCACGAGGCCATGAAGTTCCTGCTGCAGTCAGCGTTCACTTCGGCCATCATGGCGAGAAGGGCCGGGGAATAGGTGTAGATCACACGGCCTTCCGCATCGACAAGCCCCAACTGGTTCTTGCGTTCTTCCTCGACGAGCTGGGCCACGGCATCCAGTCTGGCGCGAATCGAAGGGGACAGTGCTTGGAGCGCATCCTTGTTCGGGAGCGAGAACCAGTCTTTGGGAAGTTGCGACTCACCGCTGGCGAGGCCGGCGCTTGGCTGGTACTGGCACCCGAGGGCGGCGAGCGTGACGGACAGGAAAGCGATAGAGATGGTGAATCGCATAGCGGCTCCGAGTAGGGGAGTGTAGCAATCGGGTTCAGGTGGGTTGCGCCCCGGCCTGACGAGTCCAACTCCCGCGTACTGGCCGAGGCAGAAGAAGGTTCTGTCCGGGACCTAGTCCTGCGGACCTGGACCTGGAGACGGGCCATGATGGCCATCGGCCCCGCCACGGCGGCGATCCGTTCCTAGGCTCCCACAACCCTTGGACCGGCGCCCGCTGGGTGGGGTGCCGGGACGCCAACGCCAGCCGCCCGCACCGCATTCCTTGTATCGACCACAAGCCTCGCGTGCCTCACGACGGCCGCATAGTCCACAGCGTCGTGGTCGGTCACGATGACCACCGCATCGGCGGCCGCCAGTCGCTCGTGCGTGAGTGGCTCGCTCTGGAGCACGATGTCGTGGTTGCGCATGCGCGGGAACCGCGGGATGTGTGGGTCGTGGTAGGCGACGCGGGCGCCCCGCTCGATCAGGAACTCGATGATCTCTGCGGCGGGGGTCTCACGGCCGTCGTCGATGTTCTTCTTGTAGGCCACGCCAAGCACCAGGATGTCAGCGCCCTTCATCGCCTTGCCGTGGTCATTGAGCGCGGCCTGCACCTTGTCCACCACCCAGTGCGGCATGTTGGCGTTGATCTCGCCGGCAAGTTCAATGAACCTCGTCGGCAGCCCGACCTCCTTGGCTTTCCAAGTGAGGTAGAAGGGATCGATCGGGATGCAGTGTCCACCGAGGCCCGGACCTGGGTAAAACGGCATGAACCCGAATGGCTTGGTGCTGGCGGCGGCGATGACCTCCCAGATATCGATGTCCATCCGGTCAAAGACCATCTTGAGTTCATTCACCATCGCGATGTTCACGCAGCGAAAGATGTTCTCGAGGAGCTTGGCGGACTCGGCGACTTCCGCCGTGGAGACAAGGTGTGCCGACGCGACGATCCGCGAGTAGAGCGCATGCGCGATCCGCCCACTCACTTCATCGGTGCCGCCGACCAACTTGGGGATCACCGCGGCGCTGCGGCCCGCACTCCCGGGATCCTCTCGCTCCGGGCTGTAGGCCAGGAAGTAGTCCTTGTTTCGCTTGAGCCCCGTCGCGTCCAGGATCGGCCCCATCTCGTCGCGGGTGGTGCCGGGATAGGTCGTGCTCTCCAAGACGATGAGCTGTCCCTTGCGCAATGTCTTCGCCACGAGCCGGGTGGAGCCCAGCACATACGAGAGGTCGGGCTCCTTGTGCGTGCCAAGCGGCGTGGGAACGCACAAGAGGATCGCGTCGGCCCGGGCAAGCGCCGCGGGATCGGTGGTTCCCTCAAAGGAGCCTTCTGACTTCAGTCGGTCGAAGAACTCCTGCCCGAGGTGGTGAATGTAGGGCTTGCCCGCACGAATCGCGTCGATCTTGGACTGGTCGATGTCGTAGCCGATGGCCTTGAACCCGGCATCCAGGATCGCTCGCGTCAGCGGCAAGCCGACGTAGCCGAGCCCGACGATGCCGATGATGGCCGATTTTGACTCGATGCGTGAAAGCAGTCCGGACGCGGTCTCGTTCATTGGGGGGAGCCAGAGTACCCGGACGCGGCGAGGCGCGTGGGGCAGCTGCCCCTGACGCATCGCGGTCAACCCCAGTTGCCGAGAACGGTCGCCAGGTCTCCGCCGTCGACGGCACCGTTTTCATCGATATCGGCAACACATCCGCTGCACGCGCCCCACGACCCGAGGAGTGTGGCGAGGTCGCCACCATCCACATCCCCGTCGCAGTCAAAGTCGCCGGCGGTGCAACTGCCGCCGCCACCCATCGAGCCCATGCCTTCTTCCCAGACGGGACCGAGCGATGATCCCTGTGGATTCCCGGCGCTGAGCGTGATGACTTCCGAGGTGCCATCGTTGAACACATCGGCCATCCAGACCGATCGCGGCCTGGTGACCCCGGTCATGGCTTCGCCTGAGACTATATCGCAACTAAAGACCAAGGGCCCCGCTGGATCGTCGCGGTTGGACGTGTTCATCAAGAATCGAACTTCCTCGGTGCCGTCAAAGGTGGCGGCGACGGCGAGGTCGATCAGGCCATCACCATCGATGTCACCAGCCGACACCGATTGGGCGTCACTGCCGGCGGCTAGCAACGCCGGCACGCGGAAAGCATCAATGCCTGGCCTCAAGATCGCGATATTCAGGAGCGGATCGCTGTCATCTGGGGTTGAGTTTGTGCCCTCAAGGGCGACTACGGCCGAGCTCCGCGCAGTGCTGGAATCGCCAAAGTTGGCGATCGACAGAGCCACCGGGGCGGATGGCAGTGGCATCAACTGCACGGTGGGACCCTGTTGCAGGTCGGCCAGGCCACTGACGGCGCACACCTTGTTGCCGAGACGATCCGTCACCACCAAGTCCTGCATGCCCGTGCCGTCAAGTTCCGCCGCGCGCACGATGTCGCCACCGAGACCCTCGAACGTCCGAAGGACGGTGTATGCACCCTGTGTTCCAGCCCCCAAAATGTAAACGCGTGCCGAGCCGGGACAACCGACGGCCAGTTCGGACTGCAGGCCAGTGGCGGCCTCCACGAATGCGCCCGAAGCAATGCCGCTTGGGTTGTCGCCCGGGAGCAACGAGACCATCGTGACCGCAAACGACCAATCGCCCAGATTGCGCAGGAGGGCAATCTGATCTGCGTCCCCAAGAGTCGCCGCGAGACTGGGGAGCGTGTCGCCAACAAACTTGAACGGAGTCACCATGCGGATCTGCCCGGGGAACGAAACCGTTCCGACGACACTCTGCCCGCTTGTATCGGTCTTGAGGAGCCGGATTCCTGACATCCCCTGGGAGTCCTGCTCGAGCGCGACGAAGACATCCAGGTCGCCGTCTCCATCCAAGTCAGCGGCCCCCCCATCGGTCGCCACGCGCTGCAGCGACACGGGCTGCCCGATCCCCACGGCAGGCGGCGGCATCGTGTTGATGACCGACATCAGGATGCCCGCACCATCAACAGAAGGGGTTAGCCGGATCGTGCGGCCGTCTGGGAGTCCGACCGGTTGCACGCAGGAAAAACTTCCGACGAGCGACTGGCTCGCTTTCACGATGGGGGCGTCTGACACAGCGTTCGACTCACCCGCGCCAAAGACCACTCGCAACAGACCACCCAGCGTGGCAGACGTGGCCTCGATGCGGGGGACCTGCATTGTGCCATCACTCCCCGAGAAAGGCCGAATCTCAAGCGTGCCCGACTGTCCGCTCATCAGGTCAGTCATCACGAACGCATCGCCGACCGTGAGCGTCGAGTCGAACTTTCCATCGGCACCAAGTCCCGGGCTTGGCACCACGCGCATGAGGTTCGTCTCCAGCCGCTCGACCTTTCCGCTTCCGGTGAGAGTCGCACCGCCCTGTGGCGAGAGCGCCGCACCCCGGACGGTGCCGCTCACCAGGCCATTGACGAGCATGAAGTCAGCGAGGTCCACGCGATCGAAGGGGATCAGCACCCCTCCCGTGTGCACCCTCATCGACCCGTGAGTGGAGGTACTGGTATCGGGCGCGCCAATCCGGATGACCTGGCCGCTCATCGTGCCACCGGAGATCGTGGCCGTGGCGACCGCCTCCGTCCCGATGTTGATAGCAAAATAGCAGTAGAAGGAGCCACCAACCAACAGCAGCGTGCCCGGGAGGCCTGATCGACCGATGAATGCGGGTCCTCCGATGTTGCCCCAGCAGTCCCATGTCAACGAGTCGACAATGCGCAACCCCTCGGTGGGATCGATATTGGCGTAGAGATCGAAGTAGACGGAGCTAGGCGCCTGCAGTTTCCAGTTGCCGCCATAGAACCAGATGGAGTCCGCGCCCCAGAACGAGCTGTAGTCGACGATGCCAACGCCCTGTTGGGGGTCGTGATCAAAAATCAGCCGAGTCGAATTGTTGAACACAGCGGGACACCAATTGTCGGGGGCGGTGAGCAGCCCGCTTCCATCACCCGTGGACGGCGCCCACACGGCGTAGTTCTGGCCAAACTGGGTGGAGTCGGAGATGCCATCTCCGTTGCAGTCGTCGCTCTGCGCGAGGCATGGCTGCGCCCACAGCGAGAGCGTGATAGCTCCAGCGACACACGAATGTCGTGACAACACACTCACCATAACTTCCTTACGTCAGAGGCCAACAACTCACCGAGACGACCCAGAACGAGGGGGGCGTGGCGTAAAGGTAATGCGCTGCAGCGCGATTGCAACTGGATACCGGTGGAATTACCTGCCGGCGTGTTATCGGTCCTGGCGGCGTTCGGTCGCGGCGTTGGGGTCGCCTCATGGCGTGCTTGCTGCAGGGGCGGGGGCATCATCCTTCACGCACCGGAAGCCGAGGTGTTCAAGCGCGGTGTCGGTGGGCACCGCCATCCGCGCGCTCGGCCGGTAGCTGGCACAGTACGAGTCGTTGCACAGGAACGACCCGCCGCGATGCGTCCGCACATCCGTGGCGAGCGGCGTGTTTGGGTCGTGCGCGGTCGACGGTCCGCGCGGATTCAATGCCACGCCGTCTGGACCAAGCCCGCGCGCACGCTCCGCATAGGTGTCGGGTCGATAGAGGTCGCTGGTCCACTCCCAGACATTGCCGGCCATGTCGTAGAGGCTGTAGCCATTGGGGGGGTACGACATGACTGGTGCCGCGCGAGAGAATCGATCCTCCTCGGTGTTCCGGAAGGGGAAATCGCCTTGCCAAGTGTTGGCACGAGTGGCGTCCACCGGCTCGTTGCCCCACACAGTGCAGGCACCGGCGAGTCCGCCGCGCGCTGCAAACTCCCATTCGGCCTCGGTCGGCAGGCGCTTGCCAGCCCACGCCGCGTACGCCGCCGCGTCCTCGTAGGCAATGTGCGCGACAGGGAATTGGCCCTTCCCCTCGATCGATGACTCCGGTCCCTGCGGATGATCCCAGCACGCGCCTGGCGTCCATCGCCACCACTGCGAGTAGTCGCGGAGGTTCACGGGTCCTCCCGTTGGCGTGAAGACCAGCGAGCCAGGAACCAGCATCTCGTCAGGAGGCTTTGGCGTCCCCGGCGGGCACTGCGTACTGAGTTCAGCCCAGTTCACCGGGCGCTCCGCGACAGTCTTGTGGCCAGTCGACGCGACAAAGGCACGGAACTGCGCGTTGGTCACCTCAGTCGCATCCATCCAGAATCCATTGACTCGCACGCGGTGCACGGGCTGCTCATCTTCGCGAGCGAGCGGGTCCGTGCTCCCCATGAGAAACTCGCCGCCTGGGATGTGGACCATGCCAGGTGGCGGATCCGCCGCTTGGGCGACGACCAGCACGAGAGCGAGCGCGACGACAGGCACGCGGCAAGTGTAGGAGCGAGGCTTAGACTCGCGGCATGCAGGTCGCACGCTGGATCGCTGCGGTGGCGCTGATGGGGTTGGCGTCGTGCGCACATCCGCCAGCACGCCCGGTCGTCGGCCAGAGTGCCCGTCCCAACATCATCCTCTTCCTGGTGGACGACATGGGCCAGCAAGATGTGAGCGAGCCGATGCTCTCCGTGGACACCCGCACGCCCGTCAACCAACGATTCACCACGCCCAACGTCGAGGCGCTTGCCGCGCGGGGCGTAAAGGCGAGCGACGCGCACAGCGCCGGGCCGGTGTGCACGCCCAGCCGCACGGCGATTCTCACGGGGCAGTGCCCAGCGAGGACCCACATCACCTTTTGGACCTTGGAGAAGGACAACCCGCCGACGGGCAAGCATGACCGAGTCTCGGCGCCGGCCTGGAATGGGTGGGGTGCGCAGCCGTCAGCCACGATGTGGCCCGCGCTCCTGCACGCCGCCGGGTATCGAACCATCCACGCCGGCAAGGCTCACTTCGGCGCACGGAAGACGCCGGGAGCCGACCCGCTCAACATGGGATTCGATATCAACATTGCGGGCCATGCCGCGGGAGCGCCTTCGTCGTACCTGGGCACCCACGGCTTCAGCGAGTCAGGCAAGCACGCCGCGCAGAACAATGAGCCGCTCGATGCCGCGCGCATCGGCACCAGTGTCTGGGATGTGCCGGGTCTTGAGGCGTACCACGGCCAGGATGTCTGGCTTGACGATGCGCTCGCACGCGAGGCGTGTGCGGCCATCAACGACGCGGTCGCGGTGGGGCAGCCCTTCGCGCTCAACTTCTGCCCCTACGGCGTGCATGCACCCATCATGATGGACGAGCGATTTGCGGCTCTCTCAGAGGGCAAGGACTTGGACCCGCCCGAGCGCAAGTACATCTCAATGGTCGCCGCAGTGGATGAGGCGTTGGGCACGATTGTCCGATGCTGCGAAGACCTGGGCGTACTGGACAACACCTACATCATCTTCACCTCCGACAACGGTGGGCTGAGCGCGCACGCCAGGGGTCGCGCGCCGGATGGCCAGCGTGCCCACACGCACAATGCACCGCTGCGCAACGGCAAGGGGTCGGCCAGCGAGGGCGGTACTCGCGTGCCGTTCATCGCGGTGGGGCCGGGCATCGCTCCTGCCACGCAGCCACTTGAGGCCACGATCACTGGCACGGACCTCTACCCCACGATCCTCGCGATGGCGGGAGTGCCCGCGCCGGTTGAGGTGCCATGCGACGGTGTCAATGTATTGCCGCTCTTGACGGGTGCGTCAACCAGGCTCACCCGCCCCGCAGCAATCATCATCCACCAACCGCACCAGTGGGGATCCAAGGAGCGGGACATCGAGCCATTCACCTCCATCCGCGATGGGGACTGGAAGCTGATCTGGTACCACGATGGACCTCGCGTGGAGCTGTACAACCTGCGGCTGGACCTGAGCGAGACCACCGACCTTGGCCAACAGGAACCGGCGCGCGCGAACGAGATGCTGGCGCTCCTGCGAACTCGCATGGAGGAGCTCGGGGGCCAGTGGTCGATCGACAAGGCGACGGGGCTGCCAATCGTTCCAGTTGCGGCGCACTCACCCGCATCCGCACCTGCGCGTTCATCCGCGCCTGTGCCTTCACCCGATCCCACCGTACGCTGACCACATGGTCGAAGTCACCACCGTCTACGAAGGATCGCTCCGATGCCGTGCCACGCACGGTCCAAGCGGGCAATCGATCATCACGGATGCGCCCGTGGACAACCACGGCAAAGGCGAAGCGTTTTCGCCTACTGATTTGGTGGCCGCGGCGCTGGGCTCGTGCATGCTCACGATCATGGGCATCGCCGCGTCGCGCCACGGCATCGCACTCGAGGGCGCAACGGCTGTGACGAACAAGGAGATGGCGACCTCGGGCACTCGAAGGATTGTCTCGCTCCGCACGGTGCTGACCATCCCTCTCCCGCCGGACCATCCCAACCGAGAACTGCTTGAAAACTCCGCGCGGAGCTGCCCTGTGCACAAGAGTCTTGCAGCGGAGGTGGACGCGCCGATTGAGTTCCGCTTTCTCGGCTGACGGAGACCGCCGCGGCGGGTCGCTGATCGGGCTGCACCCCACGCGTGCAGCCCACGTGTTCATGTTTGGGGCCACCGGACCCGCGTGTAGAATCTCCTCCTAATGCGCAACACAGCCATCATTTCAGCACTTGCCACGACAACCGCACTTTTGGTCGCGTCAGCGACTTGGGCGCAGCAGATCGACGAGGCCGCGAAGGCGACCTACGAGACGGGGATCGCTGCCGTTCGCGCTCTCAAGTCCGTCGAGATGACCACCGCCATGACCGTGAAGGGGATCGAAGCGGGAATGGTCCCTGCCGATTTCGGCGCGCCTACCGTCTTTGCCTGCGAGTTCACGGATGGCGGTCAGATCCCCATCGGTCGGCTCTTCCTGGCACCGACCGGGGCAGACCCGGCCTGGCGGTGCGCCTTCGATGGCAAGGAAGCCATCCTGGTCGAGACCGCGGCGAAGGAGTACAAGACCTCGAGCGGGGACATGTGGGTCTTCGTCCTGGGCCAGCACATGAGCAGCATTCCGCAGTGGATCTTTGAAACCCGGATGATGGATCCCGCACAAGAGGGCGCACCGACGCTCACTTCGGCGTCCAACGTCGGTACGGAGACCCTTGATGGAGTGGAGTGCCAGGTGGTGAAGATCGAGCGCGCCGTCAGCTATGGCGAGGAAGACGAAGCCGAGAAGTTGACCATCACGGAGACGATTGCATTTGGGACCGGCGACTCGCTGCCCCGGCGCGTAGAGCTGGTGACGACCGTCTCCGGCGACCCGACCGGCGGCATGGCGATGGTCAGCACCTTTACCGGCGTGAAGGCCAACCCAGCGCTTGAGTCGTCGATGTTCAGCACGACTGCTCCCGAGGGATTCACGAAGGCAGCAGAACCTGAGGCCGGCGCCGAGATGAGCCAACCCGAGCTGAAGTTCAAGGTTGGCGACGCTGCGCCTGAGTTCACCCTCAAGACGATCGCCGGCGAGGAAGTATCTCTCGCGTCACTCAAGGGCAAGGTCGTCCTCCTCGACTTCTGGGCCACCTGGTGCGGCCCCTGCAAGGCAGCGATGCCCGAAATGCAGAAGATCGCCGATGACTACAAGGACAAGGGCGTCGTCGTGTACGGCATCAATGTCTGGGAGAAGAAGGAGGACGCCGCCAAGAAGTACATCGAGTCAAAGGGGTTCACTTATCCCACGCTCCTCTCCGGCGATGATTTGGCCAAGCAGTATGGCATCACGAGCATTCCCACGCTGGTCGTGATCGGCAAGGACGGGAAGATCGCCAAGACCGAGGTGGGCTTCGGTGGTGCCGAAGCGTTGCGCAAGGCCATCGACGAGGCCGTCGCGGCGGTGTTCCTATCAAGCGCTAACTAGATTGACGGCATGATCGATCCAGCCGCAGCGTTGTGCCTGATTCTGCTCGCTCAGGCGGAGCCGGCGCCGCCATCGGACAGCACGAATCCGGCCCAGCCTTCGGTGCGCCCCGGAGTGGAGACTGCGGACGGAGAGGTGGAGACCACCTTCTTCGACACGCATGAAGTTGGTGCGATCGACGTGGACCTGCTCGCCACGCTTGACCTGAGCGCGTCATCGGGCGGCGTCTCCAGCCCCAACTCCGGCGCGTACTTGCTGGACCTCACCGTCACGGCGGACCTGGGGGCGCTGGATCTGCTGCAAGGTGGCATTGTCTTTGCTGATCTTCAGTACTACAACTGGTTTGGCGACGACCCCTCAGGCGTGGGCGACTACGGCGTGTGGGATGTCATCAATCCGGTGCTCGGCGAGGAACTGTTCCAGCTCTCCGAGTTGTGGTGGGAGCAGGCGCTTGGCTCGGGATGGACGGCGCGAGCGGGCAAGATCGACGCGAATCGATTCTTCGCGACGGTACCGGTTGCCGGCCCGTTCCTCACGCTTGCCGATGCGATGCCCCCAACGATGTTTGGCTACATGCCCACGTACCCCAATCCGGCGATGGGGGTCATGGTGTCGTGGCAATCGGTGGAGGACTTCGCGGCTTCGGTGGAGGGCGGCTGGTCCGCTCAAGTCGGCATCTTTGACGGCACGAACATGGCGTTCAATCCCGCGACAGGCTCGAACGGTCCGCGCACGGGAAACCGTGGCCTTGGGTCACTCTTCGATGGGGATTGGGGTCCGTACTGCATCGCGGAGGGTGGCCCGACCTATCGACTCAACGGCTGGAGCGGGAGCCTCAAGGGAGGTGGATGGCTGCAGTCGGGGGAGACCCTGACGGCCACAAGCGCAGGAAGCAGCATCGTCCACAACGCCGCGGGCGGCTACCTCACGATCACGCAGGACCTGCACTCACCGGAAGAGCAGGGCACTCGCTTTGACATGTGGTGCCAGCTTGGGTTCTCCAACCCCAACCAGTCGCCGGCGGCATTCAGCGTGAGCGTGGGAACGGTGTGCCACGCGCCGTTGCCGGGGCGCGACTCAGACAGCGCGGGCTTCATGGTGTCGTCGCTCTCGATGAGCGACAATCCCAACGTGTACGTCGCGCCGAGCGGCGATTCCGGCGGGCAGGAGACATTGCTTGAGGCGTTCTATCGAATCGACCTCGGCCACGGCGTCGCGCTGCAACCGGACATCCAGTACATCTTCAATCCGGGTGGCGGGAGCCCTGCGACGACCGAGGATGCGCTGATCGGCACGCTGCGGATCGAAGTGCTGTTCTGAGTGATCGGAGCCACCCGAGGATCACGCCATGCATATCACTACCAACTTCATCGTTGAGGTCTGCCACACTTGGGCCGCCCCCCAATGAGAGCAAGCCAGTGAGGTCGGCGGCATCGACGATCCCGTTCATCGTGATATCACCCATGCATGGAGTCATGCTGGCGTCCGCGGCTTGGCGAGCATTCCGGCATGGCGCAACGAGGCGTCTGGTGCTAGGCTGACCGACGGCTGACCATCGATGTGGCGGCAGAGAGTGGCACGATCGGGCTGAGGTCCGATCCAAAAGAAGGAATGACACCCATGAGTGAATCCGAATCCTGCGGTGCTAGCGGCGCATGCTGCCGACTTTGTCGAATAATCCTTGTGATCGTCATCACCGGACTGCTGACGTGCATGGCTACGAGCCTGTGGCAGATCGAGCATCACATTCAGACGATCGCTGAGCAGCGCGCAGGAGGCTGACGCAAAGGTCCGACCTTAGGTATCGGTGGGAACCCCGCCTTCCAACGGTGGTATCCCACCGGTAACTACGAGCGGAACTTGTTCCTAGCATCCGCCCGATGACGGACCTCACGCACCTCCTTGACCACAACCGGGCCTGGGCTGCGCGCATGGAGCGTGAGCAGCCCGGCTTCTTCTCGAGGCTGGTTGATCAGCAGCGTCCCAAGTACCTGTGGATCGGGTGCTCGGACAGTCGCGTCCCCGCCAACCAGATCGTCGGTCTCCCTCCCGGCGAAGTGTTCGTGCATCGAAATGTCGCCAATCTGGTGGTGCATAGCGACCTCAACTGCATGAGCGTCCTGGACTTCGCCGTCAACATCTTGGGCGTTCGTGACATCATCGTGTGCGGCCACTACGGGTGCGGCGGAGTGAAGGCAGCGCTCGCGCCGTCGCATGGCCGGATCGTCGACCACTGGGTGCGGCATGTTCGGGACATCGCGAAGTTCTATCGCGATGATCTTGAATCGCAGCCGTCCCCTCAGGCCCGCGAACGCCGGCTGTGCGAGCTCAATGTCGCCGTCCAGGTCGTACATGTGCGAGAGTCACCTGTGCTGGCCAGCGACGCCGCCGCAGAAACCCGCGTGCATGGCTGGATTTACGACCTCGCGGATGGCCTCTTGGCTGACCTCACTCCCAGCGCTGAATCGCTGCGCGCGGTGGGACCATCCGTCGGGCTGCGGTGACTCGCTTCCAAATGGCATGAAGCTCTGGAATCCGAAGGCGGAAGCCTCCGTCATGCGTTCGATGTCCGTCGCATCATCGTCGGTGCATCCTTGATGGCCGATGCGAGATTTGCCGACTGGCTCCCCCAACCTGCCGATGGCGGATGAGTCCAATAACTCGATTGTGGTCATCTTTGTCCCAGAATTCTGCGCTACTGCAAACATCAGAACGAGACCTGCGCCTCCTTGTTGCAACATGTTTGAGCGTGGGTTGCGTGTGCCCCTAGGCTTCCGACCCATTGGCCAAGCGCACACCCACCGCAGGAGCAACCGAGGTTGTCACCGCGCCGCAGGCTCGCCGCGTGCTGCTCCGGTTGCAGGGGCTGGCAGAGGCGCCCCAACCAAGTTCCGCGCGCGCCGTCGCTGGCCTGGTTAACCGCCTCGGCTATGTGCAGATCGATTCGATCAATGTGCTGGAGCGGGCGCACCACTTGATCCTCGGCGCGCGCCTGGACGGCTACCAGCATCGGCACCTCGCTCATGGACTGGAGAAGTCGCGCACGCTGTTCGAGCACTGGACGCACGACGCCTGCGCCATTCCGACGCGCTGGTACTCGCATTGGAAGCATCGATTCGCCCGCTTCGATGATCGCGTGAAGCGGAATGCGTGGTGGCAGGGTCGATTCGCCGGCAAGCCTGAGCTGACGCTTCGTCGCGTGCTCGCGAGGGTCGCCCGCGAGGGTCCGCTCCGCGCGCGCGACTTTGAGCCTGCGCAGCCGCGTGAAAAGGGTGGCTGGTGGGAGTGGCATCCCGAGAAGGCTGCGCTGGAGCACCTCTGGCGCCGTGGCGATCTGGCGATTACGCGCCGCGAGCGGTTTGAAAAGGTGTACGACCTCGCCGAGCGGGTCCACCCAGTCCACCACGCGGCACCTCGCCCGTCGCATGGGGAACTGGTCGAGTGGGCGTGCCGCGAGGCGATCTCTCGGATTGGCATCGCGACCGCGACAGAGATCGCGCACTTTTTCAATGCGATCCCGATCGCCGACGCACGCGCCTGGGTCGAGCGAGAGACACGCGCCGGCACGCTTGTGCAGGTCACCGTCACGCCGGCGCGTCCATCGGACAGGTCTGTTGCCGCGGTTGCGCTCCCGAATTGGCGCACGCTTGCCGGCGAGATCGTCCCCGAGGAGATTCGACTCTTGGCGCCCTTCGATCCCGTCATACGAGAACGCGCGCGCGTGGAGCGCCTGTTCGGCTTTGACTATCGATTTGAGGCTTTCGTTCCCGCTGCCAAGCGCCAGTACGGGTACTACGTGTTGCCGATGCTTCAAGGCGAGCGCCTCGTCGGGCGCGTCGACCTCAAGCACGATCGCGAGTCTGGCACGCTGACCGTCCGTGGCTGCTGGTGGGAGCCGAAACCCCCGAGTCGGTCCAGCCGCTGCGCCACGCCGCCGCGCGCGGCCTCGGCGGCGCTCGATCATGCGCTCGCACGATTGGCTGTGCAGATCGGGGCGTCGGAGGTCCAGCGTCCCACTCGGTTATCGGTGGACGTCTCCCGCTGAACGGTGGGTGTGCACCGAAAACCGCGAGCGGACCTACGCTCTCCGCATGACCACCGCACCGAACACGCACGGCGAGATACTTGCCGTGATGATCCTCTCGACCAAGCCACTGACCCTGCGGTACCTCGCGGGGTTCAACGAGTCCAATCGCACACTTCAGCGCGCGGATCTCCCCAATCACCCCGTCTGGATCCTGGGGCACCTGGCGCTCACCATGCAGCGGTTCTCCATGCGCTTCGACGCGGGACCGCTGCCGGACTCTGATTTTGTCGAGGGTGACGGCCGACAGGGCGATGCCGACCGATTTGACACCGAGTCCGTGAGCAAGGACAGCACCCCCAGCGCCGACCCGGCGCACTTTCCGACACTCGCCCGAGCCCAGGACATTTTCTCGACCGCATGCGACCGCATGGCCGCCATGCTCCGCACGCAACCGGACACTCGATTCAGCGAGGAAGTGCCGTGGCACGACGGCATGCAGCGGGTCGATGCCCTCGTCGCCCGACTCGCCTTCCACAACGGCCTGCACGCGGGGCAACTCACGGACCTACGCCGTGCGATGGGGCTGCCATTCGTGATCCGACCGGCAACCAGTCGCTAGCGATCGCGGGCGCACACGCACCGCACCGCTGTGCCGCGCACGCCCAACACTACCGCCCCCGGACAGTGGCCATCGATCGCTTGCTCTCCGCACGGCTCTTCGCGATGATCGCGGTGGCTGCCTTCGGGTTGGCCTTCGCCTCAAGCAGTGCCGTGAGGATCATTGGTGCCACGATCGTCGCGTCGGACTCAATCACGAACATCGGCGTCTTCTCGGTGAGCTTGTCCCAGGTGATCTTTTCGTTGGGCGTGGCTCCTGAGTACGAACCGTAGCTGGTGGTGGAATCCGAGATCTGGCAGAAGTAGGCCCAAGGCTTGACCCTCTGCTCCAGGTCGTACTTGATGCTGGGCACCACGCAGATCGGGAAATCCCCAGCGATGCCGCCGCCAATCTGGAAGAAGCCGATGCCCTTGCCGGTCGAGAGCGCACGGTAGTCGTCGTAGAGCTTCACCATGTACTCGATGCCGCTCTTGACGATGGATGCGCCGCAGTCGCCAAACTTCACATGCGACGCAAAGATGTTGCCAAAGGTGGAGTCTTCATGGCCCGGCACCACGATGGGGAGATTGGCCTCGGCCGCGGCCAGCAGCCAGCACTCGGCTGGATTCCCTTCAAGCGTGCGCTTGGGGAGCGCCTGCACCAGCTCATAAAAGTACTCATGCCAGAATCGGCGGTCGCCGCACTCCGACGCGCGCTTCCACATCGGGACCAAGTACGTCTCCACTGCACGAAACGCTTCGTCCTCCGGAATGCTGGTGTCGGTGACTCGACGCATGCGATCCTTGAGGATCCTCGTGTCGTCGCCCTTGGTGAAGTAGCGATAGTCGGGGAAGTCCTTGTAGGCGTCATGCGCCACGAGGCGAAAGAGCGACTCTTCCAGGTTCGCGCCAGTCACCGAGAGTCCGTGGATCAACCCCGCGCGAATCGCTGGCGCCAGGGTGATGCCCAGTTGTGCTGAGCTCATCGCACCGGCCACGGCCCAGTACATCTTGCCGCCCGACTCGATGTGGTCCCAATACGAGAACAGCGCATCGCGGGTCGCCCGCGCGTTGAAGTTTCGGTAGTTGCGCGCGACGAACTCCAGCATGGGGAGTCCGTTGGAGCGAATGGGAGTCGATCGATTCGATGTAGCGCGTGTCATGGCGGTGTTGGGGGAGTCCACCCATCACTTGTGGGCGGGGGGGTGGAATCTACGGGATGGTCGCTTGAGGTTCTGCGACTCTCCCAGCCCTACCTCCCCACCCACTCCCCATTGACCAGCCGGTAGCGCGGGACTCGGGCGATGTGCCCCGTCAGCGTTCGCGCGGACATCTGGTTGCCCAGCGAATCAAATTCCAGGAGTTGCCGCGTGAGCGTGAGCGTCACCAGCGTGGTGTTGTCGAGGGTGCGGGTGCTGGCGGGGCAGTAAGCGTCGCAGTGCCTCAGCCAGCCTTTGGCAGGTCGACCCCGGCCATCTTGCACAGCACCGCCACGACCGGATCCACAGCGGTCTTCTTCTTGATGGTGAGCGATTCGTTCCCCTTGAAGACGGCCAGCATCTCTTCGGCCCACTTGCGTTTGGCCGCCTTGCCCTTGAGTCCCTTGGCCCAGGTGTTCACTTGCTTGACAAACGCGGTCGAGGCGGCCTTGCTCTTGGTGCGGTCCGGGCTCTCTAGGTAGGCCTTCGCCTTGGCGCAGCAGCCCGCCGAAAAACCACCCTCGCCGTCGATCGCGCGCCAGCATGCGGCGAGCAAGTTGGCGTTGGTGCAGCCCTGCCGCTCCAGTTCATCGAGCAGCTCGCTGGCCGTGTCGGCACCGGCCGGCCCCGTGGGCAAGGGAAGTGCTGCAATGCGTGCGTGGACCAAGTCTCGCATGGTGCTGCCGTAGAGCGCAAACTCCGTGGTGGCGCGCTCGGCGCCAACGGCCTTGGGGAACGAAGCGCTGAAGTCATCCACGATGGCGATGAGCTCCTTGGGATCTGACGACGCTCGTACCGCGGTCTCAAAAGCGGGCACGGCAAACGGATTCTCGGCGATCGCCGCGGCGGCAAACGACTTGGCCTCCCCAGCTTGCTCCGCCGGCGACAGCACGCTGATGGCTCGAGCCAAGACCATCGCGTCTAGGTAGGACTCAAGATCCTGGTTCACCCCCCAGGCCACGCTTTGGTGGAAGACCATGTGGCGCCGCTCGCCACGATCGTCGTAGTTCCAGCCCGCGTGGACATGCGTGACCTCGTCGCCGCCAGTGGCGTACTGGCCCCCCACGCACTGGAAGTCGCCCGTCTTGGCGTCCACCGCCATTCGCACCAGCGCACAGTGACCCGGCTGCCCCGCCGTGGAACTTGGGACGCCACAGGTGCGATAGGTGCGAGCGCCGATGTTTCCCATCGTGCCGCACACGCCGCCATCCTTCCACATCATCTGGATCGAACCGTTGCTGAAGGAGAAGGGGCTGAGGCGCCGCGCCGCTTGCATCGTGCTCTGCTGGGCGATGCCGCCGGTGTACTCGCCGTAGGTGCGCATCTCGGCGTCATTGGTGAAGGTGAGCCAGATCTCTTCGCGCTCACGCAGCGGCTGGTCGTCTGCCGCCAGCATCATGAGGACAGGCCACGGGGCGTTGAGCGGGAATCGATCCTCGCCCCGCACGGCGCGCTCCGCGGGAGTTCGTGGCTGCTTGTCGTTGCGGATGAACCACGCCATCGATTCCGACGCCGATGGTGCGCCGTCGCGCTCCGCGGGCATGCGACCCGTGGCGCGATACGCGTCGTGGAAGAGGTTGTAGGCCTTGGTGATGCCTTCCTGCATCGCCTTGTCACTCACCCCCTCGTTGGAGAACCAGCTCACCACCTTGTCGCCGCAGTTGAGCTGCACTTCTGGGTGCCCGCTGGAGCGCATGTACTGGTTGAACTCGACCTGAAGCGCGGAGGACGCAATCACATCGGCAGCGACGAGCGGGCGCTCCACGGTCTTCTTGACAGCCGTCGCCTTGCCTCGCGGCTTGGCGATCCCCTTGTCGTCGTACTCCAGCGGCGGCAACTCCTTGGTCATCACCTCGGCCTGCACCGGCGCGTGATCTTCGAAGAAGTTGATGATGTGATCGTTGAGCGTGCGCGGGCGGGCCGGGTCCTTCGTGTCGATGGGCGTGCGTGGGTCGCCAGGAATCGTGAGCGTGAGCGGTGGCCTCGGCGATACATCGGGAAGCGCGGACGCCTCGTCGCCCTTCGCCTGCGGATCACCATCGTTCCATCCCATCGCATTGCGGGAGCGCGGCGCGCAGGAATCCTGGATGGCAAACGCCAGGGCCAGCTGCGTGTAGTCCTTTCGGACCACCGACTCGCCCAGGTCGATCTCCAAGGATCGCAACGCCAGGATCACGGGGACCGGATTGTTGCGGCATCCGTAGACCGTCGTGCGGACCGTGTCGTCGCCGTCGATCCAAGAGAGGAAGTCTCGCGGCAACGAGATCTTGAGGCGCTTGAGTTCTTCCAGCGTCCGGGCGCGAGCCTCGTCCAGGTACGCCCTCTCCATCGCGTCACCCCAGCGGTAGCGAAGCCGCTTCGCGGTGGCGGGGAAGTCGTCGGTAGGGGCGAGGCAGGCGACAGGGGAAGCGACCACGGGGGCCACCACCGAAGCATCGACTGACGCGACGGCTTCCGCGGCCATGGGCACGCCAAGGAGGCTTGATGCCAGCAGGAACGAGACGGCTCGCGTGCTCATCGCGCCATCGTAGGTTCATAAGCCCCACTTATCATCACCCGCCTTGGAGCACCACTGCCCCATTCTCGGCCGTCACACGCAAACGGCTCCCACTCCCTATTCGCGAGGGGAGTGGTCGCTGGTGCGGTGCACCGAGACTGGGCTGGTGTTCCTGCCCGATCCGCCGGCGTACGAGCAACTGGAAGAGCAGTTCGCGTGGGAGCAGACCAGCGTCGCCGAGCGCCGGCGCCGGATTCGTGACGAGCCAGTGTTGGCCCGCCTCTCGAGTGCCTACAAGCGAGTGCGGCTGTCGATTTTCAGATCCAGGAACAAGATGGCGGACTTGGCGCTGTCGGCGGCGAGTCGTCGCCGCTGGCCCGCCACCGAGGCGCTGCAGGTGGTCGATCTCGGCTGCGCGGAATGCAAGCTGCTGGCCAGCACGCACGCACGATGTGGGGACGCGGGCCGGTCCTGCGTCCCCATCGGCATTGAAGTCTCGCGCCAACTGGCACGCGACGGCGACCAGAGAATGCGCGCGCTGGGCGGTCGCGTGATCTGCGACAGCGCGATCAGCGGTGTTTCGGGGCTGCCTGCAGGGTCGATCCACCTGGTGCTCATGTCGTCGTTCCTGGAACTCCTCCGTGCGCTGCGGCTGGCGCTGCGCCCCGACGGCGCGGTGATCCTGAAGGTTCCCAACTTTGACTGCCTCAATCGCCGCATTCGCGGCGGCAAGTGGTGCGGCTTTCGCTACCCGGACCATGTGAACTACTTCACGCCCTCGACACTGGCGCGGCTGGCAAGCGAGGCCGGCTACTGCGTCGCCCGGCAGAGACTCTCAGACCGCCTCCCCACCAGCGACAACATGTACGCCGTGCTGGAGCCACGCTAGCCAAGAGCCGCAGTCGCGGCGACCGTCGCCGCGCAAGACCGCACAAGACCGCGCAAGACCGCGCAAGAACGCGCAAGAACGCACCACCAGCCAATGCCCCCCGTCCCCATGCTCCGCATCATCGAGCCCAACCTCACGGGGCACGCGGGGCACTACGGGGAATTCGTGCGCGCACTCGCCTCGCGCGTGACGCCCGGTGAGGGAAGGATTGAGGTGGATGGCGGGGCCGGCATCGAGCAACTGCCGGAGCTGTCGATGAGCCATGTCACCAGGCGCTCGATGGCGGGGCGGTCTGAGTGGTCAGTGGTGCGCGAGAGTGCGCGCGACGCTTCCACGCCGTTCCTCATCCTCACCGCCAAGGCCAAGCATGCGTGGATGCTGCAGCGCGCACGGCGTGCCCCGGGGTTGTCCCACGCGCGGCTCTACGTTCACTGGTGCGAGCGTGGCTGGATGAAGCGACTGGCCGTCGTGGCGTCGCCATCCGTGCGAGCCGAGGCGCTGGCGATCGCACCGACACCCGGAATCGCGGAGTTCCTGCGAGCCACAGGCTGGCGCCGTGTGGAGGAAGTGCCATATCCGGCGGTCGCGGAGGGCGTCGTCTTGGATCACCCTGCGGCGCCTCGACACCTCCTCATGGCCGGCGCGGCGCGACTCAACAAGGGGCTGGCACTGCTGGTGGATGCGTGCCGTTCTTGGGCATCAGGATCATGCCCGCCCGCCGCGACTCTCCTCGTGCAGTCCACCGGCAAGCGCGCCGGGACGCACGGCGCGGAGGAGGCCCAACTCCTGGACCAGCTCGCGGCGCTGAAGCAGCCGTGGCTGACCTTGGACCCCACTGCGCCGGATCGCGACGCATATGTATCTCGATTCCACGGCGCGATCGTGCTTGCACCGTACGACCCAAGGGTCTTCAAGGACAATGTCAGTGGTATCGCGCTGGATGCGCTGCTGCACGGGGCGCCGGTCGTCGCGACCGCCGGCACCTGGGCTGCGGATGTGGTGGAACGATTTGGGTCGGGGGTCGTGATGGCGGAGTGGTCGGCCAGCGCGTTGGTGGACGCGGTGGCCCAGGCTGAGCGCACATGGCCCACGATGTCGCGCCGAGCTGTAGAAGCCTCGCGGATCCTGGCCGACGAGCATGACCCACGGCGGCTGTGGGAGGTGCTCACCTCGCCTGTGTCGTGAGCATGCACAGTCTCCCCGCACCAACCCGCCAGTAACCTCCACGGTTCGATGGCCAACATCATCTGCATGCGGTGGGGGACCAAGTTCGGCCCGGAGTATGTCAATCGACTCCACGCGATGGTCGAGCGACACCTCGCCCGGCCGCACCACTTTGTGTGCATGACGGACGATCCGACGGGGCTCGCGCAGGGGATCGACGCGCGCCCGCTGCCTGACTTTGACGATCCCGGTGGCCCCGAGCGCGGGTGGCGGAAGATCTCCACCTTCCGCAGTCCACTCTTCGACCTCACGGGCCCAACGCTTTTTCTGGACCTGGACATCGTGATCGTCGGCTCTCTGGATGGCTTCTTCGAGCAGCCAGGTGAGTTCCTGATCATCAAGGACTGGGCGCGCCCGTGGCGGCCGACGGGCAACTCATCGGTCTATCGATTTGAGGCCGGCGCGCATCCCGAGATCCTTGAGCACTTCATGGCGCACGCGGCGCAGGTGCGAAGCGAAGTCCGCAATGAACAGGAGTACATCTCGCGCGAGTTCCATAGCGCCGGGCAACTCGGCTACTGGCCGCGCGGGTGGTGCGTGTCGTTCAAGTACGCCTGCATGGCCAGGTTCCCGCTCAACTATGTGGTGCCGCCGCGGATTCCGGATGGCGCAAGAATCGTCGTCTTCCACGGTCACCCCACGCCGCGCGAGGCGATGGACGGCGTGACCACCAAGATCACGCGCCATGTTCATCCCACCCGCTGGGTCGGGGAGCATTGGCTGGGAGCCGGCAGCGGGACCGACTCGGGAGCCAACTCATGAGCCGCGTCATTCGAGACGCGCGGCGGAGGGTGCTCCATGGCGTGACCAAAGTGCGTGGCCTTCTGCCGCAGCGCGTGTCGGATGCGATCTTCCATTTGCCGGACACCCTTTGCCCGGATGCACGATCACTCGCCGCGGCGGAGGGCTGGCGATCGACCGACTTGGGTCCTCACGAGATCAGGTTGCCGGAGGTCATGGAGGGGAGTTCTCCGGAAATCCTCGCGGCGCTTGAGAGAGGTGTCCGCCACCCCGCGCCCGGCGCCCGCCTCTTCGCCGTGGAAGTCCCCAGGGCACGCGTCCTGGGCCAGACCTGCACCGCGATCGCTCCGGGCGGGTGCGTGCTTGAAGACATCAGCCCCGACATCATGCGCGACGGTCGGCCGCACCGGGCAGTGAGCACGCGACTGTTCGCGCAGCCGCCGCGCCGGCTTGGGGGTCGCATCGGCCTGGCGGGCGATGTGGGTCACAAGAACATCTACCTGTGGATGTTTGACATCTTGCCCCGCATCGAATTGGTGCGGGCGGCTGGCTTTGGCGAGATCGATCGATGGATCCTGCCCCAGTCGAACTTCCCCGTGGCGGGGGAACTGCTCGCGCGCTGTGGCGTGCCGGCGGAGTCCCAGGAACGGTTGGGGTACTGGGGACATGTGGAGTGCGAGACACTGGTGGCGACGAGCCCAGCGGGATTCCGCAGCCATCCGACGCCGCGGAGCGTGGAGTACCTCCGGAGCGTGCTCAGGCCGAGTGCCAGCATTGTGCCGGGAGCGACTGCGGGCGGTACCAGTCCCCCAAGCACGCGCCGCATCTACATCGGGCGGCGCGGCCGTCGTCGGTTGGTGAACGAATCGGAGTTGATCGCCGCACTCTCGCCACTGGGATTCGAGACGGTGTACTTCGAGGGATTGACGCTGCAGCAGCAGATCGATGCTGTGGCAGGGGCCAGTTGCATCGTCGCCACGCACGGTGCCGGCCTGGCGCACATCATCCACGCGGCGCCTGGGGCCAGCCTGATTGAGTTCCTCACGCCGGAGTACCCGAAGATGACCTTCTTTCTGCTGGCGGGCGCATGCAGGATGCGGTATGGGTGCATCGAGGTCAAGGGGGTGAAGGCGTCGTCCGGAAATGCGGCCGCGCGCGATATCGCCGTCAGCGTGCCCGCCACCGTCGACCTCGTGCGCCGCGCGACGGGCGACTAGCCGACGGGCGGGGATGGCAATCGCCACAATCCAAGGGACGCCAGGTGGGATGCGCACTGACGCGCGCGTTCCGATGGCAGCGACTCCTGGTGCAGCGCCCCCGGCAGGTAGCCATAGTCCTGCTGTGCGCCCAGTTGGCGAAACCGCCGCCGACTCACCATCGGGTGGTGTATCTGCCTGCGATCAACTCCCTGAAGCGCAAACCAGTTGCTGACCACGATGTCATCATGGGCAAAGCATGCACGGCAGGAGGAGACCCGATGAACATGCTCGGCAAAGCCCGCACCGAAGTGTCGTCGGTGGGCCACGAATGTGGCCCAACCTTCGACGACCGCGACCGGCCGAGCCTCCTTCGCCAACACCGACTCCCACTGCGGGCCCAGGTCGTATCCCGATACGGCGTGCACGGTAGAGGGGGCGTCGCGATGCGCCTCGAGCAGCGCTTGAATCGTCTCCTGCGGGTACAGCGTGTCGTCGTCAGCGATCACTAGAAGGATGTCCTCCGCCGGCCCTACCCGTTCCACCGTCGTCACCATCTTCGTCGCCGGGCCGATGTCCTCGACACGGAACAGCCGCACCCGAGGGTCGACCTGGGAGCACCACCCCGGGATCTCATACCGCTCGCCCGTGCGCCTGAAGACCTCTGGGATGTTGAGATGGATCTCATCGGGCGGACAGGTCTGGTTCAGGAGCGTCCGGACCGTCTGCTCGAGCGCGACCATGCGGCCAGGCGAGGCGGTGAGGGTAACGATCACGCGTGAGGAGACGGCGCGCGGGACGGCGACGGCCTCGCGCGACCAGACTCGCTCCGCCCGCCGCGTCCGCAGCCTTCGTCGCCACCGCTTGATCGGGCCGCGGCGGGAGAGCCAGTAGAGAGCCGCGGCGAGCGCGATGCCAGCCAGCGCAAGGAGCCAACTGTTGATCGACGCGGCGAACACGGTGGGAGAGTAGGTCACTGGTGTGGGTGGCGAGTTCCCACGAGAAACCGGCAGCATGTGCCCAAGACATTGGTGGCCAGTAGCATGGCTTCGAGGGATTACTCTCTACGCAATGATGAACCACCGAGGTGGCCGACCATTTGTTGAGACTGTTCATTCCGTGGCGTCGCTCATGTGGGTGGTGGGCGTCACCACCTCCCCGCCGATCGAGGCCGCAGCTTTTGCAGCCCTTGCGGTGTCAGCACTGCTTCGGTGGCCAACCTTCGTTGCCAGGCTGCGGGAGCGTCCGGCACTCAGAACTGCAGTCCTCTTCTATCTCGCGACCGTCGGGTGGGCCTGCGCTTCATCTCTCTGGCGGCCGGAGGGAGTGACCGCGAGCCTCTACCTTCGACTCATGCTGGCCCCACTCCTGATCGTCCATGCTCCGCTCTCGATGCGGACCCTCCGCTGGGTGGCGTGCGTGGCTGGCGTGGCGTGGACAGCGGTTCTCCTGGCACTTCACTTCGGCGTGCCGATCCCCGAGGCGCTCGTACCGAATCACGTCTCGAAGACACTTGCCGCGCTCATGCTCCTCGGCGCGTTTGCGGGCGCTGGAGTGATCCGATGGGAGGGATGGAGGCGTCTGTGCGCCAGCGCTGCACTGCTGGCGGCCTGGTTTGTGGGTTCAGCGCTTGCCGCGTCCCGAGCAAGGGTTGGGGCGATACTCATTGCCGTGTGTGTGTGTGCGATGGCGAGCCGCCGGACGGTCAAGGGGGCGGTCATCACGAGCCTCATGCTCGTCCTGACGATTGGTGCGGCATGGGTCGCCATGAGCAACACTCCCCTCGCGGCCAAGATCCAGTCGTATTCGAGTCTGCTCCCCAGCGATCTGTCGGGCGCACTGAGCGCGGATGGTGTCCAGTCCATTGATGCGTTCCTCAGCCGCCGCTTGACGCTTTGGGATTGGACGGTTCACCATATCGAACACCCCTTGATCGGCTCCGGTGCGGGAAGCTGGCCCGTGGCCTTTGATGCTTCGATTGGGGCAGGGAACGCCACAACCAGTTGGGGAACGGCCATCCCCCGCAACTACACCCATGTGCACAATGCCCACTCACTCCCCCTGCAGCTCTGGTTTGAGCAAGGAGCAGTCGGCGTCACGCTGTTCCTTGGATTCCTGGCCAGCTACCTCGTGTGGGCGTGGCGTGCACGAGGCGGGGAGGCGGGGCTGACAGGGCTCGTCCTCCTCGTCGCTTTCACGACACAGTGCCCTGCGGGAGGCGTCCTCCTATCCAGGGCATCGGCTGGGCTCCTTGCGTGCCTGGTGGCGTTGATGTCAGTCAATGCCGCCGCGCCGGAACCGGGCCGAGCCTAGCTGCCATCGGTTGATGAACTGCCACGCCTTGCGCAGTGGCCATGGGCGGTGGTTGTTGCGCCAGTGTTCGTGCGCACGATCAAGCCGTTCATCCGGGGCGATGCATGGGGGACCCGTGAGTGGCCACGAAACGGAGCCTAAGGGCACGTTCTCCCAGAGAAATCCGCGCTTGCAATTTGTCGCATCGACGCCGGCGCCGATGTTGCTGATCAAGTTGTGCTTCGGAACGATGCTGAGTCCATCCCTGATGAAGTGCTCGAGGCTCCACTGATGCGCCCAGTTTCGCGGACTCTCTGAGAGCGCAGCCTGGTCAAACCTCTTCGCCCAACACCGAGCGCTCGCCGGCGCAAGGCCATGGAGGGGGGGGTGATGAGACGTGAATCGCTCGCGCCAGCCGCGCAACTTAAACCGGTAGTGGCGCCACGAGCGCCGCCAGGCCGCCCATCCATGGCAGTCGAAGAATCGGCTGAATTGATAGGACGATCCATCAACCGAAACCGGCAAGGAGAACCGGGATCCCCGGATGCTCATCACTTGAGGCGCAGACGCATACCGAGCCAGTAATTCAGAGCAGAAGGGTAGGAAGTCTGGGGCCGGCACACAATCATCCTCCAGAATGATGCCAGACTCTTCATGCTCAAAGAACCAAGTGATGGCAGTCGAAACCGCTCGACCACAGCCGGCGTTGTGGTCAAGAAACCGAGTCGAGAGCTGACAATCCCAAGGGAGCGACTGGAGCATTCGCCGTACTTCTGCACATCGGGCTGCATCCTCCGGATGGGATCCCGTCGGGCGAGGCCCATCCACTACGGCGTAAACCCGAGGGGGCGCGAGGGGAGTGAGCGCAGCGATGACTTGGCGGATCGCATCGGGGCGGTTGAACGCAAGAAGGAGCACTGGCGCAAGAGCCACGGCGAAATGATATCTATCGGAAATGAACACGCTGCCCGCGGGGTGGGAATTGACGCGGGAACTTGATGGGCGCCGCAGTTCGTGAAGCACACATCAATTCGACGACCAAGCAAAGGCGGTTCGGCCGTCCAGTCGCTCGAGGTGCTCCGGTCAAGACCCAGACAGCGCCTCCTCCCCCGACACAGGAACTGGTTGGTCGCAAACCCTGATCCCCCAGACCCCGACGACCAGTTCGACGCGCGTGACCGGAGTGACTCGCACGACCCCGACTCGCTCCCCCTTGGTTCCATCATCTGGCGATTCCGTCGCCTGCTCGTCGCTGGAGCACGGTCCGGGACGCTGGTGGGTCTGGCATACCTCTCGCTGAGGCCGGCCACCACCTCGTACGAGTTCTTGGTGGACACGCCGACCACGGTCACCGCTGGCCAGCTCGCTGCCAGTGAGGTCCTTGGCACGGCGGGGAGCGCTCAGGTCAGCGCCAAGGCCGCGGATCGCAATGGTCGATTGGTCAGGGTCACGCTGCTGTT
>JAQCEQ010000008.1 GCA_027618565.1 Planctomycetota bacterium | reverse complement strand
GGGCCGACCTGCTGGTTTCGCCCCGCTCCATCGACGCCTTGGAGGCGCTTGTCCGTCGCGCGCGGGACGAGGACATGCCGCTCCGAGTCCTTGGAAAGGGCGCCAATCTCCTGGTCCTGGACGATGGCGTGGACGGCATCGTCGTCACCCTGGACCATGCCTGCTTCCAGGTCCTGGAAATGGAGCGCGGTGGCGGATCCACGCTGGTTCGGGTCGGCGCGGGGGCGGACCTCTTCAAACTGATGACCGACCTCGCGCGCGCGGGCCTGGCTGGCATGGAGCACCTGGCGGGCATCCCCGGCACGGTCGGTGGCGCGGTGGCCATGAACGCGGGGGGCATCTACGGCGACACAGCCCAATCCCTGCACACCGTGGAGTTGGTGACTCCGGGTGGCGATCGCGCCGTCCACCCGCGCACGGAACTGTCGATGGCCTATCGCGACGGGGGGCTCCCCGCGGGCGTGGTCGCGCGGGCAACATTTCGCGTGGAGCCGGATGATCCCGCGAAGGTCAATGCGCGCTTCCGTGAAATCTTTGCCTGGAAGAAGTCGCGCCAACCGTTCGGTTCGGCCACGGCGGGCTGCATGTTCAAGAACCCACTCGATTCCCGGTCCGGCGATCGCGTGAGCGCTGGACTGCTGATCGACCGGGCCGGACTCAAGGGTCTCCGCGTCGGCGGTGCCGTCGTGAGCCAGGTGCATGGCAACTTCGTGGCTCAGGATGCTGGGGGCACCGCCAGTGACATCGCTGCCCTGGCTGACCTGGTGGCGGCGCGGGTCTTGGACCACTGCGGGATCCAGCTGGAGCGAGAGGTCGTCTTCTGGGGGCGGACATGCCACTGACGGTCCTTGTCCTCCGAGGCGGCCCCGATGCGGAGCGAGAAGTCTCTCTCAAGTCAGGCAGTCGGGTCGCGGAAGGCTTGCGCACGGGCGGGAGGCATGCGGTCAACGACCAGGTCATCGAGCGCCTCGATGGCGCCGCGCTTCGTGCCCTCGGTGGAGACGTGATCGCGCCCATCGTCCACGGTCCGTGGGGCGAAGGCGGGGATCTCCAGGAACTCCTGGAAGCGGACGGTCGACCGTACCTGGGTGCCGGGCCTGCCGCCGCCAGGGTCGCCATGGACAAGGTCCAGACCAAGGTGGTCGGCGCGGCGCTGGGAATCCCAACGCCCCAGTGGCAGGTCTTCCGGCCGGGCGATCGACTGGCCATCCAGCCCCCTGTCGTCATCAAGCCGATTGCCGATGGGTCCAGCGTGGATCTCTTCCTCTGCCACGATGCCGCCAGCGCCGAGGACGCAGCGGAGCGCGTCGCCCGCCGACGCGGGAGTGTCCTCGTGGAGCGACTGGTCTCGGGGCGAGAGGTGACGGTCGGGATCCTCGGATCGGATGCGCTTCCGATCATCGAGATCATCCCTGCCGGAGGGACCTACGACTATGACGCCAAGTACCTCCGAGATGACACCGTCTATCGGGTGAACCCAAACGACCTTGGGCGCGGCGTAGCCGAACAAGCCACGCGGGACTCGCTCCGCCTGGCGCAGCGGATTGGCTGCCGCGACCTCGCTCGAGTGGACTTCCTGGTGGCGGACGGAGTGGCCTGGCTGCTGGAGATCAACACGATGCCAGGGATGACCGACCACTCCCTCGTTCCCAAGGCGGCCGAGTCCGTCGGACTGCCCTTCCCCGCCCTGTGCACCAAGCTCATCGACCTGGTCATGGCCCGGGTCGGCTCCAGTCGTGCGGCCGAGCATGCCAAGGCGCGCGGCTAGGCGATTTCTCGCTGCAAGCCCGCCAAGAATCCGATACAACCCGGGCATGCCGCAGGACGCGCGCCCGTCGTCAGGACGACCTCTTTCCGCCAATTCACCGCTGTGGCAGTGGCTCTTTGACGGAGTGCTGGGCCTGTGCCTCCTGACGGTGGTCGGGGGTTTCGCGGCGTGGGGGCTGCCCCGGCTCCAGCACCAGGCATCAAGTAGTGGCGCCCATTCCTCCCCTCCGGGTCCCGGCATCCAGTCGCTGCGGCTCGTCAATCGGCCAAGCTGGCTGGACGACGAATTGCTTCGCCCGATCGCTCGGCACCTCAAGGAGAACATCGAACGTGGCGGGATCAGCCACGAGACGCTGGAACTCTCACGCATTCTGCTCGAGAGAACGGGCTGGTTTGATCGAGTCACGCAGCTTCGCTTGGATGGCGGTGAGCTCTCGATCATGGCTGACTACTCCACGCCGTGCGCCTTGGTGGAACACCGCGGACGCGAGTGGCTGGTTGGCTCCCGCGGGCAAAGGCTCCCCCTGGACTTTCCGACCGGTGCCGGTCCAGCGCTCCCGCGCATCCGTGGCGTCACGGACGATGTCCCCGAGTTGGCCGGCGAGCTCTGGGGCGGGACGCGCGTCCCTGCTGCGCTGGCGACGATCGCGCACCTGGAGTGCCGGCCGTGGTACACGCAGATCGAGGCGATTGAGGTTGGGAGTGTCGATCGCGAGGGCATCCTCCTGCGGACCCGCGGCGGGACCCTTCTCCGCTGGGGCAGCGCCGATGGGATGGTCCTTGACGGGACTGGACATGGTGAACCGGCATCGTCCCTGCCTCCATTGTTTGGAGAAGTGCCGCCGGCGCAACGGCTGGCGGTGGTGGACACCATCGTCTCGCGCCTCGGGTCGATCGATGCGGCGGGGTTCGAGGAGATCGACCTCACGCTGGACGTCACCGTCGGCAAGCGTCGGGGGGATCCTGCCCTCGCCGCCCACCAATGAGGCGGCCGGGGGATGGCGCGGGACTGGTTCCCGCGAGAGTGCTGGCCATCGCGATGCTGATGTGGATCATCGGCGCCATCGGCGTGACGATCGGCGATTCGCTCCCGATCGTGCTGACGCAGGAATCTGTGTCGCCGCTTGCTGCGAGGATCTTCACCGTCTGGTGGGCGGGGCTGGCCGTGGCGCTCCCCATCGGCGCGCTCCTGTACGGATGGTGCGGGCGCGCGCTCACGCCCTCCCTCCTGTGCACCACGATCTTCGCGCTGGCCGCCGCGCCGCTGGCATGGATGGCAGGTTGGCCGTCCGGCATCTCACTGACGCTGGTAGCGAGCGCGTTCGTGACGACCATGTTCGTGCTCACGGCTGCGAGCCTCGTGTCGAGCAGCGCCGCCGGCATTCGCGCGCTGCTCGCCGCGGTGCTGGTGCTCGCCGCGACGCTCGGTGGGTCCCTTGAAGTGACGCTGGGCCTGGCATCGTCGATCTCGCGTGGGACCGGTCCGCTGCTCCAGCTCGGCTGGTCCCTCTCCTGGCCCGCCTTCGTCCCCGTTGCCGCGGCGCTCGTGCTCCGCGTTGCATCCGGCCGCCCATCGCGTTAGGCTCCACTCATGGAACTGCTCACGCAGATCGACAAGGAGAAGCTGGAGGCACAGCTTGCCGAGTTGGTGGCACTGGACAAGGTCCTAGCCGATCGCATCGCGGAAGCCAGGGCCCACGGCGATCTGCGCGAAAACGCCGAGTACCACGCCTCGCGAGAGGCCAAGGCCCTCAACGACTCCCGCATGCGTGTGCTGCGCAAGCGCCTGGCGACGGCGCATGTCGTGGACGCCAGCGAGATCCCGGCCGACATGGTCTTCCTGGGCTCGATCATCGAGATTCGTGACGAGGACCGTGGCTCGATGGAGCGCCTCAGGATCGTGGCCACGCTCAGCGACGAGGATCACGACGACTACCGGGAGGTCTCGGGCGCAAGCCCGATGGGCATCGCCCTGATGAAGATGCGCATCGGCGACACCGTCCGCGTGGACCTCCCGCGCGGGACCCGACGGCTCACCATCGTGTCGATCAGCTGCTGACCGCCATGTTCGCTGAGACGACGGCGATGGACCAGGCAACACTGCTCTCGGGGTATATGCTCGGCGTCGTCGAGTTGACACTTCGGCTGGGTGGAGCGGCGCTCGTGCTCCTGCGCCGAAGTACCCAACCGAGCCGGGCCATCCCGTGGATGATCGTGGTGCTGGCGCTGCCCTTCATCGGGCTGGCCGTGTACTTGCTCTTTGGCGAGTCCAGTTTCGGCATCGCGCGCCGGCGCCGCTACCTCAAGTCGCTGGATCGCTTGCGGCGCGAGACGAGCACTTGGGTCGAGACGGGACCACGCGAACCCATGACCCTGGACCAGCATGATGTCCAGGTGGCGGCCGCGGCACTCTCCCTGGACGCGGCTCCCATCCGACCGGGGAACGATGTTGGTGTCACCTGCGACCCCGATGTCATGGACGCGTGGTTCTCAGAGGCGATCGCAGCCGCCCAGAGCGACATCGACATCACGACTTACATCTACGAGGACGACCGCTGCGGGAGGGCCGTGGCGAAAGGGCTTGCGGCGGCCGTTCGCCGGGGCGTGCGGTGTCGACTCCTCGTCGATGGGTTTGGCTCCTCACGATTCCTGCGCTCCTCGCTCATCGCGCAGATGCGCAGCGACGGCATCGAGACCCAGGTCGCCCTCCCCGGCAGCCTGCTGCGAGCCCTGTTCCATCGCATCGACATGCGCAACCACCGCAAGATCGTGGTGGTCGATGGCAGTCTCGGCTTCACGGGGAGCCGGAACATCGTCGCGCCTGAGTTCCTGGCGAAGAGGGCCTACGCACCTTGGGTGGACTGCCTGCTGCGCGTCCGCGGCCCGGCGGTCACCGATCTCCACCGCGTGTTCGCGGTGGACTGGAACTTCGAGACGGGCGAGGTGGTCTCGATTGATCCCGCACGCGCGGTGGCGGTCGGCGAGTGCCCCGTCCAGGTCATTCCCACGGGTCCCGCCTACGACTCCGAGGCTGTCGCTCAGACGCTTCACGCCGCCGTGCAGGTGGCGCGGCACGAGATTGTGCTCACCACACCCTATTTTGTCCCGGATACGGCGTTCCTCCGCTCGCTCGCGGTGGCCGCGCGCCGCGGCGTCGTGGTGCACCTGGTGATGCCCAAACGAAACGACTCGCACCTCGTGGCGCTGGCCAGCCGCGCGCTGCTAGGGCCGCTGCTGGAGGCGGGCGTGCGCATCTGGGAGTTTCCCAACGGGCTGTTGCATGCCAAGACCGTGACCGTGGATGGTGTCCTTGCCATCGTGACCAGCGCCAACCTGGACCGACGGAGTTTTGAGTTGAACTTCGAGGTCACCGCAGCGGTCTACGACAACCGGGCCACCGAATCCGTGCGCGCGATGCAACAGGGCTGGATCGATGCCAGCACCCGCTACGAACGCGCCGAGTGGTCGGGGCGGACGAATTGGGCTCGATTCCAGGAGGGGCTGGCGGGGTTGCTGGCGCCGCTGCTGTAGCGGCGAGATGGCCTGAGAGGAGCGCACCTCGCGACTCCGGACTGGTCACGGCATCGCAGCGTGCTCCACCACGACTCGCGATCCACTCGTGAGAGGCGTCCGTGTCTGAGTGCCGTCGGGCCAGCGAACCAGCACCGTGAGCGGAGAGCCGCGCGCATCGACTGGGACACCGAAGTGGATGTCACGGGAGGCCGTCGACTGAAATGGTCCACCACCAACCATCCATCGTCGGGCGATCGCCTTGCCGTCCGCATCCAAGAGCGCCACCACCGACCCAATTCCAGAGCGGTTGCCGGGCGCCGTGGCATCGCTGAGCCGTACGAGGACGGAGCCGTCCGGTTGCTTCGCTCCAGCGGATTCATTGCGGATCACGCGCACGGGACCGTTCAGCTCCAGCACGACCGCATCAAGGTCACCGTCGCCATCCAGATCCGCCATCACCATGGACCGGTCGACATGAGAACCGAGTCCTGCCTCCTGGGTGATGAACCGACTCCCCTCTCGCCGCATGAGCATCACGGGTTGCCGGTAGTCGCTGTCCATCAAAGTCTTCGTCGCCTGCGGATAGACATGGCCGTTGACGCCCAGCAGGTCCTCATCACCGTCGTGGTCCAAGTCGGCGAACGCCGCACCCCACCCGCACCAGGTGCGGCTTGGCGCGCCAACGCCAAACTGACTGGTCCGGTCATCAAAGAACTGCCCGTCCAGATTGAGGTGGAGCGTGTTGGTGTCGCTGGAAAAGTTGGTGGTCACGATGTCGGGGCGGCCATTCCCGTCCACATCGCCGACGGCGATACCCATCGTCGCTTGCCCCGAGCCGTCCAGGTTGATGGCGACGCCCGAGGGAGTACCTCGATCGATGAAGCTCCCCTTTCCGTCATTCACCCACAGGGTGTCGGGCTGGGAATCATTTCCCACGAAGAGGTCGACATGCCCGTCCCCGGTGAAGTCGGCAGCGACGACGTTGAGGGCATACCGGTCGGGCACGGTGCGGATCCCTCGCTCGGCAGAGACATCGAGGAACCTCGAGCCGTCGTTGAGCAGGAGCCGGTCGGGCTGTGCGGGATACCCTCGCGGGCCGGAGAGCACTTCGATCCCCTTGAACTGCGCCGGCGGCAGGGGTCGCACGGGGTCGGCCTCCACATACCCACAGACATAGAGGTCCAGGTCGCCATCGCCGTCCACGTCGGCGAAGGCGGCGCCGGTGTTCCAGTCCTCGTCGGGAGGCAGCCACTGGGCACTTGCGTCGCGAAACTGACCTCCACCCTCACCGAGGAGGAGGGTGTCTGGCCCCAGGCATGCGATGAAGAGATCCTCGTGCCCGTCGGCATTGACATCGCCGCGTGCGACACCGAAGCTCCATCGACGGTGCGCAACACCCATGCGGTCCGTGATGTCGGCGAATCGAAGGCCGCCGAGGTTTTCGAAGAGTCGCGCACCCGGCCCAGCGTCGGGAGCCAGGAGGGTGGCGCCATTGGGAAAGAACAAGTCCTCGTCCCCATCTCCATCGACATCGATGAGGGCGATGCCGCCGCCCTTCACTTCAAGGATGTGCGTCGATGGACCGCGGCCACTGGTGGTCACCATCGACAGCCCGGAGCCTGCGGTTGCATCGACCAACTGAATCGCCCCGGCGGCGGGGTCGGCGGCAACTCTGGCGGTGGGATCGGGGTCGGTGCCCTGTCCGCCGGGGGCACTGAATGGTGCCGTGAGCAACAGGACGACGCACAACGCCAGGCTCACGAATCGGCTCCGGTCCCCGCGACCCGTCCGAGTTGCTCCAGCACTCGCTGCTGCTGCTCTCGAGCGTGCTGGGCCGCATCGCCCTCCCCCAAGCGATCAAGTGCGCGCGCAAGCTTGGCCCAGCCCTCATGGTGCGCGGGCCAGAGGTGGACGGCTTCCTCGTACTGTGTCCGCGCCGACGCCACATCGCCTTCGCGCAGGCTCACATCTCCCAGCCGGACCAAGACCTTCGCGCGGTCGCGTGGATGCGAGGCGCCACCCGGTGCGTCGTCCGCAGCCGCTCCGAGCAACGCTAGGGCGGCACGCAGCCGCTCCTTGGCGACGGCAAGATCGTCCTGGTCGATGGCGACCACTCCCCTCCCGAACTGGCTGTCAAACTCCCCCGGGACGATGGCGATGTGGGCGTCGAAGTACTTCGCTGCAGCCTCTACATCACCAAGGTAATACGTGCACCAACCCAAGAAGTGAGGGACATGCGGCGACTCGGGAAAGATCGTTGCGATGACTCCAGCGTCCAACGCCGATGCCAACGCATCCGAACGCTCCAGGAGCGGACGCGCCTCTGCATACCGCTTCTGCTTGTGAATGGAGAGCCCCAGAAGGAACAGCGCGCGCGGATGGTCGGGGTGAGCGGCGTGCAGGGCGCGGAAGACCACTTCCGCACCCGCGAAATCCCCACCGGAAAGGAGCCGCCGACCGACCGAGAGCCGCAACTGCTCCTGTTCTGCCAGCGTTGGCGCACCCTCGGTCACCACCAGCTGATTCGGCGCCACCTGCATCTGGTCCTGGCCGATCACGATCAGCGGGAGTTCTGGGTCATTTGGTACGAGGACGATCGAACCAAGGTCCACATCGTCGGTTATAGGACCTTCTTGGGATTCGACCACGGCCTTGGCACCCGGTTTCTTCTCCTCACAGCCCACCACGGCTGTGAGGCCGAGGAGCAATACTCTCATCGCTGGATGTGCTGGCATCTGAGAAGATCCATCCTAGGTACAAGAATTCATTTGTGAATCCACACACTTCTGGTACTCAGGCTTGCCCATCGCCAATCTAGTGATAGGTTGTAAAGAATCACGCCCATTATGGCGAATTTGTTCTTTAGCCAGCCCCAACTGATCTTGATGTAGAGCAGGAGTTGGATCCCCCACGATGTTGTTCACCCCGCGACTGCTTTCGCTCGCTTCCATCCTCGCCATGCCCGTCGCGAGCATCGCTCTCGCCCAAGCCGGCGGATCCACGCTGCAGCCCAAGGCGGGCGCTCCCTTGCAGGGATTGAGCCCGGAGGAACTGGCGCTCTTTGAGGTGGGAAAAGTCTTGTTTGCCACTCCGCCAACGATTGAACAAGGCTTGGGCCCGATCTTCAACAAGACCAACTGCCAGTCGTGCCATTCGGTGCCGACGGGTGGGTGGGGGTCGATCACGGTGACGCGATTTGGCCTGGACAAGAAGGGCGAGTTTTTTGAATACCCCGGTGAGGTCCAATCGCTCCTCCAGGCAGAGTCGATCAGCCCATCGTGCAAGGAGATCCTCCCCGCGGACGCCACGGTCGTTTCCTTGCGTGTCACCAACAGCTCTCTCGCGTTTGGCATCGTTGATTCGATCGCTGATGCTGACATCGTCGCCAACGCCGACCCGACCGACAGCGACGGCGACGGCATCTCCGGCAAGGTCCACTATGTGGAAGTGCTTGAAGATCCGACCGGCGGACTTCGACCGGGACGCTTTGGCTGGAAGGCCCAGGTCGCCACGCTCTTCTCCTTTTCCGGTGACGCCACCCGAAACGAGATGGGATTCACCAACAGCCTGGTGCCTACGGAAAACCCGCCGAATGGCGACTACAGCCTCCTCGCACAGTGCGACATCGCTCCGGATCCCGAAGATGTTCCTGACGCTGCGGGGTACACCTTCATCGAGCGAGTGACTCACTTCCAGCGTTACCTCGGCATGCCACCGCAGACACCCCTATCGGGCATGATGGGTGAGACGATCTTCAACCAGATTGGCTGTGCCAAGTGCCATGTTCGGGACTGGCAGACTCCTGATGACCCCAACCTGGAGCCCGCGCTCCGGAACCAGAGCGCCAGGATCTACAGCGACTTCCTCCTGCACGACATGGGAACGCTGGCCGACGGCATCCAGCAGGGTGATGCCAACGAGTTTGAGTTCCGCACGCCAGTCCTCTGGAACCTGGCCACACGCGACCTCATGCTCCACGATGGTCGCGTGGCGGGCGGCATCTTCGCGGACCGCGTGACTGCCACGATCGAGGCCCACGGCCCGTTTGGCGAGGGCGCGGCGTCGGCTGCCGGGTTCGCTGCGCTGGGGCCTGCGCAGAAGGCGCAGCTCGTCGCCTTCCTCCGATCACTTGGCCGGCTGGAGTTTGATGCGGACTTCACCGGCGTCATCGACATCGTGGACTTCAATGACTTTGTGGCGTGCGAAGGGCCAACCGACCCGGACCAGCCGTGCGCCGTGCACGACATCAATCGAGACGGAGTGATTAACTTCGTTGACGCGGCAGCATTCCTTGCCGCCTGGGAAGGCCCATCCGACGATTGCGACTCGAACTCTGTGCCCGACGCGATTGACATCGCCTTGGATTCATCGCTCGACTCCAACGGCGACGGCATCCTCGATTCCTGCGCCACCTGCCCGGCCGATCTGGACGGCAACGGCGCCGTGGACGGCTCCGACCTCGCCACGCTCCTGAGCAGCTGGGGCGGCGCGGACGCGGACATTGATGGGAATGGAACGGTCGACGGCCAGGATCTGGCCCAAATGCTCTCCGCTTGGGGCCCCTGCTCATGAATGACCGACTACTCTGCACCATTGACGACTTGAGGGAAACGGTTTCCCACTGATCCACGACTCCAGACTCCTCACCCCACTCCACAAACGAGACCGAGATCGATGATCCGACCAGCAACCGTCTTTGCCATGTGTCTCGCCGCCCTGACCGTTGGCTCCACCGCCTTCGGCGAGTGGGTGACGCTCGCCAACGAGTCTGCCAGCCGCCTGAGCCCGGCATCGCTCCAAAACGCCGACAACCTGGAGAAGGACTTCACCTTCGGCGACTGGGACCACGATGGCGACATCGATCTGGTCATGGTGAAGAAGTTCCCCGGCTCGATCCAGGGTGGCTTCCCCAACAACCTCCTCATGAACGAGGGCGGTGTCCTGGTGGACCGGACCGTGGCGCTTGCCACCGCGTCGGACTACGCCGGATCGCAGGGATTCCTGGACGCCACGAACGACCGCGATGTCAAGGCCGTCGATGTGGACCTGGACGGATGGCTGGACCTCGTCACCTGCACCACGATGTCCGACGGCCTGCCGCAATACCTCGGTCAGCCGCGTGTGTACATGAACCGCGGCGACGATGCCCAGGGCAACTGGCTGGGCTTCCGATTCGAGGATAACCGGATCCCTACGCTGTTTGCGGCGAACGGCACTGCGGCCAACCCCCGCTTCTGCGAGTTTGCCTTTGGCGACCTCACTGGCGACGGCTACCCCGACCTCTTCTTCGCCGACTACGACACGCCGGAGACCAGCGGCACGGTGTGCATCGACCTCAATGGAGATGGTGACACCAACGATGCCGGAGAATGCCAGCAGTCGCCGGGCGAGAGCTCAACAAACGACTACCAGAACAAGCTCCTCATCAACCAGGGAGCCGCCAACCCCGGACATTTCACCGATAGCACCACCTCGCGCGCAACCTCTGCGCAGCTCGCCGCGGGCTTCGGCAACGCTGCCGAAATCGCCGACATGAACGGCGACGGGCTCCTGGACATCATCCGGACCAACACGCTGACGGGGGGGCAAGCGACCGGGATCATCTACAACACGAACTCCGGCGGAAGCCCCGGCAATGCCTTTATCGGTCCACATGACCTGATTACCGGCACGCCCTACGAATTTGCGATCAGCGACCTCAACGGCGACGGTCGGCTGGACATCGTGGATGCCAACGATGGCGTCGACAAATACTGGATCAATACCAGCACGCAAGCCAACGAACAGATCACGGTGACGGGCTACAACCTCACCGGCGCTGTCGGTGAGTTCGGCAACGCCATCCACTGCGATGACCTGGACAAGGACGGCCGGCCCGATTGCATCATCGTCGATGTCGATGCCGACTTGCCATCGTTCTGCCCGACCACGGGTCGCCGGACGCACATCTACCACAACAAGAATGTCACGACGTCCGGCATGCTGGTCGAGGAGGGCAATGTCATCCCCAACAGCGCGCTTGCTGCGTGGTTCGATGTCGCGATCTTCGACCTCAACGGCGACGGCTGGCTGGACGTGGTGTCCGGAGCCTGCTCCGGCGTACGCGTCTGGATGAATCAGCCGCCGCTCAGCCTGGCGTTCACCTTCCCCGCGGGAGTGCCGTCGACCGTGGCACCCGCCCAGGCCGTTCCGGTGGACGTCAGCGCGGCCATCGCCGGCGGTGGAACGCTCCTCAACGCCCAGCAACACACACGCATCAACCACGGAGCGTGGGTGGCTGCGCCGTTGGTCTCCACCGGCGGGAACAACTACCGTGCGACGCTTCCCATCGTCTCCTGCGGCGACGGCCTTGACTTCTATGTCTCGGGACAACTCTCCAATGGCGGCTCAACGATCTATGTCGCGCCAACTGGCGGAGCCAACAACCCGTACTCGATGACCGTCGCCACCGGCACGACAACGATCTTCGCCACCGACTTCGAGTCCGGCGATGCCGGCTTCACCGTGACCAGTGATCCATCGCTGAGCGTGGGTGCTTGGGCGCGGGCCGATCCCAATGGCACGGTCACCACCAGCGGCGCCACGGCTGAGCCAAGCAACGATCACACAGCCTCGGGGACGCAGTGCTTTGTCACCTACCCCGGACCAGCTGGGAGCACTGCGGGCGCCAGCGATGTGGACCTCGGGCCGACCCACCTCACTTCCTCTGCGATTGCGAATGGTGGCGGCGACGCCCTGGTGACCTACTGGTCCTGGATTTACTGCGACGATGCAGCGAGCCCAACGTCTGCCGACTCGCTGCTCACGCAAGTGTCCATCGGCGACGGTGCATGGGTCACGGTCCAGAGCATGACGGGCTCGGGAGGCTGGACGGAGCGGTCCTTCACACTCTCCAGCGGCGGCACCCCGGGCCAGTCGTTCCGGCTCCGCTTCGTCATCGGCGACAACCCCAACGACTCCGTGACGGAAGCGGCAATCGACGACATCACGGTCTCCCAGGTCCAGTGCGACTCGGGCACGCCATGCCCTGCCGACATCACCGGTGACGGAGTAATCGACGGCGCCGACCTTGGCGGTCTCCTCGCCGGCTGGGGGACTGCTGGCGGCGACATCGACGGCAACGGCACCACCGACGGGTCTGATCTTGCGGCGCTCCTGAGCGTCTTCGGCAGCGCCTGTCCGTAAGGCTGAGTTGAAGTGATTGCCACACAGGGCGGGCCTCCTCAGAGGCTCGCCCTTTTTTCATGGCGATCCCCGGCGGAGCCGTGCGGGTCAGTCTCGCGTTGCGGTGATCAACGCCGTTGGTGCCGAGCGCGCTGGCACTTCAAGGACCTGCTCCACCCCGTCGGGCCACCTCAACGTGAGCGATCGGATCGATTCTCCAGGAGCCAGCACGAGCCGTGCCACGGGCTCGCTGGAAGAGAGATAGCCCCGATGGGGTGCTATGGACCGGAGGCGCGTAGAGCCATCCTGGAGCGTTGCGACCAGCAGGGCACCCAGTCCCTGACGATTCCCCATCGCTCCCTGGCCAGACACCACGATGACCTGGCCGCCCGGCAGGCCGGAAGTCTGTCCGAGGATGACCTCCGCCGCGCCGGCGTTGGAGGTGAAGACAAAATCGACGGCACCGTCTGCGTTCAGGTCGCCCGATGCCAATCCGCGCCCCACACGCTTCGCACCCACGGCACCGTGCGCCTCGGGTTGCGCAAGCTGGAACATGCCCCTGCCCGGTGATTGCAGCAGCACCTGGCCAGGCTGGTGGAACTCCTGGCCCGCTTGCACCACGCCGATCTCGGGCTCCAGATGGCCATTGGACTGGACCACATCCAGCGCGCCGTCCTGATTGACATCCTCCAGGAGTAGCCCAAAGGTCAACACGCGCCGGGTGGGGACTCCCACGCCGCAGAGGATGGCGTCGTCGGTGAATTGCAGTCGCCCGGTGGGCGACGTAAAAAAGGAATCGGGCTCGTTGGCGAAGTTGCCGATGGCGATGGCCAGCTTGCCGGGGCGCGCCTTAGCGGTGTCGGATGCTGCTCGTTCATCCACGATGACGGCTGAGTCGATCCCCATCGCGCCCGTTGCTGCGCCCATCTTGTCAAACGCGATTCCGGTGGAGACTCCGGACTCCATGAATCGCCCCTGGCCATCGTTGAGGAAGACGAAGTTGGCCACCGTGTCGTTGGCCAGCACGACATCCTGGTCACCGTCTCCGTCGATGTCGGTCGCGATGGCGCCAAGGGTCTTGCCGACGGGGACGCCAGTGGCGCGGTTGCGCACGATGAAGCCGGCACTCGTCGTGTCATCCACGAAGGAGCCGTCCGCCTGCTGTCGATAGAAAATCGGGTCTGCGCCCTCAAAACCCGTGGGCGGGCCATAGGAACGACCGACGCCGGTGAGCGTGTACCCAACGCTTCGGTCGATCTCCGGGCTCCACTTCACGTACTGCGCCGTGAGTAGGTCCAGGTCTCCGTCAAGATCGGCGTCAAACCAGACCGCGGCTGTGCCCCACCCGGGCTCGGTGGTGAGGCCGCGAGCCTCGGTGACATCCTCAAAGGCAATCGTGCCGCCGGGTGGCGTCACGTTGCGAAGCAGCAGATGTCCCGGCGTGTGCGGGGTCTTCACGCCAGTGACATAGAGGTCCGTTCGATCGTCACCGTCGAAGTCGACGGCGTAGACGCCCATCGCGTAGATCGGGCGATTGGCAAGCGACACCGCGTCAAAGCGCGGCTCCGACGCATCCGGCCCGCCAGCGGATCGAAGGATGCGCAGACCTGTCGACCCCGCCGATGGCGCACTGGCAAAGGCATCGCCCGACCAGTTGAGCCCATCCGCGAGGATGATGTCCAGCGCCCCATCGTTGTCCAGGTCAGCGATCGCGGCGCCGCCGCCGAGGGTCTCCGGGAGCAGGCGTTCGCCTCGGGCCCCAGTGGTGTGCGACCACGCCGGAAGCCCCGTGACGGCCATGAACGAAGGCTGCACGAGGGTGGCATCCTTCGGCTTGGGCGGCGCAACCTCAGGCTTGTCAATGGGCGTGGGCGCGGGCCGGGAGACCCACCAGAGTCCGGCAATCACCGCAGCGAGTGCCACCCCGCCAAGGACCACTTTCGTCGGCGACATCGCGGATGGACCGGGCTCCGGGCCGGGCTCCTGACCGGGGACGCTGGTCTCACTCATTCGTGCTGACCCTGTTGAAAGCGCTTTCGCGCTGGAGGTCATAAATGACGATCGCCTCGGCGGCCGCGTTGGCGGCGGCATCCTGCTCGCGGGCCAGGCGGAGCGCACGATCCGCGGCGTTGTCATCGGGCTTGTAGCGGAGGTATTGCGACTGCGCCTTGCCCTCCAGCGCCGTGTCGCCTTGGGCAACAGCCAATTGCATCCGCAGATACCACCCTCGAATGTTCTCCGGGTCAAGCACGAGGGCCTCGGACACCGCGTCTTGTGCGGTGGCAAGCAGCACAGTGGACGCCGTTGAGTCGGTCGGCTCCGCCTGGCGCGCAAGCTCGAACCGAACTTCTGCAAGCGCCAGCCAGACGCGCTCATCGCGGGAGAAGTCAAACTGCCGCTCCTTCGCCATGGGCCACGGCGTGGCCAGCACGGTCTCAAATCCCTTCGCGGCCTCTTGCAGCGCACCGCGCTCGCGGTTGATCCGCGCCACCCAATACTCGTGCATCCAGGGGAAGGCGGGCATGGCACCCTCTCCTGCGCGTGCAAACGCTTCGGCAGCATCGTCGATGCGCCCCTCCACGAGGAACGCACGCCCGCGCGCTGCCGCGCCGATGCCACCTTGCAGTTCTTCCACCTTGGTGAAGCACTGCTGTGCCAGCCGCAGGTTTCCCTTGGTCATCCCCGCCTCGTGCCGCATCGCGCCGATCCCGTAGTCGTACCACCGCTGCCAGAGTGGGATGGCGGATTCCTGCACAGCCATCTTGGCGATCGGGTCGTTGCCGTCACGGGGGGCGACGGGGAAGGTGACGCTGTCGGTGGCCAGGACAAGGATTGGCAAGTCCATCACGATGGGCTTGCCGGCCACGGCCTCCGTATAGACATGGGTGAACTTGCGGTACTTCATCGTCGCCGTCACCGTCACGGTGGGGCCGGCATCCTCGGGAACCACGAACTTGTAGTGCGTCAGGTCCGCCGCACCAGGCGGGATCTGGTGGTTGTAGAGAGCGGTGAAGATGTCCTGCACATTGCGAAGGACGATGTGATTGCCGTCACGGTCCACGATGTACGCATTGAGGAATTTGGACCAGGGGTCCACCGCCCCCACATCGTCCATGCCGCCGCTCAAGCCGATTCGTCGGTCTCCCGAAGTGAGTTCCACCTCGATCCAGGTCTCGTTGCTATCGGAAGTCCCCTGCGTGAACATGTGGCCCATCTTCACGGTACGCATGAGCACATCGATGAGGTACTCCTGCCCGCGCTTGAGCGCTGGGACTTCAGGGCGGAGCGGCGCGATGGCTTCGGCCCCCACACTGGCGCCCTCTCGCAGCGCAATGATGTCGGCGCGGAAGACGCCCTTGTTGAACTCAATGGTGTTGGCCAACACCTCGTCCTTGCAGGGGAGGTCCAGGTACGCCGCGATCGCGGGGTTCCCCGAGGGGAACGCATGCGACGGAATTTTCAGTTGGCCAGAATCGTCCATGCGCTCGGCACCAAGGTCGGCGCTGGCGATCGACTGCATGTGGCAGCCATTGCAGTTGAGGTCGGCCTTCGGCGGGTAGTACCAGGACTCGATGCCGTTGCCCGAGACGCCGCTGGTCCGCCACGAGTCATAGTGGTCCTGGCCGCGAGCCCACTTGTAGTGCGTGAGCTCCTCGGGGATGAAGACCTTGTGGCACGAGGCGCAGAACTCGGCACTCCGGTGGATCTCAGGCTTGAGGAACGACCGCTTGTGGAAGGAGGGCCGTGCCTTGATGAGCGAGTGGTTCACCCACGTGAGGAATGGGTTGCCGGAACTCTGGAATGGGTACGGCTTGGGCGCCTCGAAGACATAGCCACCGTTGCCCTGCACTCCGTCAAGGCCCACGATGCCGTGGCAGGCCGTGCAGGTGAGCGAAGCCTTGCCCAGCGGGTCGGAGGCCACGTCGTAGGAGGGATCGTCCCACTTCTCCAATTCAAAGGCGCCGGTCAGGAATGGCACCGGATCGTGGCAACCCGCGCAGAAGCGGCTGGCGTGCACATTGCCGTCACGTTCGTACATCGCCTTGCGTGTGTTTCGGACCGAAAAGGCGTAGAACGGGTTATTGAATGAGCTGAAGTTGTGGACGCTCTGCTCGTGGGTCTTCACCGAGTCTTCATGGCAGGCGATGCACTCGGTGTCAAAGGTGAAGTCGTCGAGGTCCGCAAGGTTGCCGGTGCTGGTGCGAACCAGGCTGGGCTGAAAGTACTGCTCGCCACCAATCGGCGGGCGCCCCTTGCTGGCCATGACCGTGCCGTGCCAGAGTCCGACCACGATGAATGCCGCGACGGCCGCGCCGCCCCACTTGAGTCCGTCCTTCCAGTAGATCCGCCCCGCTTCCTTGCGGTGGAGGATGAAGAGCACGATCACCATGACGGGCGTGATGACATGCAGTGCGTAGTTGGCGATCCGCCATGAGGGATCGGTCACGCCGAATCGCACGGGACCGATGTCCACACGCGTGAGGACGATGCCTGTGAGAAGCAGGATGATCGACGTGGAGAAGAGTGCCAGCCCCAGGTTTCGGGCGCGCCGGTTGGGGTGCTGCCATGCCATGCGCATGTGGAGAATGCCAAAGCCGATCACCGGGATCGTGATGATCAACCCGAGGATCAGGTGTGCCAAGAACATCCAGAGGTAGAGGCCATCCTCCACGTTTTTCTGGAGCACCTTTTCCGTCAGCGTGGTCCCCACCAGATACAGCGAATTGACGAGGAGTAGCGCGAAGAGCCCCGCAATCACGAAGTACGTCTTCTTCAGGCGCGGGGTGACGACTTCCATGGTTGCATCCTATCGGCGGTTGAGACTCAGTTGCTCGCAGAGCCGTTCCCCGTACGGCGAGTGTTGAAGCGATCGTGCAGGGAGCGCGCCGTCTCGCTGGGGGCAGAGCCATCGCGAGTCGGGAGCGGGTCGATCGTCGCACCACTGCCTGTGTAGCGATCCATGTCCTTGCACCAGCCGTTCAGTTGAAGGATCCAATGCCTCGTCGTCTCAGACCCGGGGATCGGTTCGGCAGGTGGCGTGAACCGCAGGCGGATCTCTTCGCCGGGACCGAACATCGCGCAGGCGTCATCGACATCGACGAGGAGTGGCGCACAGTTACCGAACGCCGTGAGGAACCCGACCTGCGTGCGTGTGTCCCACAATGGCGCGCGGCGTGAGTAGTCGTAGTGCGGGCGCTTCTGGGGGAGCGTCGAGCGCAACGGGAACCCGCACTCGGCGGCGCTCGCCCCGAGGAACGGGCACTCTTGGACCCGAGCGTTCGTGCACAGCTCGGCTCCGACACAGCGAATGCGATCGATGTAAAGCTCGACGGTGGTGGTCAGGCGGAGCGTCGTGCAGCCCATGGGCAGTTTCTCCCGGTCAAGCGGGAACGCCGCAAGGCGAGGCATGCCGGCGGGGTATCCGTACTGTTCCTGGAGCGTGACCCAGTCTCCAGTGGCCGGGTCCAGCGCATCAAAGGTGGGCGCCTTGGGCGAGATCCCCTCCTGCCACATCGCAAAGTTGGTCTGGCAGTACGGGTACTCCACCCAACCCTCCATGAGCAGCACGGGATCGCCGGTCAGTTGGTGGATGGGGCGATCAAACACAAGAGTCAGCACCAGCGGCGACGAGAGCAATCCAATGTGACGGGGATGCTCAACCGGTCCCACCGCAGCGGTGCCGTCGGCCTGCGCAAGAGCGGTCGTCGCATCTCCGCACCCTGCCACCGAGGCGGACACCACGCGCGCGATGGACTCGTCCCTCCAGAAGATGGGCTTCCCCGTGGCGGGCGGTCCGAGGATCGCCAGTCGCTCATCCACCGTCATGTCCCAGCCGCTGGGAAGGTCGTACGCCACCAGTCGTGCGGCATCCAGGTAGCACGACTCCTCCATCGGCTCGCCAAGGCGCAGCTCGATCACGCCGTCGCGAGGCACCACCGCCGCCGCAGGCAGCAGCACGCTCTCGCGCGGGGTGGGCACCGCGTACTGGGGCACAAGCCCCTGCGCCGTGCGCTCCACGCTGGCCAGGTACCCGATGCCACCAACACCAAGGCAATCCGTCACGAACTGAAACTCGTCACCGTCCCATCCAAAGATCACGGGGCACGAGGACACTTGCCGCTGCATCTCAACGATCATGGAGTGGCCGGGCTTGAGGTCAAGTTCCGTCTGCAAGAGCGCGTCGGGCCACTCCAGGCGCATGAAGTCGGCCGCGGGGCGACCCGCAAGCCCGACCGCCTCCGGCTGCACGCCCTGCGCACCGGCACTGCTGTGCGGCAACACGCTCCCCTGGGCCCAGGCCGCTCCGTTGCGAATCGCGTAGGAGGTGCCGACGCCGGACGCATTGGATCGCATGCTCTGCGATGGATCCACGCGACCGCTGAGCGTGAAGGACGCGAACGGCAGCCGGCCGGGACCGGGAGCGCAGAGGGCGAGCGCATTGGGAATGGTTGCGCCACCCTGATCCTTGTGGAGTGCGCCAAGCAGCGTCGGGCCGCGATCATCCCGATCCACCAGCACATTGAGGAGCGAGAAGCCCTCGAACTCCTGGAGCAGTGCGCCCTCCAGGGACCACACTCGCGTGACGATCTCCCGCTCCATCTGCGTGGAGATGATGGAAGGACGCCCCGTGCCCGCGACATCGATCACGGCGGTATCCAGGGTGTGCCCCCGCGCGTCCAGCAGCAGGCGGTCCGGTTCCCCACCCGCTCGCCAGCCTGGCGTTCCGGCAAGTTCGTACACCTTGCAGTGTCCATGCCGTTGTCGCCCGTGCTGCACCACCACACAGGTTGCGCCTGAGTCGGGATGGACGAATGTCGTCGCGACTTGACCATGCTTCCACGAATCGTCTCGTCGCCACGACCAGAGCCCTTCATTGAGCCAAAGTTCGCTCGGACCAGCCGCTGCATTGAGGATGAGGTCGATGTCGCCATCCTGGTCGATATCAGCCAGCGTGGTGGACTCCGCGCGCCCTCGCCCGCGCGTCCGAAGATCGCGTGGAGCAAACGATCCCGGCGAGGCGGGCTCGGCACCCCTTGCCTCCTCAAGCGGCTGGAAGGTGGCATTCCCCGTGTTGATCCAGATGGACCACTCCGCGTCGGTGGCGACCACGGCATCAAGGTCCGCGTCGGCGTCCAGGTCCGCGAACTTGAGATCCAATACATCCGCTTCCGGCACGACGACACCACCGCCAAACCCGTCAACGCTCCAGGATCGGTCGCTGGCTTGTCGAGCAATCTGAGAGATCCCCGTGGAGAGGGTGAGTATCTCGGTTGTGCCATCGCCGTCCAGGTCGCCCGCAGCGGCTACACCACTGAGTTCTGAGAGACCGCTCACCGCCGTGTTGTCCGTGCTCGCAACGCTCAGCCCCGTGCTTGACCCAAGCAACACGCGGGCTGGGCGAGGTGGGTCGCCCGTGGGGCTGACAGGCCGCGGAATCACCAGAAGGTCCGTCCACTGGTCTCCGTTGAGATCGATGGCCAGCGTCTGGGAGAACAATGTCCCGTCGACGACTCCGCTCTCGTCCGACAGTGGGACTGGTGGCAAGAAAGGATCCCCTGCCGGCTTGACGACCATGATGGCCTCGCGGGCCAGCAGCGCCATCGCGAGCGGACCCATGCGCGTGTACTTGAACTCGGCCAGGTGGGCGCGAGGGTCGGCGGCAAGCTCCTCGAACCGCGCGAGCATTCGCTCACCTTCCTCCATGTTCCCCCCTCGCATGAAGCAACGCGACAGCCCCAGCACGCCACTTCGCAGGAGCGGATCCAGTTCGACGGCGCGCGCATAGTGCGGCAGCGCCTGCTCCATGTCGCCCAACATCTCGAAGGACTGCCCCAGATAGAACGAGGCGAACGCGTCGTCGGGGCGCTGACCCGCCACTCGCTGCAGCGTCGCTCGGGCGGACTCAGGTTCGCCGAGGAAGAGGTCGATGAGTCCGATGCAATACGCGGCGCGAATGGCGATGTCGCCGTCGGACCCGGCAGCATCGTTGGCGTCGGTGCCGGGAGCGGCCTCGCCCCCCGCCAACAAGACCAGCATCGCGCGCGCGCGCGCCTGGCTGTCATCGTCAGATCCATTGAGCATGGCGATGGCCAGGTTGAGCGTGGCGAGGCGATCGTCAGGCGCCAGCACCTGCCCCTCCGCGAACGCCTTGGCTGCACCAACAAAGTCGAACTGCCCCATGAGCCCCACGCCCCGGTCCAGCGCGGCGTTCAACTCGTCGGTTCGCTCCGACACTGCGACTGGCGGTCGCGTGACCGTCCACACCAGCGCCAGTCCAAGCACTAGCGCACTCACCACCGTGAGGAGTGCGGCTCGATCGACGGCGGCGCGTGTCACGCAGCACCTCCCGCGAACCCTGTGTCACCAACGCTCCGACCCAGCCTCGCCTTGGCCGCGGCGATTCGTTCGTCGTTGGAGGCCATCGTGGGCGCCACACCGGCAGGCCGGATGTACCCGTGCGTGCCGTACTGGTAGGCCGTGGATCGATGGTGTCCACGCATGTCGTGTCCGCGCCGGCGCGCGCGTTCGGCGCGAAGGGCGTCGATATCGATGGGTGCCACGACGACTCGCTCGCCCTCGCCAGCATCCGCCTGCGCCAGGATCCGACCGTCGAAGTCCACCACCATGCTGGCGCCCGGCCACGAGAACGGCGGGTACTGGGCCAGTTTCGCGCCTTGGTTGGCGGCCAGCACAAAGGCCGTGTTCTCCACCGCGCGAGCGCGATTCATGAGTGTCCACCAGTCCATCGGCGCGGTGGCACCCCACGGGTCCATGTAGGCGCTCACGCGAATGAGGACTTCCGCACCAGCGAATGCCATCTCGCGCAGTGGCTCCGGAAAGAGCCAGTCGTAGCAGATGGCGCAGCCCAGGCGGCCGATCTCCGTCTCCACGACGGGGAAGAGTGGTTCCGAGTAACCCTGGAGGAGCAAATCATGCGGGCTGGTGTTCACTTCCCATGGAATCCACGGGTTCACCTTGCGGTAGCGCGAGAGGACACCCGACGGACCGACCAGGAGCGTGGTGTTGAAGACATGGCCAGGCCACCTGGGATCGCGCTCGAGGAATGTCCCCGTCTGCACAAAGCACCCGCGCCGACGGCAGAACACTTCATAGGCCGGCGCGATGTCCCCCACTTCGACGGCGTAGCACTCCAAGAGTTCCTCGACGGTCAGCTTGATCGGCACCGTGTGGGCGAACTCAGGGAACGCAAAGAGCCGGATGTCGTGAAAGGGTTCGTAGCCGACGCGAGCGCCATCCGCCATCGCCAGCATGCGCGCAATCCGCGCGGGAATCTCGTCCCGGCTGGCTGGACACTCCATCGCCGTCTGGATCGCGGCGGCGTAGTAGCGCGGCATGGACGGAGGCTAGCGGAGGGATGCGGGGCCGATGCGCCGGGTGACCTTGACATCTTCGTGCATGCCTCTCCAGCCAATGCCACTGGGCGCAACTCGCCCGGCTCCCCCTTGAACGGATCGGTCAGCTGCGAATGATCAGTGCGGCACTTCCTTGACTGCGTTGCGGTTCCAGGCGGGCACTCGCAGCTGGATCGGGCCGTCCCCCATTACTTCGCACTGGCAGGCGAGTCGCGAGTTGCGCTGGATTCCGGGCGCTTCCTCCACGCGGTCGTCCTCCGCCTCCGTGGACTCCGTCACTGAGCCCATCCCCTTCTCGATGTAGATGTGGCAGGTGCTGCACGCGCATACGCCGCCGCACGCGTGCTCGATGTTGATGCCGTGGTCCAGGGCCACCTCCAGGAGGTGCTCGCCCTTCGCCGCCATCACACGAACAACCTTGTCGGACTTTCCCGTGAGCGCCTTGGGGTCCTCAAGATGGAACTCGACCGGTACCGTGGCAGGTCCGTGGTCCGTGTGGTCATGGCGCATGTGCATGGGAATCCAATGATAGGAGATCGACCCCGGCAACCTAGACTGTCCGATTCGCTGGTGTCCTCACTCATGTTCTCACCACTGGTCCAACTTGGAACGGGAGCTCTCCCACTGATCGCGCCGACCGAGCCGAGGGCGCCCGGCGCGGACTCGCGCCCCGACCCCCTCAGTCTCACGGCGGCCGAGTTCATCCAGGCCGCGCACGCGGTCGGTGTCAAGCACAACTCCAACGCGCTGGACGCTTACCGCACGGCGCATCGCAGCGGAGTGTTCACAGGCTGGATGGCACCGCCGCTGGTCGCTATCGCCCGAGTCCAGCAAGACGACGCCACGCTCAAGTTCCTCCTGCCGGTGGACGGCAACTATGAGACCGAAAGCGTCCTCATCCCGATGGACCACACCGCGCGAGGCCGCACGCGGACCCTCTGCGTCTCCAGCCAGGTGGGATGCGCGATGGGCTGTCGCTTCTGCGAGACCGCGCAGATGGGGCTCCTTCGCCACCTCACCGTACGCGAGATCGTGCAGCAGTTCTGGATCGCTCGGCATACCGTGGCGAACCCATTCGAACACGAACCCGCGACGCACCGCGCGACAGCGGCCGGCGGGTCCTCGGGCACCCGACGCGGCTTCCCCGTCAAGAACATCGTGTTCATGGGAATGGGCGAACCGATGGACAACCTGGACACGGTGCTCCAGGCGATCCGCGTCCTGTGCGACTCCAACGGCTGCGGCGTCGGTTCCAGCATGGTGTGCGTGAGCACTGTCGGGCGCACCGATGGCATCCGCCGCCTGGGCGAGTTCATTCAGCAGCCTGGCTTCCGGCGTGTCACGCTCGCTGTGAGCCTCAACGCCCCCAACGACGAGATCCGGTCCTCGATCATGCCAATCAACCGCGCTGAGCCCATGGCCCAGCTGCGAGAGGCGATGGTCGCGTTCCCGATGCGCCCCACCAGCGCGCTGTGCGTGGAATATGTCCTGATCCCTGAGGTGAACGACCGCCCCGAGCACGCCCGCGAAGCCTGCGCCTTCCTCAAGGGGATCCGGTGCAGCCTCAACATCATTCCCTACAACCCGCGCCGCGACTCGCCCTGGCGTGCGCCGACGGAGGATGAAGTCACTGGGTTCGTCCGCCAGTGCATCGACCACGGCCAGTTCACCAAGCGCCGGGGCACCAAGGGTCGCAGCGCGATGGCGGCGTGCGGGCAACTTGGCAACGAGCAGATCCGGGCACGCAAGCGGGTCGTGATCTAGCCGCGATCGGCGCCGAAAGCGTGCCCGCGATCCTGGCGGTGGAATTGGCGAGGATTCCTTCCGGATCCCCCCGCAGGAATTCGAAGAGACAATCGAGCGACTTACACCAACAGCGTCGCCGGGTTTTCCAGCGTCTGCTTGACGGTCTGGAGGAACTGCGCGGCCATGGCGCCGTCGATCACGCGGTGGTCCAGGCTGAGCGTGAGCTTCATCTCTGTACCCACAGCCAGCTGGCCGTTGCGCACGACCGGCTGCTGGATCGCCGCACCCACCGCGAGGATCGCGGAGTTGGGTGGATTGATGATCGCGGTGAAATCGTCCACGCCGTACATCCCCAGGTTGGAGATGGTGAAGGTGGCGTCGGACATGTCTTCCATGGAGAGTCCCTTGGTGCGCGCCTTCTCGGCCAGCGACTTGGACTCCTCGCTCAGTTCTCGCAGGCCACGGCGGTCCGCGTCGCGCAGGACGGCGACGACCAGCCCGCCGCCTCGCTCTGCGGGTATGGACACGGCAATGCCGATGTTCACGGCACCGTGGATCACGATGCGGTCGCCGGCCCACGACGCGTTGAAGAACGGGTGTCGGCCCATCGCAATCGCGCAGGCGCGAACCACGAAGTCGTTCAGGCTCAGCTTGACGCCCTGCGGCTCCAGCTGCGTATTGAGCATCCCGCGCAGTTCCATCAGCGCGTCGCAGTCGACGCTCATCGCCACCTGGTAGTGCGGGATCTGCTGCTTGCTCTCCACCAGTCGCCGCGCGATGGTCTGCCGCATCCCGGAGACCGCCACCTCGCGACCCTCGGGGTTGAGAGCCAGGTCGGTGCGCGGGCGCGACACGATCGGGGTGATGGCCGTGGATGATTTGGGCGCAGCGGCCGCTGAAGGAATCGAGGCGACGGACACGCCACCCTCGGCGGCAGCTTCCTCGATGTCTCGCTTGATGATGCGACCACCAGGACCTGAGCCCTGCAATCGCTTGAGATCCACGCCGAGTTCGTCCGCGAGGCGGCGAGCGATCGGGCTCACGCGCATGCGGTCCGCATCGGCGACTGGGGCCGGACTCGCTGCGTAAGCCGCGCTTGCTGGCACCGACACTGGGCTCTGGCTAGGGGCAGCCGCAGAAGGAGCCGAGGCCACGGCGGCCGCTGGCGCTGGCGCAGCCGACGGCGAAGCACCCTGATCCTCACCTTCACCCTCATCATCATCATCCAGCGCCACGACCGCGATCGGCGTCCCCACCGGTACCTGCTTCCCGGGCTCCACGAGGATCTTGCTGAGCACCCCATCGTCAAAACACTGCATCTCCATCGTGGCCTTGTCGGTCTCGATGTCGGCGACGACGCTGCCAGACGTCACCGGATCCCCCTCCTTCACATGCCACTTGATGACCGTGCCAGCCTCCATGGTGTCGGAGAGTCGGGGCATCGTGATGGTGGATGGCATGGGCTGCGTCGTTGTCGGTCTATCGGCTGATTGGCACGGCTCAGGCGAGATACAGACACGCCCGCACCGCTTCCGTGATGCGCCGCGCGTTGGGCATGTATTCCGCCTCCAGGTTGGTGGCGTAGGGTGTGGGGACATCCGCCGTGTGGACTCGGTGGACGAAATTGTCCAGGTCGTCAAAGCAGCGGGCATGCACCTGCGCCGCCACCTCGCTGCCGGGAGAACCGAAGCTCCAGGACTGGTCCACCACCACGCAACGATTGGTCTTCTTGACGCTGCGCACGATGGACTCGATGTCCAGCGGCCGGATCGTCCGCATGTCCAGGACTTCGCAGTCAACGCCTTCCTTCGCCAGCGCCTCGGCCGCCTCCAGGCAGAAGTTCACGGGGCGGCCAAAGGAGACCAGCGTGATGTCCTTGCCGGTACGCGCCACGCGCGCCTGGCCAAAGGGGATCAGGTACTCCTCTTCCGGCACATGGCCCTTGGTGCCCAGCATGCGCTCGCTCTCGAGGAAGAAGACAGGGTCGTCGTCGCGGATCGCGGTCTTGAGGAGTCCCTTCGCCTCGTAGGGATTGCTTGGGATCGCCATCTTGAGGCCAGGCACATTGGAGTACAGCCCCTCCACGCACCAGGAGTGCGTGCTCCCCAGCTGACCGCCGGCACCGTCGTTGCCTCGGAAGACAATCGGGCATCCGAACTGGCCGCCGGACATGTAGAGCATCTTTGGCGCGTTGTTCAGGATCGGGTCCGCCGCCACCAGGCTGAAGGACCACGACATGAACTCCACGATCGGTCGAAGTCCCATCATCGCCGCGCCGATCGCCATCCCGGCAAAGCCGCTCTCGGAGATGGGGGTGTCGATGATCCGGCGCTCGCCAAACTCCGCCAGCATGCCGCGGCTCACCTTGTAGGCGCCGTCATACTGGGCCACTTCCTCGCCAAGCAGGAAGACGCGCTTGTCTCGGCGCATCTCTTCAGACATCGCCTCGTTGAGCGCGTCTCGGTATTCAATCTCGCGGACGGTCACAACTGCGTCTCCGGGTTGGAAATGGCTCGGAAGCCGGGCACGCGAGGCGCACCGCCCAGCATCTTGGGGTCGCTGGAACCGGTGTACGGCCCCCACGGCTCCACGAAGACATCGGTGTGCAACTCGGCCAAATCCGGCGCGGGCGACGCATCCGAGAACTCAACGGAGTCCTTCGCCTCCGCGCGGACTTCCTTGAGCATCGCCTTGAAGCCGGCTTCCGCAAGGATCCCCTCTTCCTCCAGTCTCGCCTTCAGGCGGCCGATCGGGTCGTCCGCCTCGTAGTGCGCCTCCTCCTCGCGCGTGCGGTACTTGCGCGGGTCGGACATCGAATGGCCCTTGTATCGGTAGGTCCGCATGTCCACGAACGCCGGACGGCTGGTCGCGCGGCAGTGTTCCACGATGCGGTGCATCTCGTGGTACACGCTAAGCACATCCATGCCGTCCACTTCGTAGGCATCGATCCCATAAGCCTGAGCCTTCGCGGTGATCTGGTGGCCCATCGTGGTGCCGCGCGAGATGGCGGTGCCCATCGAGTAACCGTTGTTCTCGCACACGATGATGGCGGGCAAGTCCAGGAGCCCGGCCAAGTTCATGCCCTCGTGGAACGAGCCCTGGTTGAGCGCCCCGTCACCAAGGAAACTCATCGCCACGCGCTTGAGGGCGCCGCCGGCCATCACCTCATCTTCGTACTTGCAAGCAAACGCCAGGCCAACGCCCAGCGGCACCTGGGCCCCGACGATGCCGTGGCCGCCAAAGAGGTTGTTGGCTCGGTCGAACATGTGCATCGACCCACCCTTTCCCTTAGCGCAGCCATCCACCTTCCCAAACATCTCTGCCATGCAGGCGCGCGCGCTCATCCCGCGAGCCAGTGCGTGGCCGTGGTCGCGATAGGCGGTCACCATCGGGTCGTCAGGGCGCAGCGCGGCGTTGCAGCCGACGGCCACGGCCTCCTGGCCGATATAGACATGGCAGAATCCGCCGATCTTCTTGTCCTGGTACGCCTGCATGCAGCGCACCTCAAACTCCCGGACGAGGACCATTTTTCGGAGGAACTGCAGGGCCAGCCCGGGTTCCACCATCGGCCACTGCCCGTTCGTCGGTGACACACGGACGGCACCCGGCGCCGTGTCCGGTCGCGCGTCGATTCCCAATCCGTGAACATCAAAACCGCCGGAGACTGGACTGGATGCGTGGCTCGAAGCGGGTTGCGCGGGGCTGCTCATCAGCGTGTTCATGACCAGACCCCCGCCTGCCGCGGGGGAATCGAGCATTGTACTGCTCCCGGGGCGCTCGATCAACGCTTCGCGACGCGGCTGGAGCCCGCCTCCGCGAGGATCCTGGATTCCAGCAGGAGAACCGCGACCTCGAGCTGAGGATCGATTCCTTCGCGGACCAGGTCCCCGACATCCGGGCGCGTGTCCTCAGCGAGCTCACCCAACACGCCTGGATCAATGAAGTCTGCCTTCGCTCGCAACTCCCCGGCAGCCTTGGAGTCAGCCGGAGCGAGTACAACCTCCACATCGGGAACAACACCCCACTCCTCCTTTCCCGCGCGCTTATGGACCCAGCGGCCGCGCTCGGCGCCCGGCTCCGGCGGAAGAACGTAGAACTGAGTGGTCACCTTGACGGCCGCGGCCGTGGACCCATCAGTGACGGGCTGCACGGTCTGCACGCTCCCCTTCCCAAAGGTCTGTGTCCCCACGATGATCGCGGCGTCGTACGCCTGCAGCGCGCCAGAGACGATTTCGCTGGCGGACGCTGACTCGCCGTTCACCAGAACCACCAGCGGCAATCCGGCGAAACGCGCGCGAGAAGGATTGGCGAACAACTCATCCACCTTCTTGCCGGCTCGATCTTCGATCGACACCAACGGTCCGCGCTTCACAAAGAGGTTGGCAAACCCTGCGGCCGCGGGGAGTAGCCCGCCCGGGTTACCTCGCAGATCCACGATCAAGCCGCGCAAGGGTCGCTCGGCGCGCATGGACTCCACCGCCTTGACGAAGTCGGCGACGGTGTCATCGTTGAAGGACGTGACCCGCGCATAGCCGATGCCCGCGTCAGGGTCCACGAACCAGTTCCAGACGGGCGAGCCCTCCTCGTCCAGCCGGCTCTTCCACCATCCATTGACGCTCTGCATCGGGATGCTCTGGCGAACGAGCGTGACGGACACTGGCTCATCGACATCCTCGCGCTTGAGGACCAGGTCGACCGGCTTTCCCGCAGGTCCGGTGATGTGATCCACGGCCTTGTTGAGCGACCAGCCGGCCGTCGACTCACCGTTGACGTTGACGATGAGGTCACCGGGGCGAACGCCAGCGCGCGCTGCGGGCGAGCCCTCGAGTGGATTCACGACCATGATCTCGTGCTTGTCGTCGTACCGGATGAGGACGCCGACGCCCACGAAATCCCCGTCCATCTGCTGGCGGAATCGGCGCAGTTGCTCGGGCCAGATGATGTCGGAGTAGTCGTCGCCAAAGTCCTCGGAGAGGTTGCTGGTCGCCCCGGAGCCAAACTCCAGGACCACCACTTCCTCGGGAAGTTTGATGGTCCGGTCATTGGCCGTGAGGATCTCCACCACGGCGTCACGGGCATCGGCGAAGGTGCTCCCCTCGCGTGCAGCGATGCGGTCGATCGCACTCAGGAATGCCGCCACTTTCTCCGGATCGTTCAGTGCAGGGAACGTTTCCGACAGTTGCCCAGAGGCGGCCAGGCTCTGCATCGACTCCAGCCCGCCTTGGATGAGCGGCACCCAGCCCGTGTCGGTGATGTGCGAATTGGCGGCGACGCGGAGCGCGCGCAGCAGGAGCGCCGGGGTGGCGTCGCGGATCGCCTCCTTCCACTCGTCCGCGAAGAGCTCGTTGTAGGGTTCGATCGCCTTTCCCGGCTCCATGCGCTTGAGCAACCTGGTCCGGAGGTCGTAGAACGCGTGCGGGGCATACTTCGCGATGAGCGCCACGCGCGAGGTGATCTCTCGAAGTTCCGCCTCAAGCACCTTGACGCGCTCCTTGTCGCCGCGGTCCTCTGCCAGCGACTTGAGCCGGAAGGTGAGTTCCTGGGCATAGAGCAGGTCGCCTTCGGCAGCGGCCACCTGCGCGTCCACGGCCGCCTTCGCCTCCAACTGGCTGTAGGACTCGGTTGCAATGAACGCCGCCCATTGCTCTTGGGAAGCAAGTTCATGCACATTGGCGGCATCCACCAGGGCGTCGATCAACTTGGCGTCCTTGAGGTTGGACTGGATGTCCGCCTGACGCTTGGCCAATTCCTCGGCGTTGGCCTGTGACGACCTGGATCGGTGCCTATCCAGGCTGGTGACGCGCCCCTGGAGCCTGGCCACATCGTCGTCCTCAAGATGCGAGGGGGCCGTGGCCAGGAGCCGGCGCAGCGTGGCGATGTCTCGAGACTGCGCTGCGGCCACCAGTTCATCGGACCATCGCTCCGTGCCGTCCTGCGCCCACGAGGAGGGGGCCAAGGAGCCTGGGGCAAGCGCCGTGGCGGGATCCGCCGCGGGGGCGGGAACCACACCCAAGAATCCCGCCAGCGTCAGTGCGATGGCGAGCGGGAGGGCAATGCGATCGCGAACGGTGGAGACCGATGACATGAACTGTGGCATGGTGTTTCTTGGGAGGACGGCTTCAGAGTTATAGTCCCATCCAGATCGGGAAGTTCAAGCTCCAAGCACGAAAGAGTTCCTCCCAAGGCGACGGATGCGGCAGATTCCCCACGACTCCACCCTCACCTGCCAAGGCTGCGCCTACCCCATCCGTGGGCTGGATGTGGCTGCCCCATGCCCGGAGTGCGGACGATCGGTCGGGGTGAGTTGGTCAAGCTATGTCTCCGACGCGAACACCAGGGAGAGCGCGTTGGTCGCGGGGAGCACCCTTCGATGCCTGGGGACCACCGGCGGCGTGACGATCCTGCCGTTCTTTTTTTTGTTCCTAGGTGCCATCGGGACCGCGGCCGCCCTCATCGGCTTTGGGCTGGCCGGCGGGTTCGTGGTGTGGGCCGCACATCAACTGCGGATAGCCAAGGGGCTGGACTGGGACGGGCCGCCGCCGATGGCGAGGATCTCGACCCTGTGGTGGCTTGGAGTGGTCGAAATCGGGTGCGGGTTTGGCACCGCACTCTTGGCGCTACTGGCCGAAGACATGATCGTTTCATGGATGGTCTCCATCGCCTCAGCGCTCACCCTCTTGAGCTGGTTGAGTTTGATTGTCTCCACGACGATCGCCGCCCGAGTTGGTGCCATCGCCCAATCGGCACTGGTTCGATGGACGGCGCTGGGAGCACTGGTCGCGTGGGTGCTTGGGGTGATGCTGGTCCTGGTGGGAGCTGGGCTGCTCCCACTCAGCGGAGCGGCAGGGATTCCGACCATTTCGATTCTCGCTGGTCTGGTGTTCACCGTGGCGGCCGCCCTGGCCTCGCACGATGCCCTGGGGCGCGCCGCCACCTTGGTGGACCAAGGCGCGCTTGAGCGCGAGGTGGACCCATGGGCCTCGATCGAGCGGGCCGGTGCACGACGGGCGATGAACCAAGGGTTGGCTGACCCGGGCAGTGGCCAGCCACCCGCGGACCCTGCGAGTGATGCACCGATCGAACTCGTTCCCGAAGGATCTGCGACCCCGATTGAGCACATCCCGAGGTCGATTGCCGGATCGCCACCGCCCGCTCACAGTCAGGACATGGGATCGAAGCCGGATGTGTACTAGCGCACCCGCGTGAATGCCGCTTCAGCCAGCTCAATGGCTCGACCCAGCGCCGCGGCCTTCTGCCGAGTCTCGTCCGCTTCCGCCTGCGGCCGGGAGTCCAGCACCACGCCAGCGCCCGCCTGCAGGTCGTAGCGCCAGCGATCGTTTCCCCACATCGAGGCGGGGACCACCATGGTGCGGAGCGTGATTGCCATGTCCATGTCGCCGTTCCATCCCACCACGCCCAAGGCGCCCGCGTACGCGCCGCGACGCACCGGTTCCAGTTCATCGATGATCTGGATCGCTCTCACCTTTGGCGCCCCGCTCACCGTTCCGACAGGAAGCGTGGCGCGCAGCGCGTCCCACGAATCAAGGTCCCCGCGCAGCGTTGCGGTGACGGTGCTGGAGAGGTGCATCACATGGCTGTAGCGCTCCACATCCATGCAGGACTCGACCACGACGGAGTGGGGCTCCGCGACGCGCGCCAAGTCATTTCGGCCCAAGTCCACCAACATCGCATGCTCGGCGCGCTCTTTGGTGTCGGCCAAGAGGTCTGCTTCGTGGGCGCGATCTGAGTCCGCGTCGCGACCTCGAGGACGAGTCCCCGCGAGTGGTCGATTCACCAGCGCACGCCCTCGCGTTCGGCAGAGGATCTCCGGGCTGCCGGCGACCAAGATCGCATCGCCGGTCTGGATGTACGCCTGGTACGGGCTGGGGTTGACTACCCTGAGGGCGCGATAGACATCGAAGGGGTCCGCGCCTGACCACCGCTCGAACCGGCGGCTGAGCACGATTTGGAACGCATCGCCCGCGCGGATGTATTCCTGGCAGCGCTCAACGCCCGCACGGAAGTCTGCGTCGGCGAAGGTCGGGCAGTCCAGAGCGGCGGGCGGGGCGCCCAGGTCCAGCGCAAATCGACCCGGCTCCAGGCTCTCGCGGCCGTGGCAGAGCCGGTCCATCAACCGCTCCGCTGCGGCGTGGGCCTCAAGGCGCGCTGCGTCCTCGCTCCCCGCCTCATCCGCAGGCACTGCGGCAATTGCCTCCACGGACTTGTTCAGGTGATCGAAGACAGCGACCGTGCGGTACTGGCTCAGCGCCAAGTCGGCGGTTCCTCGGTCGCACGGGGGGGCGCCTTGGAATGAGAGGGCCTTCGGCTCCAGCCATCGGACCGCATCGAAGGACACCGTGCCTCCCCAGCCTCCGACAAAAGTCGCCGGCAGCGCGGACGACGAGCACGGTCGGTAGACGCGCGTCAGTCGGCGTGGCACTTCCAGCGGGTCCCTCTCTTCGGATGTGGACATCGACCCCGTGCGGTGATCCAGGATCGTCACCTGGTGCCCGCGTGCGGTGACCGTCATGGCGGGCTGCGCAGCAACGACGCTGTACCGGCCGATCACTCCCCCCTGCTCCACACTCTCGAGCAGGAGGCTGGGAGCCGTTCGTGCGTCGGGCGCGACGAGTCGTCGATACGCCAAGACCGGTGAGAGGTGATCCGCGAAAGCGCGGCAGGAGGCGACGAGCAGTGGCGTGGTCGAGTGGCTAGTGCGTGCACTCATCGCGATGCCTCCTTGCGCAAGAGCGTTCGTCGGACCACGCCGCCACGGCGTGCCCCGCAGAGCGCGATGGCGATCGCGTCCGCCAGGTCGGGCGGCTCGGGGAGCTTGGACAGTCGACACTGTGCCTTCACCGCCTGCTGCACCTGGCGCTTGGTGGCCTGTCCGTTGCCCGTGAGCGACTTCTTGACTTCCGCCGGCGAGAGTTCACCGACCGGGATGCCGCGCTGCGCCGCAGCCAGCAAGACCACGCCCCGCGCATGACCCATCACGATGGCGGTGCGTGCGTGCTTGGCGTGGACAAAGACCTGCTCCACCACCAAGAGGTCAGGCTTGGATTCCTCGAGCAATTCGCTCAGTTCCCGGTAGAGCATCGCCAGCCTGGACTCCAACGGAGTACCGCTCTTCAGACGAATGACGCCAGCGTCGCAGATGACTGGCTCGGCACCCAATGCGATTCGATTCGCGATCGCGGATGCGCTCCGGGTGCGATCAGCACGCGCCTCACACTGCGCCAGCGCGTAGCCGACGAGCACGGTGCCTGGATCGATGCCGAGGATGCGCACGGGGCTGAGTCTATGGAGTCGCGTCGATTGACTCGCATGCCGCGCCAACGCAGATCAGCAGCGTGACCGGAGTCCCCAATGGAGGGATCCTGCTGGGGTCGGCCACCCAGACGGCCGGCGAAATCTCGACTTGGTCCGGAATCACCTGTCGCCACGCGATGACTTCGTCACCAAAGGTCACCAGTCCCACGACCGATCCGCCCATGTCCGCCACGTAGACGGTCCGCATCGACCCCGTCGGAAGCCCATTGGCATCGCGCTCCGGGATCTCGTCAAGGACGCTGCCCGAGAACACGAATGGACCCGCGGGCATCATGGCGCCCGAGTTGACATCGCGGACCCATTGGTGGATGGGGTCCTGATGCATCGCCCCCCTCGAATCGCTCCACCGCACGGCCACCGTGAGAGCGGTTCCGGTCGGCGGCGTGACGATCGTTGAAATGGATCCGTCGGGAGTTTGCTCTTGGCGCCAAGATCCCGTGCCACCGGGTTCTGCCCCCACCAGGAGCAGTGCGGCGTGCAGGTCGCGAGGTCGAGCCTTGAGGGCCAGGATCGACTCATGCTCGCGGGTGCCGGCAAGGCACACGAGTTGTTCCAAGAACCCCTCGTTTTGGCAAATGACTGCGTCCGCGGTCACGCAGTGCGTGGCGAGATCGGCCTGAACGCCGGGACCGATCTCAACAGTCCGCGCATGACCTGCCCGCCCATCCCAAGTTCCAGCGGATGGTGTCCCCGGCGGCAACTCAGGCGTTGAACACGCGCAGAGCCACGCGAGCACGAGGAGAACTGAATTCGTAATTCGCATGTCGTAGCGGGTCGCCGTCAACGATACGGGGGCATTAAAAAAGGCCCGGCGGAGCAAAGCTCACGCCGAGCCCTTCCGGGGGCTCACTGATGCAGAAAGAGTAGACTCACTGACCGATATTGTCAAGCCAACAAGAAGAAATGTGGAAATCCAGTCAGGATTTTGGGCGCATCCGCCTGTCCCGCGTCGTTCGGATCGACCTGGCTCGGGATTCTGCGCATCAGGGATCGGGAAAGCCAAGCAACCCGTTTGCAGGGACTTCAGGTCTCGGACTTGGAGCTGCTCCAGTCGACTGTGCAGTCACGGTTGAAGGATCACTCGATCCCGCGACGGGATATCTCGTTTCCGTTTCGGACTTGGACAGGCTGGTTCGGGGCCGCATTGCCGACCTTTCGCGGTCGATCGACGGCGTCCCGACGCAGATTCAGGTCTGCCAGTCGCTTGCGAGTCAGGGATGGCCCTGTTCGGCCCAAGGTGCCCCCCTCCGCTTCACTTCCGTTGAAGTTCGCTGTTCCCCCCAACTTGCCATGACAGCTTGTCCAGACCATCCATCCTGCGTCACCCTCCTCCGGGATTACGACTTTGCGGCCTCTCACCGCCTGGCGCTGCTGGATCGAACCGACGACGAGAACCTCGCCATCTTCGGGAAGTGCTCCAGTCCCAATGGCCACGGCCACAACTATCGGCTGCGCGTGGCGGTTGAACTGGGGGACGACCCCGCCGCCCGCTCTGTTGACCTGGACCGCATCGTGGAGACGCATGTGCTCAAACACTTCGATCACAAGCACCTCAACCTGGACACACCGTTCTTTATGGACCGGCTTCCCTCCGTGGAAAACATCGCACTCACGATCCATGCACTCCTGGCGGAGGCGATGTCGGGGTCGCCGCTCAAGTTCGTGGGGGTCCGCGTGTGGGAGACCGATCGGACGAGCGCCTCCACCAGTGAACGGGTCTAGCCGCGGAACCACGAGGTTCCGCCCTAAGATCGACATATGGCTCGCATCATCAAGTGTGAAGGGACAGGTCCCGTCAAGTTGGAACCCTCCCCAAAGCCCTACTTCATCTGCTCCTGCGGACTCACCAAGAACTTCCCCCATTGCGACGGGAGCCACAAGGCCTGTCGCGACGAGCCCGAAGGGAAGACCTTTGAGTATTCAGGTCAAGACCGTCGCGAAGTAGAGCCGCCGAAGCAAGGTTGAGGGGGCAAGATGGTCGTGTCGTGCGCGACGCGGGCCGAACCGGCGCTGCCAATCCGCCCGCCTCAGCAGAAGTCTTCTTCGCCCAGGAGCCTGAATCGCTTGCGGAGGAGGACCTGACCCGCGAACTGCGTGTCGTCCGCTGAGAGGGCGACCGTGGAGTCGCCATGGGTCATGAAGACGGGGTACACGAACCGGATGTTGACTTCCGCGGCGAGCAGCGCGAGGCAGATCGAGGAGACACTCTGGTGTTCCTCCAGGGTCACCACCACCACGCTGGTCTCGGAGAAGGTGAACTTCCCGCGCGAGAGCAGGTGCCGCGCCGCGTCGGCGTTGGAAAAGATCATGCGCACGACCGCGTAGTCGCTGGAATCCACCACGCTGATCGCGGCGAGGTGAAGGTCTGGACGCTCCTCGACGGCCTGGAGCAGTTCCAGCAACTTCCCCACGCGATTGTCCAGGAAGACTGAGAATTGCCTGACCGCCGGTGGCGCGTAGCCCTGCTCGACATCAGGCATCTGGGTCATGAGCCTGCCAAGGATACGGCGCAGCCGCACCTGTGCGATGGCTGCAATCGAACAACGGGATTCCGCGGGCGCGACTCAGGTGCCCCAGGCGGCCAGCATGGCCCCAAGGTCAATGCCATCGGTCACGCCGTCGCCGTTCGTGTCACCCGTCGGGCCGCCCCAGCCAGCCAGGAGCTGCCCAAGGTCGATGCCATCGATGCTGCCGTCGCAGTTGAGATCGGCGGACGCACAGGCGGGGCCCCAGTTGCCAGTCATGAAGTTGCTGGAGATGTTCGCAGTGATGTCGATGCTGATGGCATTGACTCCCGATGGGAGGCTCTCCGGGGGCACATCGAAGTGGACTACGCCAATGGACATCTGGTCGATCTTCGCGGTGGACGTCGTGGCGGTCAGGCGACCGGCATACACGGCGTTCGTGGTGTCGATCAGCTCGTAGGTGCCGTTGTCGAGGCCACTCGTGGTGTAGTTGGCAACAATGTCCCAAGTGGCACCGGCGAAATTGAACGCCCCCGAACCCGACACCGCAGAGCTCCCGCTGGGAAGCGTGAGCGTGATGGACGACAGGTTCACCCCAAGGTTCTGGCAACCGATGAACGGGAAGCAGAAGAACTCAAAGGTGTAGGTGTTCGCACCAATGTAGTACGCCATCGGCGCGGCGGTCACCGAAGTGAACGGCGGTGCGGAGTTGGGCATCGAAAGCAACGCCCCTCCCGAGAGTGAGTGCGTGCCGGTCTTGGAGTCCGAGCCCGACCCGAAGGTTCCATGGACGATCGTAATCACCGTCGTCACCGAGCAGGTCTGCCCCAAGGGGATCGACAAATCAGCGGACGATTGGGCGAGGGCGTTGCCGGCGATTGCCAGGACAGCGAGTGGGGCGACCACCAACGAACACGAACGGGCGTCGAACTGTGCCATGCGAGTGTCTCCTGGATTGAGGTACAAACCTCGCTAAAGGCTAACACCAGATGAGGTTCTTCCAAGCGGAATCGACGCAATTCAGCCACTCCCATGCGGCACAACGCCCTCGCCGGCTCGCAGGGTGGCTTCGCGGGGCGGCGCTGGCCCTCCTGACGACAGCCTCGGCGGGAGCGCAGGCCACGCCCCCCCCTCCGGCGGCCGCTCCCCGGTCCCTCCTTGACGAGTATGTGCAGTGGGTCGACCGTGAATTCCCGGAACGCGCCTTCGCACGCGGAAGGAATGTCGACCCAACTCGTGTCACGGACCACTCGGTCGGGGCCATCGAACGACGCCACCGTGAGGAGATAAAATTTCTGGCACAGGCAAGCGCGGCGCTGCCCCAGGCGGAGGCGGCTGACCGACTGGACCTGTCTCTCCTGCTGGGCGAGCTGGAACGGTCCACCCAAGGGCACCGATTCCGCCGGTGGCTGATGCCGGTCCACCACCGGGGAGGCCCGCAACAGTCACTCCCGACGATCCCGGACGACACTCCCTTTCGTCACGCGGATGATGTCCGGTGGTTCGTGACCCGAATGGAGCAGCAGCCCACGATCGTGGCGCAGACCCACGCCACCCTGGAGCAGGGCCTGCGCGAGGGCATGGTGCCCTCGACGGTCGCGATGGGGGGCGTGCTGGACCAATTCGCCGCCGTGGAGCGAGGTGGTCTGCGCGGGTGGCGGGCGCCGGTCCTGCGTGAGTGGGCTGGGATGGACGACGCCGAGCGTGGGGTTCTCCTCGCACGGGTCGATGCTGCTCGCACTGGGTCCCTTTCGGCGCTCCGGGCGACGGCCGAGTTTCTGCGCAGCCAGTACATCCCGGCGTGCCATCCGTCGACAGCCGCAGTTGACCAGCCGATGGGTCGCGAGTACTACCACCACCAGTTGTGGTCATTCACCACCACCCGTCTCACCGCCCAGCAGATCCATGACCTGGGCGTGGAGGAGGTGGCTCGGATCCGGACCGAGATGATGGCGGTCATCGAGAAGACCCCATGGGCGGCGGAGCATCCGGCAGGGTCGGGCCAGTCTGAGCAGGATCGATTCGATTCCTTTGTCTCCTTCCTGCGATCTGATCCGCAGTTTGTGCCGGCCTCGGCGGAGTCGCTCCTCGCTGGCTACCGCGACATCTGCAAGCGCATCGACGCGGAATTGCCCCGCTTCTTTGGTCGGCTCCCCCAACTCCCCTACGGCGTTCGCGAGATCCCCGCCTTCATGGCGCCATCGCAGACGACCGCCTACTACCAGCCTGGAAGCCTGGAGACCGGGTTGCCTGGATGGTTCTGCGCCAACACCTACGCCCTCAGCGAGCGCCCGACCTACGACATGATTCCGCTCTCGCTGCACGAGGCGGTGCCAGGACACCACTTGCAGATTGCCATCTCGCAGGAACTCACTGGCCACCACCGCTTTCGCCGCGACCTGCACTACACCGTCTTCGTGGAGGGCTGGGCGCTGTATGCCGAGCGGCTTGGAATCGAGATGGGTTTCTACGAGCGCGATCCGTACGCGGACTTCGGCCGATTGGGCTTTGAGCAGTGGCGCGCGTGCCGCCTGGTGGTGGACACCGGCATCCACACGTTCGGGTGGAGCCGCGAGCGGGCGATCGCGTTCATGCGCGACAACACGGGCCTTTCAGACCTCAACATCGAGCGCGAGGTCGATCGATACATTGCCTGGCCCGGGCAGGCGACGGGATACAAGATCGGGGAGATCGCGATTCGCCGCATGCGCACGGACGCCCAAGCAGCCCTCGGCGCGGACTTTGACCTGCGCGCGTTTCACGACCACCTGCTGGGAGCCGGAGCGCTCCCCTTGGATGTGCTTGAAGAGCGCATGGCGGCCTGGACCGCGGCGCAGCGCCTCAAGAGACCGACCGGCTGAACGCGGCGCGCCCTGATCGAAGGAACGGATTGGAAGCCCGCTCCTTGCCAATGGAGCTCGCCGGGCCGTGGCCGGGATAGATGACGGTGGTGTCGGGGAGCGCGAGGAGTTTCTCGAAGAGCGTGACCTCAAAGTCACGGGGGCTGGAGCCGGGGAGGTCGACCCTCCCCACCGAACCAGCGAAGATCGTGTCGCCGACGAGTGCGACCGGCTGCTCAAGATTGGTGGACACAAGGGACACGGATCCGGGGCTGTGCCCTGGCGTTTCGATCACCTTCCATCGCGTCGAGCCAAGTTCCAACTCCTGCCCCTCAACCAGGCTGCCAGTCGGCCCCGGAACCGTCATTGGCATGCCGCTGAAGGCACTCAGGTTTCGATCGGGGTCACCGAACCAACCGTGCTCGAGGGGGTGAGCCAACCTCGGGATGGACGGATACTTCGCCACGGCCTGGCCGGTGCCCGCGATGTGGTCGACATGCGCGTGCGTGAAGAGGATCGCAACCGGGACGAGCCCTTGCTGACGAGCCAGCGCAAAGAGGGGCTCCGGGTGTTCCCCAGTGTCCACCAGCCAGCAAGCGTGGGTCTCGTCGTCAGGATCCCACACGACATGCCCGTTGGTTTCGTACACCCCAAGCGGGACAGCGTTCACCTGTGCTCGCGGCATCTGGGCAAGGGTACAGCGGCAGGAGTACACGCGGCTCCGTAGGATGCTCGGCGCATGCGATCGATGGGACCAGCGACACGAACGCGATGGGCACGATGCGTGCGCGGAGTCTTGGCGTTTGGTGTCCTTGCAGGGTGCGACACGATCACGAGCGACTTCCAGTGGCTGGGCCAGCAGATCTCGCCGCCATCTCCGGGAGAAGCCGCGACATGGGCCGTGGACCCAACGAACCCGACCCTGCAGCGCGAAGGGCTGGCGCTCATCGGGGATGCTTCCTTTGGTGGCGAGGAGCAGTACCTCAAGCTCTACCGGGTGTATGTCGAGGAGTCGATCGACCCGCTGGTCAAGAGTGCGGCAATCTTGGCCTTGGCGCGCTACGGAACGACCGACGATGCGTTCATGATCGCCAAGCAACTGCGGTCGCCGAATGCACAGGTCCGGCTCGCCGCAGCCAAGGGTCTGCAACGGATCTACCAACCCAAGGTGGAGGCCGATCTCTGGAGGTCGCTCCTCTTGGCGGAGGAAGAGGACTCCAACATCCGCGTGGAGTTGGCGCTGGCCTTGGGCCAGTACCGCTCCGATGCGGCGTTCCAGGCTCTGGTCGCTGCCCTGGACCAGCCAGAACTGTCGGTCAATCGAGCCGCGGAGTGGAGCCTCTGGGTGATGACGGCGCAGAGCCACGGGCTCAACCGTCCGGAGTGGTTGCGGTGGTATGAGGCAACGCCGGTCGCCAGCCGATTCACGCCGCCCACGGACTACCTCTTCCTCACCTACCAGCGTCCGTTTGGCTGGCTGGCGTCGATCAATCCGTTCGGTCGACGCGTGTGGGAGCGACCCGGTCTCCCGACGGGCCTGAGTGATCCAGGCCAGCGGTCGACGGACGATCTCCGAGGCGCATCGTCGCCAGAGCCATCGTCACCATCTCCTCCGGCAAGCAGTGCGCCGACGGTCCGATGACCTGCGAACCGATTGATTCGGACGACGATCCGGGATGGATGCGCGGGACGACGGTCGACCCGGATGACTTTCCGCAACTGGAGACTCCAGCTGAAAAGGTGGAGGCCAGCGCCGATGCCAGGGGCAAGATCCGCAGCGGCAAGCTGGCTGGAAAGTCGCTGGAGTCCGCCATCTGGATCCTGGCGCTGCCGGTCCTCTTGCAGCAGCTCCTGGCCGCGGCTGTGGGGTTGGTGGACAAGATGCTCGCCGGGGCGATCCCCGATCCCGTCGGTGTACCGGCGCTGGATGCGATCGGCATCGGCTCCTACATCGGCTGGTTCATCGGCATCGCGATGACTGGCTTGGGAGTGGGAACCCAGGCGATTATCGCGCGCTCGATGGGGAGTGGCGATACACGCGAGGCCAACCTGGCCAGCGGCCAGAGCATCGTGCTCTCGCTCCTGTGGGGGACGCTGGTCGGAGCTGGAGTGTGGTTAGCCATCGATCCACTGATGGGAGTCATCGAACTCAGCGAGACCGCGCGCCACCACTGCCGCGACTATGTGCAGATCGTCGCCCTCTCGATGCCCTTCACCGGCCTGATGACCGTGGGCTCGATGGCACTCCACGGCGCGGGCGAGACCACACTTCCAAGCGTCGTGGCGGTGGTCGTCAACATCGTGAATGTCGTCGCCAGCTGGCTCCTCTCCGGGATCACCCTTTCGCTTGGCCCGCTCACGCTTGGAAACGCACTGGGCATCGACCCCACCCAGTGGGGCGTCACGGGAATCGCGGCCGGGACGGCGATTTCGTACTTCGTCGGGGCCATGATGACGCTCGCCGTCCTCTGGCGGGGTGTCAAGGACATGAAGCCGAAGGCCACCCACCTGCGCCCCACGCGAGACATGACCTGGCGCGTGGTGCGCGTGGGGTTCCCCAACTTCGTCGAGGGCATCGCACTGTGGGCCGTCAACCTCTTCGTGCTCCGGTTCATCGGTGAGGTCGCCGCTCGCGGCATCGGGGACGCTCCCAAGGACGGGCTGGTGGGTGCACACATGATCGCGGTGCAGTGGGAGGCGTTCTCGTTCCTTCCAGGCTTTGCGATCGGCACCGCCGCCGGCACGCTGGCTGGCCAGTACCTGGGCGCGGGCAATGCCGTGATGGCCCGCAAGAGCATCAATCACTGCCTGGTGCTCGGCATGGCGCTCATGGGCGTCTTCGGCTTGGTCTTTATCCTTGCCGGTCGATTCCTCACCTCGCTCATCAGCGATGCACCGGTGCACCTGGAGTCGGTCCCTCCCCTGCTTCTCACCTGCGGGTTCATCCAGGTTTTCTTCGCGATGGGGATGGTCTGCCGCAACGGACTCCGCGGCGTGGGCGACACCGTCTGGATCCTGGGCATCACCGCGCTCAGCAGTTACCTGGTGCGGCTACCGCTGGCCTGGCTTTTCGGGCTGGCCATGGGCTGGGGGCTCACCGGCATCTGGATCGGGCTCTGCGCCGAACTGGTCGTCCGGGGAATCGCCTTCTGGCTGCGCTTTCGGTTCGGCCGGTGGGACCTGCTCAAGGTGTGATTCCGCGGACTTCTCGATGGCCGGCAATTCGGGGACCGCGGGTGCCTCGTTCACATCCTCCCCAGTGGTGATCACCACGGGTAGAGGCGGATTGCTCCCTCTCGCGAGAGCAGGCAGCAAGACCGCCGGGAGTCCGATGAACCCCCCGCAAATGAGGATGGTCACCAGCACCATCGGGATGAGCGTCGCTCGCAAGGCCCGACCCCACGAGACCGAATGCGCCGTTTCCAGCGCCTTCGAAGTCGTGAACGCCACCCAGCCTGCGCCGAGAAACACCGAGCAGCAGGCCAGCATGGGGATCGATGCGAGGATCGAGCCGCCGAGGCTCCAGAGGAAGCACTCGGCGGTAACCCGCAGCGGACCAATGGGCGACGCTCCTGCGTTGCTGGTCATCCGCAGCATGAGGTGCGCGAACAGGATCCAGACTGTCACCACGACCAGGGCGATGACGAGTGCCGCTGCACACACGGCAAGCATCTCGTGGGCGTACGAGCGCATCGCGTCCACGGAGCCGGTCGCCATCAGCCCCCAGGCGGCAACGACGGCCAGGCCGGCGACGACCACTCCAGTGCCAAGGATCGATGCATAGGCAGCGGAGGACGGCAGGGCCCGTCTCCCGCGGAGCGCGCGGGTCGTCACACTTGGCGCCGTCGTCATCGCCCACCATGTCCGGACGAGGGCGATGGGGAGAGATCGGTCACCACGATCCAGCCACGGATGCTGAAGCGCCTCGCACGACTCTGGGTCCCGACCGGGAGCCGGCTCCGCGCGCATCGCGTCGACATCGACAGGGCACTCGCATGTGGCGCAGGTGAACTGCCGGGGCGCCGGGAGGCCACGCTTGTCGTTTCCCTGGTACTTCTGTCCGCATTCAGGACACGAGAAGAGCACGGCGCCGCGATGGAAATGGAACTCGGATGGCTTGAACACGCGCCCGCACTCGGGGCACAGCCCTGGCTTGAGCGCCCAGAGGCTGTAGCTGCACTGGGGGCATCTCACGGAGACTCACCCGAGTGTCGGCGACGGAGTCGCGACGAGGGGATTCCCAGTGACTCGCGATACTTCACGATGGTCCGCCTGGCCAGTTGAATGCCCTCCTCGCCCAGCCGCCTCACGATGGCCTGGTCGCTCAACGGATGGCGCGAGTCCTCCGCCCTCACGAGGTCGCCAATCTTCCGCTTCACCGAGTCCCAGGCCACGGGGCGTCCTTCGGGACCAACCGTGCCGCCAGAAAAGAAGCGCCGGATCTCCATCATGCCGTGCGGCGTGGACACCCACTTGCCCGCGACCGCCCGCGACACGGTGGAAATCGCCACGCCGATCCTCCCCGCCACCTCGGTCATCGGCATCGGCCGGAGGTATCCCCTTCCCTTGTCCAGCCACTCCCGCTGCAGCAAAACGACTTCCTCGAGCACTCGCTTGAGTGTCGAGGCCCGCTGCTCGATCGCGTCAATGATCCAGTTGGCCTTCTTGATCCCCTCCTTGAGCATCGCCTTGGCTTCTGGCGAGGTTTCAGGCGCCGCTGCCATCCTTTCGTAGGCGGGTGCGATGCGGAGCGCGGGCTTGGCCCCACGGGACATCGCGAGCACATACACGTCGCGTTCGGCGTCGTAGACGATGTAGGCCTCGGGCCGGATGGCCTGTGCCGACACCCGATTGAGGCGAGCCAGCGGCGCCGGGTCCAGCGACGTGACCAAGTCACGAATCGCCTGGAGCCGCGCCAGCGGCAGCTTGTGGCGCTTGGCAAGCATTGGCAGCCGATTCCGCTCCAGGTCCTCCAGCGATCCCTTGAGCACGCGGAGGGCATCGGCGCGCACGTCAGCCGGAACGCCCCGGCGTGACACCCGTTGCAACTGCAGGGTGAGTGACTCACTCCTGTCGCGAGCCGCGACTCCCACCGGTTCAAGTTCCGTCGTGAGCAGCGCGCGCAACGCCGCGATGCCCGCGGCGGCCACCGGTTCCTTCAGCGCGTCCGACGCCGACTTCGCCAGGGTCTCATCGTCGTCGGGAAGGAACCCGTTCCCGTCCAGGTTCTCGATCAGGAACGAGCCCAGTCGCGCCTCCGCAGGGGTGCATTCGACCAATTGCCATTGCTCGTGAAGGATGTCGGTGGGAGACATCTCGCGCGACGGAGTCTGGTCGAACATCGCCGCGCGGGCTTCCATCGCGTCATCGGAGAGCCGGTGGCGTTCGTTCGCGCGCGAGTGACTGGATGACCCGGGTTCGGGCGCCGCCGACTCGACTCGCTCCAGGACGACATTCTTCTCCAGCTCTTGCTGGACGCGCTCCTCCAGGTCGTCCAGCCCAAGATGGAGGATCTCCATCGCCTGGATCATGCGTGGCGCCAGCTTCTGTTGCAGCCGCTGCCCCAGGAGCGGCCGCTGCTCCAGCCTGTGCTTCACGGGCGCGCGCTCCCTGAGGCTGGTTCTGCCGAGGCCCTCCGGCCGGCCAGCGCGTCGGCGAGCACGGCTGCGTTGGCGAACTCGATCTGGGAGCCGGATGGGAGGCCCCGTGCCAGGCGAGTCACTCGGACGCCCGTCGCCGCCAACTGTCGCTCGATCCAGAGCGCGGTGGTGTCTCCCTCCATGTCAGGATTCAGGCCGAGGATGACCTCGCGCACCGCCGTCCTGGAGGGATGTGTGGCCGGCTCACGCACGCGCCGCTCCAGGTCCCGGAGGGTGAGGCTGTCGGGACCGACGCCATCCAGTGGATCGAGCCGTCCCATCAGCACGTGGTAGACGCCGCGGTACATCCCAGCGTTCTCCAAGCTGAGCAAGTCGCGCGGCTGCTCCACCACCAGGATGGTCGATGCGTCGCGAGTCCTGTCGGCACAGATCGCGCAGGGATCGTGGTCCGCCAGGTTCCAGCACGTGGCACAGTGGCGGACGGAACGCTTGACCTCGTTGATCGAAGCCGCCAGTGCCGCGCACTCATCCTCGCTGGCCTTGAGGACCCAAAAGGCGATCCGCTCGGCACTTCGCCGACCGATGCCTGGGAGGCCCTGCAGCTTGGCGACGAGCCTCGCCACGCTCTCCGGTGCGGCAGAGTCCCTCCGGTCGTTCACTCCTCGCCCTCATCGGAGGCATCCGTGTCGACGGATGCATGGACGACACCCTCCAGCGGCTCCACCCGCAGGACGGTCGCATCGAGCACGCTCATAAGGTCCTGGATCACCGGATCTCGTGCGGCCTCGGCGACAGCCTCCTGCTGGTTGATCGCCGGGGGTGGTGGAGGTAGCACGGCCCCGGAGACGGGGGCTCGCGGGAGGGTCACCGTCGCCGTCACTGCGGCGAGGGCAGTGGCTGGTGCAGTGGTTGGCTCAACCTTTTTTTTTTGGGCGACGGTGGTCGCTGAAGCAGGTTCTCCCGACGAGCTCGCAAATCGCTCCGAAAGCGCCAGCCGCACCAAGAGCGCGTCCAGGACCGCACGAGGGATGGAGCTCGACCGAGTCGTCCGGCTGGTCGAGTCGCAGAGGGCAACGGCGTGGACCAGGTCTTCGACAGCCATGCCCGATGCCGCCTCGAAGGCGCCAAGGCAGTGTTCCCTCGAGAGATCCTCCGGAAGCCCATCCAGCCCGCAGGTCGCCGCCACCATCGCCAGACGAAATCGATCCGCGAGCAGTTCCAGCAGGTGCTCAACCGATACGCCGGTGTCCAGCATCGCGCTCGCGGCGCGGAGGGCACCTGATGAGTCGGCCGTGGCGACCGCGCGCAGCATGTCGTCGAGCCGGTGGGCGTCGGGCAAGCCGAGGACTTCCCGCGCGATGCCCGTCGTGATCGTGCCCCGGGCAGCCGCAATGAGTCGCTCCAGCAGGCTCAGCCCATCGCGCATCGACCCGTTGGCCAGGCGCGAGACCTCGGAGAGCGCCTCCGGCTCCCACGAGATGCCCTCGGACTCCAGCACGCTCGACAGGTGCGCCTGGATTCGCGCCATGGGAATCGACTTGAAGTCAAACCGCTGGCAGCGCGACTGGATCGTTGCGGGGACCTTGTGCGCCTCGGTGGTGCACAGGATGAACTTCACGTGCTCCGGCGGTTCCTCCATCGTCTTGAGGAGCGCGTTGAAGGCCGGCGTGGTCAGCATGTGGACCTCGTCGATGATGTAGATCTTGTAGGGCGACCGCGTGGGTGTGATGCCGGCCCCGGAGATCAGGCTCCTGGCGTCGTCCACGCCTCGATTGCTGGCGCCATCGATCTCGATGACGTCGATGTCCTGGCCGACGAGGATCGCATCGACGGATGCGGCCCGGGGGAGGAGGGCCTCCGCGCCATCGCCCGCGGCGACAGGGGCATTGAGGGCACGCGCAAAGATGCGCGCCATGCTGGTCTTTCCCACCCCGCGCGTGCCGGTGAACAGGTACGCATGCGCCGTCCGACCAAGGATGATGGCGTTCTGGAGGGTCTTGGCGATGATCTCCTGCCCGACCACCTCTCCAAATTCCCGCGACCGGTAGCGGCGTGCCAGCACCTGGTAGGTGCCGTCACCCTGCCCCCGACGACCTGGGGCGGGGCTTGTGCCCGCACTGGGATTTGAACTGGGCTGGGCGGTGCGCGGGGGCATGATGGCAGGCGCGGTTCCCCTGCCGTCGGCAGGACGCGACCCTGAGGACGGCCAGGTGACCGCAGGCTCGGACAACAACGCTTATGGCTGCTGCCGTCAGGCCCTGACCAGGTTCACGCGAAGCCCGACCTACGGGCCCGGCCGTCCTCTGGATCGCGTGCAGGATGGTAGCACCCGCGCCTGAGTAGAGTCCTCGCGTGGACACGCCGCACGGCACACCCCTGCCTCCGCGAACGCAACCCAAAGGCAAGTCCTCGGGAGAGAACCGGAACTTCCTGCTCTTCGCGATCCGGCTCGTCTTCATCGTGCTGCTGGTGGTGGTCTCGATGCTGGTCGTGTCCAGCACAAGGACCGTCAACGAATTTGGATTCACGACCGTTGCCGGCATCATCATCGCGGCCATGGGCTTGGGCCTGGCCGTGGTCATGCTGGACGCGCTCACGCCGCGAAAGCGCCTCACCAGCCTGGTGGGCGCCTACCTGGGGCTCTGCCTGGGGCTGGTAGCGGCGATCGCGATCGGAACGCTGATCGACACCATCAGCAATTCCTGGGAGCTGACCGATGGTGGCTACAGCGTCTACCTCCCGCTCTCCAAGGTGATCATCGGCATCATCCTCTGCTACCTCTCGGTGAGCATCGTCCTCACGACCAAGGACGACTTTCGCCTGGTCATCCCGTACGTGGAGTTCTCCAAGCAGGTCCGCGGCGTTCGACCCATCGTGCTTGACACCTCGGTCTTGGTGGATGGTCGCGTGGAGTTGCTGGCCAGCAGCCACTTCTTGGATGCGCCGCTGATCGTCCCGGAGTTCGTCCTGGCGGAACTGCAGGCCCTGGGCGACAGTGCCGACCGACTCAAGCGCGCCAAGGGGCGGCGTGGGCTGGAGACGGTGTCCAGGCTGCAGGCGGCCCCTCTTGTCGATGTGGAGGTGGACCCCTCCCCCAGCGATGGTCGAGGCGTGGACAGCCAACTGATCGACCTTGCGCAGCGCGAGGGACACAGGATCCTCACGCTGGACGCCGGGCTGGCGAAGGTCGGGACGATTCGCGGCATCCAGATCCTGAGTCTGCACGAACTTTCGAGTGCGCTTCAACTCGGCGCTGGCATCGGCGAGGGCCTCCAGGTCGAGATCGTCCGGCGCGGCGACCAGCGCCTGCAGGGCGTCGCCTTCACACCCGACGGGATGATGGTGGTGATCGAGGACGGAGCGACGCGCGTCGGCGAGACGGTCGAGGTGGAAATCACCAACACCGTGAAGACGGCCGCGGGAACGATGCACTTCGCTCGGATCAAGCCACTCCCGACCGGATTGGCGCACGGCGTCCAGTCGCAAGTCAAGCATGCGGGCCTGGGGCCACGCGCAACCTCGGACGACGAGTAGGCATCGACCGTGCTGTCCGTGACTGCCTTTATCGCGCTCCTGTCCGCGCAGGCGTCCCCGCCTCACGCAGAGCGGTTCGAATACGCCACCGCCGTCATGGGGACGCACGCCACGATCGTGCTCTACGCGAACTCCCAGGACGCAGCGGGAACCGCCGCACGCGCGGCGATGGCCGCGCTGGATGCGTGCGATGCCGCGCTCTCCGACTATCGACCCGACAGCGAGCTCAACCAAGTCCGTCGGCAGTGGTCCTCGTGGACCACAATGAGCCCCATGCTCGAGGAAGGCTTGCGAGGGGCGCTGGCCGTGGCCGAGGCTTCTGGGGGTGCCTTTGACCCCACGATCGGCCAGGTCGTGGCCCTGTGGCGCGACGCGCGAGCCGAGGAACGACCCCCGGACCCGGCGACTCTGGGCCGGGCACTGGCGAGCGTCGGATGGGACCAGTTCCAGCTCTGTGGGGATCGGCGACTGCGATGCACATCGGGGGCGCTCACGCTGGACCTTGGAGGTGTGGGGAAGGGTTTGGGAGCTCACCGCGCAGCCTCGGCCGCCTGCCAGTCAGGCGCCACGGCTGCCTTGGTGGCCGTCTCGGGAGATGTCCGTGCGGAGGGATGTCCTCCAGGCGCGGACGGCTGGCGAGTCGCGGTGGCCGATGGGCTCACGGAGGCGTCGATCGTGCTCTGCCTGCGCGACCAGAGCGTCTCGACGAGCGGCGATTCAGAACAAGGGGCCATCGTCGATGGGCGGCGCGTGGGGCATCTCATCGACGCTCGCGATGGACAGCCGCTCGCTGAGCGCCGCGCCGCAACGGCGGTCGGGGCCTGCGGTGCCATCGTGGATGCGGCGGCGACCGCGCTGTGCGTGTGCTCGGCGGCGGAGTCGCGATTGCTGATGACCCGGCTGCCATTGCAAGCAGCGCGGCGAGTGGTTGCCACCCCGGATGGGTCAGCCACGGCCGCCGCCGAAGTCTTCGGTACCTGGCCCGACCTGCGTGCGGCACCTTCCCAGGCGGGAACGACGGTCCCGAGGGACCTCACGGAGCCCCCCCATGCCGATTGAGTTGGTCGCGTTTGACTTGGACGGCACGCTCATCGACTCACTCCCTGGACTGACGGCGGCCGTGAACGAGATGCGCGCCTCACTTGGCCATGCCCCCGCGCGATCGACGAGCGTCGAGGGCTGGATCGGGCGAGGCACGCGCCACCTGGTCGCCTCCGCGGTCCAAGACGCCGTTCGCCGGCACCCCAGTGCGGAGGAGGTGGACGCCGCGCACGATCGCTTCGTCGAGGCGTACACCACGCACAGCGAGACGGGCTCAACGCCAAGGGCGGGCGCGATGGAACTGCTCTCCAGCCTCTCGTCCTCCGGCATGCCGTGTGCCATCACGACCAACAAGCTGGAGCGATTCTCCTGGCGGATCGCCGACCGACTGGGATTCTCTCCCTTCCTTCGGTGCATCATCGGGGGCGACACGGGGGAACGCAAGCCATCGCCGTGGATGCTGCAGGAAGCCGCACGGCGCTGCGGCGCTGACCCGGCGAGGGGACTGCTCGTCGGTGACTCACGCATTGATGTTGAGACGGCTGCCGCGGCGGGCTGGCCGATCTGGGTGGTCGCGGGCGGCTACGGGGCTCCTGGGCCGGGAGAGCCGCTCCCGCCTGGCTCAGCGCGCTTCGCCGACCTCGCCGAAGTGCGGACAACGCTTCTGGCGGGTGCGGGCGGCCGGGGCGAGTGATGGCTCAGGTCGACTTGCCCGGGATCGCCACGGGCGCGGTCGGGAGGCTGGTGAACTCCATGACCGCCGGCATCAAGTCCAGGTCGCTGTTCATGGCCTCGTCCCAGGTCACGACCTTGCCTGTGTACGCCGACATGCGGCCCATGATCGCGGTGAGCGTGCTCTCCGCCACCCGTACGCCTTCGTTGATCAACTTGCCGGTGCGAATGGCCTCTTGCAAGTCGATGTGCTCCTGCACGTAGGGGTTTCGCTGCGGACCCTTGAACTTCCAGGCGTTGGCCCCCTCGATGGTGGCGGATCCGGAACTCATGACCGCCACTCCCTCGGAGCCAAAGATCTGTTCCTGCACGCGACCGTCTGTCCCGTCCTGCTGACGGCACATGCTCAGCGCGAATCGTTGGTCCGGATATTCGTAATCGACCGCAAAGTGGTCGAAGATCTGCCCATACTTCGGGTCCGTCCGCGCCTGCCGCCCACCCAGTGCGACACACCGCTCCGGCACCGCTTGGAACGCCCAGTTGACGACATCCAAGTTGTGGACATGCTGCTCCACGATGTGGTCGCCCGAGAGCCAGGTGTAGTAGAGCCAGTTCCGGACCTGGTTTTCCATGTCCGAACGGTCCGACTGTGCCTCCACCACCCACAGGCCACCCATGTTCCAGTAGGCGCGTGCGGCTGAGAGCTTGCCCAGGGCGCCATCATGAATCCGCTTCATCGACTCCAGGTAGCACTGCTCGTGGCGGCGCTGTGTCCCCGACACCACGCAGAGCTTCTTCTCGTCCGCGGCATGCGCGGCAGCAATGACCTTTCGGATGCCGACCGGGTCGACCGCAACCGGCTTCTCCATGAAAACGTTCTTGCCCGCGGCGATTGCCGCTTCGAAGTGCCCGGGGCGGAATCCAGGCGGCGTCGCCAGAATGACAATGTCGCAATCGGTTGCCAGGACGCCGGCGATGGCGTCGAATCCGACAAAGATCCGATCATCGGCGACCTTTCCACGATCCCCGCGCTGCGCCAGCCCCTCTTGCGCAGCCTTGGCTCGATCCGCAAAGACGTCGCCCAGCGCCACGATGCTGACGGACTCCGAGGCCTCAAGGGCGTTCATCGCCGCGCCCGTGCCACGGCCACCGCAACCCACGACCCCGACCTTGAGCCACCGCTGCTCGCCGGTGTCTTGCCGGCCAAACGCGGGGAGGACGGTTGGCACTAGTGCCGCCGCTCCCGCAGCAGCCAGGAGGGTGCGTCGCTTGCTATCAGTCGTCATCGGAGTCGTCATAGTTTTTCCTGTGGGATTCGTGCTGGAGCGTAGTTGGTCAAGGCTCGATCACCACGCGAAAGCCGGCAAAAGGCGCGTCCGTCAGCCACCAGATGCTCTTGGGAAACTGCGGGTCGCTGGCGTTCCAGTCGTCGGTGGCGCTGCGGGCATCGGCGGGTTCAAGGTCCGAGGCGGGCTCCTCGAAGGATCCGCCCATGATCAGGCCGGAACCGTCGGCGGCTACGGCCCACTCCCCGACATTGCCTAGGAAGTCAAAGAGCCCCAGCTGGTCGGCCTTGAGCTGGCCCACCCTTCGCGTGGCGGTTCCCGCGTTTGCGGAGAACCACGCGATCTGGGTCAGTTGGTCATCGGGGACATCCACGGCAGTCGCCATCGCCTCGCGCTCCGACTGGGTGGGGAGGCGCACCATCCGGCCCGTCTTGGCGCTGAGCCACTCGCAGAAACTCTTGGCACCGTTGAAGCTGATGCTGACGGCGGGATACCCGTTGTGCCCAAATCCGCGATCCGCGGCCACATACGGCTTGGTCGGCCGCGTGATGGCATCAGCGGCGGCGGTTCCACTGTGACCTGCCTTCTGGTCAAACTTGAAGACCAGCGTGTCGTAGAGCTCCCACACCGTCTCATGCGTGGCCACCCAGAGCGTCGTGCCGTTGACCTCGACCGGGACGAAGGTCATGGAGTGCGGCGTGCCGGCGATGGCGATCACCAGAGGGTCGCCCTCGCCTGAGCAGGCGCCGTTCGCCGATGGCCGGTCCGCTTCCCCTGCCGCAGCCTGGCTGGCCGCAGCGGTGGGGGTGGAGACCTCTTGCGACTGGCTTTCGCACGCCGCCGCACTCCCCAGCACCGTGGCGAGAACTCCCAATCGCAGCGCGCAGCATCGCATCAAGCCACTATAGGTGAGCCCATCTCCCCTCGCCGTCCGCTCCCACGCACTCAATCCCAGTTGACCATGAGGATCGCGAGATCAGCGCCGTCGACGACTCCGCTCGCATCGACATCCGCTGCGGGATCCGACGACCCCCAGGACCCGAGCACGATGCTCAGGTCGGTCCCACCGACGACCCCATCGCCATCGAGGTCGCCGGGAACCAACGCGCCAGGGCAAGTCAGGCCGTCGATTCGGAAGTCATCCACCGCCGCTTCCACGGTGGACGGGAGCCCAACATCGGAAGCGACGAATCGTGCGCGCATCGCCAATGAAGGAGGGCCAGTGTCGCGGATGCGGATGTTGCACTGTTGCCAGCCACCGGTGCTTTGCGTGGTTTCGAACGCGGTCGTCCAGATCGTCCCGTTGTCAAAGGACAGATCCACTCGGAACGGGTCACTGTTGGGGTTTGCTCCCGTGTCGCTGCTGAGCCAGTACCAGAACGAAATGACTGGGTCGGGAATGGTCACGGCATTGAAGGCCGGCGAGACCAGTGTGGTGAATCCAGTATCGATGTCATTGGCGCCGTCCGCACCGCCGGGCAGCCCCTGCCCCGTGACGAAGCACTTCGTGCCTGTCGGCGAGTGGTCGTCTTCGGGCTGTGCGCCGGTCCCGACGGGGTCCACCAGGGTCCACTTCCCAGACACGGCGGTGTCCCCTGCGTAACCCGCAACCCAGCCAAGAGCCCCGGACTCGAGGGAATCCTCAAGGATGGAATCGATCGACTCGGCCCAGGTCACGGGATGGGATTCGTTGCGTGGCCATCGCATCCATTCGCCCGTGGTGTCCTGTGCGATGAACTGGATGGAGCCGGCGAGGCCGCAAGCGATCGCAGGCAGGTCGGCGCGATACCGGGTCCCCGAGACGGGTACCAGCGCGACGTCCTCCGTGACATCCTTGTACGCCACGGTCACCACGGCGGAGCCAGGAACAATGGCGTGCCCCGGGACGAGGATGAGATCGACATCGATCGACTGCCCCTCGGGATTGAGGAGGTCCGGCACCGCAACCGGAAAGGAGAACTGGATGGGATCGGGACCGACGCGCATCACGAAGAGCCCGCGCTCAAGGTCGCTGCCGATCACGGTGCCGCTCGGGAAGTACGGGTAGACGCCCCACAAGCCATTGAACGCCGCCGCATCCGATCCTGGATAGGTGTCTAAATAGGCAATCTCGGAGAGTTGCGAGCCGTTGCCCAAGATGTCAAAGACGCGCAGGCCCGATCGATAGTTGGCGCAGAAGAGCTTGCCCAGGTGCGTGTAGAAGTTGTGCGTGATCGCCGTGTTGCCGTTGTGGCGGCCGACCAGGTAGCGCGGGTCCGTGAGGTCGGAGACATCGATCACCACCACGGTGCTGTAGGCGACGGTGTCGCCCTCGTCCAGCTCGTCACCGAGGTAGAACCACTTTCGATCCTCGGAGAGCCACCCCTGATGCGAGTAGGCCGCGTGAGGGTAGAGCACGGAGCCCATGAGGACCGGCGCCGCCTTGTTGGTGACATCAACGATGTACAACCCCGTGGAACCGGACCCGTTGTTGAAGCCAGCGCAGCAGAAGGCCACTTCCTTGCCGGCGTAGGGGCCGCTGGTGTAGTTGACGACTTGCGCATCGTGCACATACCGGTCGCTCCACTCGCCTGCGAACGGCGGGTTGGTTGCCGACTGGTTGAGGTTGTACATCCGCAGGCCAACATTGCTCCCGCCGCCGCAACGGTAGAGGTACCCGCTCTGCGTGTTGAGAGCCACGTTGTGCGTGGACTGGCCGCCACCCGAGGTGACGGTTCCGGTCAACGACACCTGCCCCTGGTCCGCGTTGGCAAGGTTGATGACTTGGATCCCCTGCCCGCCTTCGCTCACGGCGTAGGCATGCGTCCCAAAGACCTTGATGTCACGCCACAGGCTGGTGGGGCCGGAGATGAAACCGATCTGGAAGGCGTTGATCGGATCGGTGACATCCACGAAGGCCGTGCCGTTGGACAAACCGATGATCGCAATCTCCTTTCCCTGCGGCGTCACATACCCCCAGCAGTCATTGCCGCTGTTGGCGCCGGAGGAAAGCGTGTTGAGCGGAAACCAGCTCAGGAGCGCCACGCCGGATGAGTCGAAATCTGCGCCTGCGACGCCGCCGTCACCCGCGAGGCCGTTTGTGACGCCGTTGGCACGCCAGATCGGGCCGTTGAATGGCGCCTCCCGGTGCTGCCACTTGGGATCGTCCTCGTGGGCCAGGACGAAGCACGACAGGAGTCCCACGGCGGTTCCCGATGCGATTGCAAACCTCTTCATGGGTGTCAAGGGTCAGCCCCAGTTGGCGACGAGGGAAGCAAGATCGACGCCGTCCACAACGCCGTCACCATTGAAATCTGCGGCGGGCAGCGAAGAACCCCATGCCCCGAGCAAGCCGGCGAGGTCCTGTCCATCGACGATGCCATCGCCGTTCACGTCACCGGGGATCGATGGTTCCTCGCACTCGAATCCGATGATCGACAGGTCATCGATCGCCGCTTCGACAATGGAGCCACCGACGCCGGCATCGGTTGTCCGAAATCGCAACTTCATGGTGGCTGTAGGCGTCATTACCGAGGCGATGTCCACGCGGTGCTCGGTCCATCCGGCGGTCGTGACCAGCGTCGTGAGCGCATTGGTCCACGTCGAGCCGTTGTTGCCCGAGAGATCCACCGTGAACGGGTCCTCGCCCGGGTTGCTGCCACCCGAATTGTTGAAGGCGTACCAGAAGGAGAGGATCGGGTTCGAGACGATCGTGGCGTCCATCGCCGGTGATGTGAGCGTGGTCTGGCCCCCATCGACATCGTCCGTCCCGACCGCCCCACCGATCGATCCCTGCCCCGTCACGAAGCACTGCGTGCCGTTGGCGGTGTGGTCGTCTTCGGGCTGCGCGGCGGTCCCGTTGGGATTGACCAGCACCCAGACGCCGGAGGTGGCGGCGTCACCGGTGCCGCCGATGGTCCAACCCGCGCTGCCGGACTCAAGCGTGTTCTCATATCCCACGGCGGTGCCGGTGGCCCACACCACGTCGACTGAGCCAACGTCGGGGAATCGAAACACCTCGCCACCGCCCTCCTGCGCGCGGAAGGCCAAGCCACCCTCGGTACCACACGCCTGCGCCGGGACATTGGCGCGGTACGAGGTGGCGCCCAGTTGCTGCATCGGGTAGGAAGTTTCGACACCGTTGATGGTCACGAGAAGCCGCTCGCTGCTGGGCACCACGATGACGCCGGGCTGGAGTTCCAGGTTCACGTTGATCGACGTGCCCGATGGCGGGATCAATTCTGGCAGCGGTTCCGGGAAGCTGAACTGGATTGGCTCCGGTCCCACACGCCAGACAAAAAGACCGCGCTCGAGGTCGCTGCCGATGACGATCCCGCTCTGGAAGTACGGATAGACGCTCCACAAGCCATTGAACGAGGCCGCATCTGATCCTGGGTAGGTGTCAAACCACGCGCGCTCGATCAGGTTGCCGCCGGCGGCTGGCTCGAAGATGCGAACGCCAGATCGATAGTTGGCGCAGTAGAGCATCCCGTTGTCGGTATAGAAGTTGTGCGTGATCGCCGTGTTGCCGTTGTTGCGTGACGCCACGAAGGTGGGGTTGGCCAAGTCGGTCACGTTGATGACGACCACCGTGCTGTTCGCGACGGTCGATCCCTCGTCCAACTCGTCGCCAAGATAGAAGAGCGTGCGATCCTCGCTCAGCCATCCCTGGTGGCTGTACGCCGCATTGGGATACAGCAGCGAACCCATCAGGACGGGCGCCGCCTTGTTGGTCACGTCGACGATGTACAGGCCGGTGGAGCCGGAGCCGTTGTTGAAGCCAGCGCAGCAGAAGGCCACTTCCTTGCCGGCGTAGGGACCGGTGGTGTAGTTGACGACTTGCGCATCGTGCACATACCGGTCGCTCCACTCGCCTACGAACGGCGGAGCCGTCTTGGACTGGTTGAGGTCGTAGATGCGGAGCCCCGTGTTGCTTGCACCCCCGCACCGGTACAGGAACCCACTGTTGGTGTTGAGCGCCACATTGTGGGTGGAGGCGACACCGCCGACCGTCACGGTGTTGACCAGCCCGACGACTCCGGAGTCCGCGCTGATCAACGAGACCACCTGGACCCCACTGCCGCCCTCGCTGACGATGTAGGCGTACTTGTCGTAGACCTTGATGTCGCGCCACAGGCTGGTGGGGCCGGCGACGAAGCCGATCTGGTACGCCTGCGTCGGATTGGTCACGTTAACGAACGCGGTTCCGTTGGAGAGCCCGATCATGGCGATCTCGCGACCCGTTGGGGTCGTGTATCCCCAGCAGTCGTTGCCGGACGTGGCGCCGGCAGAGAGCGTGTTGAGCGGGAACCAGCTGAGCAGGCTCATACCGTTCGACTCAAAGGTGCCCGCGATGCCGCCGTCGGATTGACCGGCGCGGTAGATCGGCCCCTTGAAGGACTCCTCACGCCCCTGCCACTTCGGGTCATCCTCGTGGGCGAGCGCTGGAACCAAGAACGCACTGGCGCACGAGACAAAAAGCGCGCCTACAACGACAGCCAGCCTTGAGTCGTGGAGCATGGAGTGAGTCTATCCCAATCTTGGCAGTGATCAAGAAATTCGATGACCAAATCGACGGAAGTTTGCAGCTCTTAGCCGTCGTGCGCGGGCGTTCGAGGCTGGAGCGACCGAAGAAAGGCGACCAGATCCGCCTCTTCCTCAGGCGCCAGTCCCAGCGGCGCCAGCATGCGTTCCGCATGGTGATCCAGGGTGACGGCACCTTCCAGCGTGTTATAGAAGTGCACCACCTCTTCCAGCGTGGCCAACTGCCCCGCGTGCATGTAGGGCGCGGTCGCCCAGGCGCTCCGAAGGGAGGGCGTCCGCACCGCACCCCACAGCTCCGGCTGCTTGATGAGCGCCATCGTGAGGTGCGCCTGCTCGCCGTCGGGGGCATCGCTGTGGGGCCCGGCGGCATTGAATTGATCTGACTGCACCACTTCGATCGCCTGGAGGCGACCAACATCCTGGGGAAGTTGCCCCGTCGAGTCTGGCACACCGACGAGGTGGAACTCGCCATCCGACAAGACCGCGCCGTGGTGGCAGCGGACGCAGCCGGCCTTGCCCAGGAAGATCTCCAGGCCGCGCCGGGCGGGTGCTGGGTAGCGGTCTGCGCGCTCGCGGTCGCCGGCGCGCACGGCATCCACGAAGTCGTCAAAGCTGCTGTGTTCCGAACGCACCGTGCGCTCGTAGGCCGCGAGGCACTTGCCGACATTGGCGTAGGCCTGCGCGAGAGACTGCTCGCCGATCGGTGAACCCGTCGCCGCCCCGAACGCTTGCGCGAGCTGGTGATCTTGCTGGATGCGATCGATGACATCCTGCATCGTGAGCCCCATCTCAACTGGCGACAGGAATGGGTGCAGCGCCTGTGCCCACATCGAATCCGCCCGGCCGTCCCAAGTGAACCATCGCTGGTGCGCCGCGTCAATGATGGTGGGCGAGTTCCTCGTGCCGAGGCCAAGTCCTCGCGCGAGTGGTTCACCATCGGTGAAACCCTGGTCGGGATCATGGCATGTGGCGCACGACACCTGGCCGTTCGCGGAGAATCGAGGATCGAAGAAGATTGCCTCGCCGAGCGCTGCCGCGGCTGGAGAGTCGGCCAGTCGATTGGTGGGATCGAGCGGCACCTCCGGAATCGGGCTGAGCGAGAGGAGGAGTCGCTTGAGTTCGGCGGGAAAAAGGGGCTCCGACGGGAGGCGCACCAGCACGACTCGCACCAGTTCCAGCGTGGCGAGCAGCACGACGACCAGGACCACCCAGCGCCGGATGACGGCGCTGCGCGAACCGACGCTGGCCATCGCGGGATCCGCGTTCACGGCTGCACATCCTCGACCACGCTGGCGCGGTCGATCATGCCGTCGGGGCGCACCACATCGACCGACACCAGCCACTTGCCTTGCATGTGAAACAGCATTGCTCCATCGACGCGGCCGCGCAGACTGCCGTCCGGCTGGTGTGCCAGTCGCCCGCGTGGGGGTCGGATGTTCATGCCGTGTCCGTGGTGCGGCATCGTGCCGTCCACGATGCACATCGACCCGTTGAGTGACTCTGCGTCGGCCTGGTTCGACGGAATCACTTCCACCTGTGCCTGGAAGGTTTTGCCCACCGGGATCGGCCACGGGCCGTAGCGCAGTCGGACGTGCTGGCCGTCGATGAGTAAACCCACTTCGCGCCACGGGCCCCAGACCGGTTCCGGTCCCGGCGGCGCATCGGTGTCGTTGGTGGAGGAGGTTCCCGGATCGCCGCAGGAGGCCAGGAGGAACGAGAGTGCCAAGAGCACGAGGCAAGCGACCACGCGCCGCAACACCCGACACGAGAATCGAGACGCCACTCTCATTCGCCATCTCCCTTCGGAGCGTCCAGGTTGCGCGGCCGCGTGTACACGCGACCGAGGCTAAAGGTCATGACCCACTGGAGCGAACCGTCCTCGGCTTGAATGAGTTTCTGAAGTCGGTGGTTGCCGCCATCCACCACGACGATGGTGCCCAGTTCGTCCTGCGTCACGGCATCGGGCGACCAGAATCGTCCGTCGCTCAGTCCTGTCGAGCCGAGGGTGGCGGCGGGTGCACCGTCCACTGCCAACGCGAGCAATTGGTCCTCTGATGCGTCCGTGACCAGGTATCCACCGGCGATCGCAAACACATCGGTCGGCTCGGTCCCCGCGGGAAGGTGTATCGAGCGGACTCCTGAGGGGCCTGCGACGATGACCTCCTGCGCGACCGGGCAGAGCACAGCGAGTTCGTCCCCGTGCACGGCCACTCGCGTCGCGGGTCCTTCCCCCAGCGGCACCTGCTGAACCGAGATGGGACGCAACCCGCGATCCACGAACGAGACCCTGGCGACCGCGGCCGGATCAACCACCTCATCGAACCAGAGGATCGCCCAGCCGTCGCCGCTGGCCGACAGATCCGCCACTCGACCTGTTTCCAGCGCCGAGTACTGAACAACCCGCAGCAGCCGTGCCAAGAACGGATCAAACCGGAGCGGCTCGGGGGTCGGGCCGATCTCCCACAGGCTCAGCGTCTGCATCGCGTCGTCCGCGACCAGCACGCGGTCGCCCTGGGGAGAGATGGCCAGTGCCTTGACTCGCCCAAAGCGACCCGGGCCTTCCACGGTCTCGTTGAAGGATCGATTTCTCCTGGCGGCGTCCTGCACAGACATCGGCGTCCCGGGCATGCCGATCGTGGTGACATGCACGGGCTGCTCCATCGTGTGGAGGAAGACGACGATCGCGCCGCCCTCGGGGTCAAACGCGACAAGCCTTCCATTCGCGGCGTCGACCGAGGGACCGAAGTGGCTCTGCACGCCATCCACTGACGGCATCACCAGCCCAGCCAGTCGCTCCTGCTCTGTCTCGAACCGCTGCACCCGCCGCTCGAAAGGCTCCACGACCAGCGCGCGCGTGCCGTCGAGCGAAATCGCCACGGCGATGGGATAGTGCGTGGCACCATCGGCCGCGCGCGGCCACACCGCGTGCATGCCCCAGAAGTCGGTGAACGAGAGATCCGGTCGAAGTCTCACGATGCGGTGGTTGAGTCGATCCGCCAGGTACACCAGACCTCCCTGTACCGCCACGCCGCGGGGATCCTTGAACTGGCCGGGGAATGACCCGCGAGAGCCTTGACGGGCAAGCATTCTTCCGGTGCGGTCCAACGCCGTGACCGTCGCGCGATCGGCATCGGTGACATAGAGCGTGCCATCATCGCCAAACGCCAGGCCGCCGGGGCGGCCAAAGTCCTCGCCGGGAGTTGACGACCAGAGCACGGTGCCGTCGCCGGCCCAGATCGTGACGCCGTCGCGAGTCGCCGCGGCGATGGTGAGAGATGCGGGCTTTTCCTCGGATACGCCATCACACGCAATCGCCGTGATGGGGCCGGCGAGCGGTGGCGACACCGACAGGGAGAGTCCCACCGCTCCATCTTTGATCGTGACGGTGTGGACTCGGTTCCTGGAATCGACCGCGAGGCAGAAGCCCCCGTCAGAACCGGGGCATCGAGCCAACGCGCGGACGGGACCGGTCCAGCCTTCCAGCTTCGCGGCCGTGCCATCGGCGTGAATCGACCAGAGACCTGATTCGGCTCCGACGAGCCACTCCGCTTGGTTCGCGATCCCAGCCGCGTCCACCGCACAGCTCGCGCCGCGGATCCCGTTGATGACTCCAATGCTCTTGGCCTGAAGCGGCGGGCGGTCGGCGGGGAGTGTGCGCGCATCGATCACCTCTGCCGCTTCGATCCCCTGGGTCGCCTGCGATGCCTGGGCGACGACGCACGCAGCCAGCGCCAGCGCCAGCGCGGACGCCCTCGAGACCAGCATCATTCGCGCGACCACTGCTGCCATGGGTCCTGATCGTAGTCCTGCTCGGCTACAGTGCGCCCCATGGTGGCGCACCATAATTCTCGACAACGCCTCTCCATCGAGGCGATCATCGCGCTCTGCGCCGCAGCCGTGTGCCTCGTCGCGCTCGGCGTGGCACTGGCCGGACCGGGGCACCATGCGCCGGTTGACGAGGGTTCGCACGAGGTTGGCACGCACGCCCAGGCCATTCTTCCCGCAGCGTGGGGACTGGGCGTGGCACCGTTCGCGATTCTCCTCCTGTGCATCGCGGTCCTTCCATTGATCCCGGCCACGCATCACTGGTGGGAGGAGAATCGATCCAAGTTCATGGTGGCGATGGTGTGTGCCGTGGCGACGCTTGGGTACTTGGCGTGGTCGGCTCACCAAGCCCACGGGCCACCCCTGGCCACGGCTGGAGGCGCCGTCAAGCACGCAATCCTTGACGAGTTCATCCCGTTCATCGTGCTCTTGGGGTCGCTGTTCGCGGTGACCAGCGGGATCGTCATCAAGGGCGACCTTCGGGCGACGCCCTGGACCAACATGCTCATTCTGGCGGCGGGCACTGGCATGGCCAGCGTCGTTGGCACGACCGGGGCCAGCATGCTGCTCATCCGGTTCCTGCTCAAGGTCAACAGCGAGCGTCGGCGGCTGGTCCACACGGTCGTTTTCTTCATCTTCCTGGTGAGCAACATCGGTGGCACGCTGCTTCCCATCGGCGATCCCCCGCTCTACCTGGGCTACCTCAAGGGCGTTCCGTTCCTCTGGACGACCACTCTGTGGGTGGAGTGGGCGTTCGCCGCGGGCGTGCTGCTCGCGATCTACTTCGTGTGGGACTCGATTGAGTACAAGCGGGAGGCGAAGTCGGACCTCAGGCGCGATGTGGTGCTGGCGCAGCCGCTGCGCGTGGAGGGGCTGCGGAGCCTGCCATTCCTGGCCGGCATCGTCCTGTGCGTGGCGCTGCTGGACCCCAGCCGACTGATCCCCGGGACGGACGTGTATCCGTTTGTGTACCTGCGCGAGGGACTCATGGTGCTGCTGGCCGGACTGGCGATGTGGGCCACGCCTCGATCGCTGCGCGAGGAAAACGAATTCAGCTGGTTCCCGATCGTGGAAGTGGCCGCGCTCTTCTCGGGCATCTTCATCACGATGCAGGTGCCGCTGGAAGTCCTTCACGCGAAGGGAGCCTCGCTGGGCGTGGACACACCAATGAAATTCTTCTGGGTGACCGGTGTGTTGAGCAGCATGCTGGACAACGCGCCGACCTACCTGGTGTTCCTCCAAACGGCGAAAACGCTGGGGCCGGGGGTGGGGGCCGATGCCTCCATTCCGATGATTCCGCTGACGGACGGCGCGGTGCGAGGAGACCTGCTCGCGGCCATCTCGCTGGGCGCGGTCTTTATGGGTGCCAGCACCTACATCGGCAACGGGCCAAACTTCATGGTCAAGGCGATTGCGGAGCGGTCGGGCGTGCGGATGCCCAGCTTCTTCGGTTACATGGCATTCAGCATGCTGGTGCTGATCCCGGTCTTTGTGGTGCTGAGCTGGGTCTTCCTGCGGGGGTGAGTCGCTTGAAACGGTGGAATCGACCCTGTGCCGCACGCCGCACGGCTTGAAACGGTGGGAATTGTGACTTAAGCAGCAAATCCCGACCGTTTCAAGGCATGACCGGGACCCGAAAGAACTTCCGCTGCGCTTTGGCGAATCGCGGTCTTGCTGCCTTACCGTGGCTCGATCACTCCGCGATCACGAACACCTGCCGCGACGAATGACTTGACTTCGCTCGCAAGCGTCCAGCAGGGCGTGGTCACACGCCCACAAGCACTGGCGCTTGGCTGCTCGCGCCGCCGACTGGCGACGCTGGAACGCCAAGGGTTTCTGCGAAAGCACCTGGAATGCCTGCTCATTCCATCCGCCGTCACGCGCCGGTCCCGCGCCGACGCCCAGGCGCTCACGCTTCGACTGGGCGCTGGGGCGGTCATCACCGGCGCGGCGGCGGCGCAGATTCTGGGGTGCGATGGCGACTGGGCCACTCGATTCTGCGCGATCACGCCAATGGCCTACGCGTCCGTCAATCGACACATCAGCGTGGCCGGCGCGAGGGTCCTGCGACGCCAATTCGACGGGCGTGCCATTCACCGCCGCGACTTGGTCTTTGCGGATCGATTGACTGCTCTCCTGGACACGTTGCAGGTGGTTCCCACGGACCTCCGCGCGGACTTCCTGGATCACTGCTTGCAGCGTCGCTGGATTCGCGTGGACGAGGCCCAGCGGCGGCTCGCGGGCCGATCCGCCGGTCGGCAAGGACGGCGCTCCAACGCGGCAGAACGCCAGGCACTCAGGCACCTGCGCGATGGCACCCACTCAGCGGCGGAACGGCTCATGCGGCGGGCACTCCTCAGCGCGCGGAATCGACCCGGCGGTCGATCGGGCTGGCACGCCAACCACAGCGTGCGGGTTCCGGTGGCCAAGAAGGCGGGGTTCTCGCACCGCCTGGCACGGATCGATTTCGCCTGGCCCGATTGCCGGCTGGCCTTGGAAGTGGACGGGAAGGCTTTTCATACGAGCGATGCCGCGTTCGAGCGGGATCGAGATCGCCGCAACGACCTGCAGCTGGGTGGCTGGACGGTGGTGCACGCCACCTGGAAATCGCTGACCGACGACCCCCGCGCGGTGGCTGGCATGGTGCAAGCGACACTGAAACGGTTGCGCGCGAGCGGTGCGTCGCCGTCTCACCCTTGAAACGGTTGCGCGCGAGCGGTGCGTCGCCGTCTCACCCTTGAAACGGTGGGAATCGTGACTTAAGCAGCAAATCCTGACCGTTTCAAGGCGTCGCCGGCGCGGGTTCGACCGTTTCAAGGCGTCGCCGGCGGGGGTTCGACCGTTTCAAGGCGTCGCCGGCGGGGAGTCGTCTCGCTTCATCGCGGCGTAGACGAGGGACTGCACGATGACGCTGGCTCCGACGGTTTGGCCCACGCGCTCGCTGGCGGCGCGCATCGTCTTGAACTTGCCGGCGTCCAGCTCGTCCTCGAAGTCGATCATCGCGTTCTCCATCGTGAGGAGCAGGCTGGCGAGGATCGACCATTCCTCACGCGTGTCGGGGAAGTACTCGCTGCCGCGCATCGTGTCGAGCGGGACCGCGAACTTCCAGCCGTCGTCGGTCTCGACCAGTGTGACGGCACCCTCAAAGATCGGCTCGTCCTCGTAGAGGAGTGCGGCGGTGCCATCGCCCATGTCCTCGGCGGTGAGTTTCTCCCGCTGCTCCGAAATGAAACCGAACGGATCCGCCAGAAACTTCGCCGTGTACTTGCCGTAGGCGGCCAAAGGCAGCATTTCGTCCACCTTGTCAAAGGCGCCCTGCGCCTCGTCGCCGAACTCGTCGGGATACCGCGCGCGGAGCTTCTCCGTGATGCGCCACAGCTGCGCCAGCATGTCGCCGGCCTTGCCCTTGACTTCGCCGATGGCACTGGCTTCCGTCACGCCGTCGGCAAAGGTGATGTCACGCGCAGGGAGGTCGATCAGCTGCGGAATGATCTCGGGGTGGCCCTCCTGGATCGCCTGCTGGAGCGACGCCAGCATCGCCTCGGGCGTGGAGGTGTCGTACGCGGGCTTGTCGCCGCAGGCGGCGAGGAAGCACGCGAGCACGGGCAGCAACTGGAGGATCGACTTCCGAAGGCGTTGGCGCACTCTGCTTCTAGGATAGGTGCGATGACCCTGCGAGTGAACGGCACCGATCGCCAGATTCCCGCGGGCCCGGACGGGGCGGGCGGTGAGCGTGTCACCGTGCACGAACTGCTCGTGCACCTAGGGCTTGCGGATCGCCCATGCGCGGTAGAGGTGGACGGCGAGATCGTCCGCCACCGCGACCACGCCACGCGCCGGCTTGCGGACGGACAGCGAGTCGAGATCGTGACGCTCGTCGGCGGCGGGTGAACCGTAGCTGAGCGAGCTGAGCGAGCTGAGCCAGTCGTCCCAACTACGATTGCGGCATGGCCTCCGTGACCGCCACCGAACTCGTCCCCGCCCTCTCCATTGGCCCCTTCACGCTGAGGAGCCGACTCATCGTTGGCACCGGCAAGTACGCCGACTTTGCCACCATGCGCCGGGCGCTGGACGCGAGCGGCGCGGACGCGGTGACGGTCGCGGTGCGACGCGAGCGGCTGGTGAACGCGGAGGGGAAGTCGCTCCTTGAGGAACTCCCGCTGGATCGACTCACGATTCTCCCCAACACCGCGGGTTGCTTCACGGCCGCCGACGCGGTGCGAGTGGCCAGACTTGGCCGCGACCTCCTGGAGCAACTGGGGAATCCCGGCGCCAGCTGGGTGAAGCTTGAAGTGCTCGGCGACAAGAAGACGCTGCTGCCGGATCCGGTGGGCACGCTGGAAGCCTGCAAGGAACTGGTCGCCGACGGATTCAGCGTGCTCTGCTACTCAAGCGACGATCCCATCATGGCGGTTCGACTTCGTGACGCGGGCGCCACCAGCGTGATGCCCGCTGGCAGCCCGATCGGCTCGGGGCGTGGCACGGCCAATCCCGCGGCCATTCGAATCATTCTTGAACTCCTCAAGGATCCTGCGCATGGCGGCTCGGCCGACTATCCAGTCATCGTGGACGCTGGCGTGGGCACACCCAGCGACATCACGATCGCGATGGAACTTGGCGCGGACGGCGTGCTGCTCAACACCGGCATCGCGCACGCGAAAGACCCAGTCGCGATGGCCCACGCGATGCGAATGGCCTGCGAATCCGGCTATATCGGCGCGCGTGCGGGTCGGATTCCTCGCAAGCTCTACGCCACGGCGAGCAGCCCGTGGGAGGGGACGATCGCGGGCGAGTGAGTCGGCGGCACTCGCAGGTGCCGCAGGTGCCGCAGGTGCCGCAGGTGCCGCAGGTGCCGCGATTCTCGGGGAGTAAACGCGCGCCGCGATCCCTGTGGAGTAAACGCGCGCCGCGATCCCTGTGGAGTAAACGCGCGCCGCGATCCCGTCGTCAGTACGCCAGCACGACGACGCCGGGGAGATCGGCGAAATCCCGCGCGTTGCGCGTGATGAGCGGGCGTGCGTGACGCGCAGCCGTGGCGGCGATCCAGAGGTCGTTGTCACCAACCACCCGCCCCTCGGAGCGAGCGCGTTGGCTCAGCCGACTCCAGATCCAAGCGGTCTCCGCGTCCACGGGCAGCAGCTCGAAGTGCTGCAGAAACCGGGCGACGGAAGTGCGGCTGGCGTCGTCGTAGCCCTCGCTGAGTTCAGCGGATGCCACCACACTGACGCCGACCACCACGCCCTGGCGTGAAGCCAGCACACCTGCGGCGCGGCCGGGAGTGCGACGCTTCACCTCGCGTTCGAGGTCGATGAGAAAGGTCGTGTCGGCGATCACGCCTCCCTCCGGCGATCGCGACGCGGGCGCGGGCTTGCCTGGATGGCATCAAGCCGGTCCAGTTCTTCTTCCGGCGGGAACCAGAGCGACTCTCCGTCTGCGAGCAGCTTGTCCACCAGCGCGCTCCCGCTCGCAGACTGGGGGGCGTGCGCCGAGAGCCGAAGCACCACGCGCGAAAATGACTCGTCGGGTGCGAGCCTCCGAGCGCGCAGCGCGTCGTAGGCCGCCAGGTCCAGGCTGATGGTCTTATGCGCCATGCATGCAGTGTAACATATGCACAGATCTGTGCAACTTTTGGCAAAAACAACGCTAGAGACTGGCTCCTAGTAGTCCTATAACTACATCACGCGGCAGAACCACCGCGACCCGGGTTCCCGGGGAGCGGCAGTTCACGGCTGATTCGGACCGGCGGGACCGGGTGCGACATCGTCGCGTCCCATTCACCACCAACCCTGGCCCCGCACCTGGACTCCGTGCATCTCCCGGCCGATCACTCGGCACGGCTCTGTGTTCGGAGTGCTGACGAGGCGGAAGCCGATGTTGTTGTTCGTGTTGCCGGGTGAGTTGTTGTTGCGGTTGGAGGCCCGGCAGTTGTTGGAGTTGTTGTTCCAGCTGCCGCCGCGGATCACACGGTTCGAACAGTTTCGGCGCGGTACCGCCGTGCAGGCTACCGCGAGTCCACACCCGCGCGCGCCAACACCTTGGAAACCAGCCCCGGATTGGTTGCATACCGGGCATGCCCCACCCATGCAGCAATCCCAGCCGCGACCGCTTCCGAGGACATCGCGCCCATGCGGAGGCCCGCCGCGTACCCCCGCAGTCGCCGCGTGGCACGCACGAGACTGGCTCGCTGGAGTCGCCGGGTCGATCCACGCAGGGTAAAGCCGAGAAAGGGCACCGGACTGCTGGTGCGGTGAACGCCGCCCTTGCGCTCGTGGAGCGTCAGTCGCTGGTCCGTCAGCGCCTGCGACGCGGCCTCGCGGACAGCCCACAGGTCGCTGCAGTCATCTCCAAAGACCAGGAAGTCATCGCAGTACCGGATGTACTCGCCACAGCCAAGCCGATCCATCATGATGTGGTCGACGCGGTCAAGAAACACATTGGCAAAGAACTGGCTGGTGAGGTTTCCGATGGGAATGCCCCGTCGGCGTGTGGCTACGGAGAAGAGGTCATCGCCCGGATACCACTCCTGTACTGGTTCCTGGGGATTGCTGGAATCAATGACTCGGTCCAGAACGGAAAGCATCGCTTCGTCGGCCACGACGCGCCGAAGCTCACCCTTGAGAATCTCGTGGTCAATGCTGGGGAAGAACTTCTTCACATCTCCCTTGAGCACAAAGCGGCGGCGGGCCATGAGCACTGAAGCCCGCAGGAGCGCTTTATGGCTTCCCTTCCCCTTTCGGCAGGCGTAGGAATGAGCCACGAAGCGCCGCTCGAAGTGTGGTTCAAGCACGGAGACAATCGCATGGTGAACGACGCGGTCACGGAACGGAGCTGCGCTGATGAGCCGGGGCTTGGGCACCTTGACCACAAACGCCGTGTACGCGCCCGGCTGCCAACGGTTCGATGCCAGCTCGTCAGCCAGTCGAAAACACTCCGGTTCCAGGTTGAGGAGGATCGGAGGGCCGGGCCTCGCCTGCCTTGAGCTCGAGGATGGGTCGGTCCTCCCCTGGGTTACGGCGTGGCCGCCGCTCTGCGCCGGCGGCCTCGGCTGCTATCGCAGCCTCGGCGGTGGGGTTGGAGCCAGCTTGTCCTGCGCTCGCTTGCGCTTCCCTTGAATCCTTGAGATCAACCTCGTGATTGCTCACGCCGTCCTGAAAGGGCAGATGGAAAATGGAAAAGAGGAAAGGGAATCACGGAGTCCTGACGAGGCGGAAGCCGCCGCTGCCGTACGAGTAGCCGGG
>JAQCEQ010000040.1 GCA_027618565.1 Planctomycetota bacterium | reverse complement strand
CCAGCCCCAGCCCCCGACCCTTCGAGATCTTGAACCGACTGGAACCACTTTCAATGAAGCACTTCACCCTCCTCGCATTGCTCGCCTTTGCCCTCCTCGCCATCTTCGGTGCTGATACCGCCTTCGCACAAGACGCCGCCCACGGCGCTGCGGAGGGTGTTGCCGCCGCGAGTGGCGGAAACTGGGGTTCCGGCCTCGGCGCCGGGCTGGCCGCTGGCCTGGCCGTCGTTGGTGCGGGCATCGGCATCGGACGCATCGGCGGCAGCGCCGTCGAGTCCATCGCCCGCCAGCCCGAGATGGCTGGCCGCATCTTCATCTACATGATCCTCACCGCCGCCCTCGTCGAAGGCGTTGCGCTCTTCGCCGTCGTCGTCGGCTTCATGAAGTTCCCCGGCTGATCCGGACACTGCGCCTCGCCGTCCGTGGCACACCCACGGGCGGCGGGGGCACCGTCCGGAAGGATGCGCCATGCTGCTTGCCGAAGCCAATCCACTCTCGTTCAGCCTGCTCCCGTTCATCACCTCCATCGTGGTGGCGCTGATCTTCATCGCCGTCCTGAAGGTCAAGGTCTGGCCGATCATCACCAAGGGGCTCGACGAGCGCAACGAAAAGATTCTCTCGGAGATCCGAGCCGCCGAGGACGCGCGCAAGGAAGCCAAGGCTGCTCAGGCCAGCTTCGAGGCACGCCTTGTGGAGGCCCAAGAGGAGGCGACCAAGACGATCGCCGCCGCCAGGGCCGATGCCCAGCGGATCGCCGGCGAGTTGCGCGCCAAGGCGGAATCCGAGTTGGCCGACCTCAAGAAGCGTGCCCACGACGACATGGATTCGGCGCGCCGGCAGGCTGTGGCCGACCTGGAGGCCCACGCCGCACACTTGGCGATCTCCGTCGCGGGACGCATCCTGGGACGCGAGATTCGGCCCTCGGACCAGTCCTCGCTCATCGCCGACTCCCTCAAGGAACTGGCCGCCACCCGGAACTGAGTGCCGTCTTTCCCCGCCTCGCACGACCGCGCCGCGATCCACGACTGGAAGAAACACACGATGCCAGCCATGATCGATGAAGTCGGCAAGGTCTACGCGCAGTCGCTGTTCGACCTCGCGAAGACTGCGGGCGGTGAGCAGTCGCTGCGCGATTGTGCCGACGAGCTGGAGGTGGTGGCGGAGGTTTCGCGCGGCAACCGGACCTTTCGCGAATTCCTGCACAGCCCGATCATCGACCCCGAGAAGCGCGCCGCGAGCCTCGAGAAGATGTTCGGCGGGACACTCTCCGACCTGGTCGTTCGATTCCTCCTGGTCGTCAACCGCAAGGGCCGCTTGGGCGACCTTGAGGGGATCCTCGCCGCCTACGAAGCGCTGCTCGAGGAGTCGTTCGGATTCGTCGAGGTGACCGTGTACACGCTGGATGGCAAGCCACTCGAGGGTGACTCCCTCAGCGTGGTCACCGCCGAGGTGGAACGCGCCACCGGCCGCCGACCCGTGTTCCATGACCTGGCCGATCCCGCCATGATCGGGGGCATCAAGCTCCGCATCGGCGACCAACTCATCGATGGCAGCATCGCCACGCGCCTCTCGCGCCTGCGCACGCGACTCATCGACACCGGCAGCGCCGCCGTGCGCGAGAACATCGAGAAGTTCCTGAACTGACCACGCGCACGACCACAGAACCACCACGCGGCGATCCGCCGACACTCCCCCAGAGGTTTCACAGTGAAGATCAAGACCGACGAAATCGCATCCGTCATCAAGCAGGAGATCGACCAGTATCGCTCGCAGCTCGAGATCAGCGAGGTGGGCGAGGTGGTGGAGGTCGGCGACGGCATCGCCCGCATCTACGGCCTGAGCAAGGTTTCCGCCGGCGAACTCCTGGAGTTTGAGACTGAGGGCGGCGGCACGATCACCGGCCAGGTCATGAACCTGGAGACCGATGTGGTTGGCGCGGTGCTCTTCAGCGGGAGCACCAAGGTTCGCGAGGGTGCCACCGTGCGCGCCACCGGCCGCCTGCTGGAAGTCCCCGTGGGACCAGAGATGCTGGGCCGAGTCGTGGATCCGCTCGGCAACGCCATCGACGGCGGCCCCGCCATCAAGGCCACAAGCACACGCAAGGTCGACATCGTGGCTCCCGGCATCGCCTTCCGGCAGCCGGTCACCGAGCCACTGCAGTTTGGCATCAAGGCGGTCGATTCCATGATCCCCGTCGGCCGCGGTCAGCGCGAGTTGGTCATTGGCGATCGCAAGACCGGCAAGACCGCCGTCTGTCTGGACGCGATCATCAACCAGAAGAAGTACTGGGGCACCAAGGATGCGGTCGTCTGCATCTATGTCGCCGTCGGCCAGAAGGATTCCACGGTCGCTGGCGTCGTCGACACGCTCAAAAAGCATGGCGCGATGGACTACACCATCGTGGTCGTCGCTGGCGCGTCGGCCTCGGCGCCGCTGCAGTACATCGCCCCCTACGCCGGCTGCGCGATGGGCGAGTACTTCATGTGGTCGGGCAAGACCGACCCCTCGGGCAAGACCCCCAAGCATGTCCTGTGCGTCTACGACGACCTCTCCAAGCAGGCCGTGGCGTACCGCGAGCTGTCGCTGCTCCTCCGACGCCCGCCAGGCCGCGAGGCGTACCCCGGCGACGTCTTCTACCTGCACTCCCGCCTGCTCGAGCGCGCCACCAAGCTCTCCGACGAGAATGGCGCCGGCTCGCTCACCGCGCTCCCGATCATCGAGACGCAGGAAGGCGACGTGTCGGCCTACATCCCGACCAACGTCATCTCCATCACCGACGGCCAGATCTACCTGCAGCCGGAACTCTTCTCGGCCGGCGTTCGTCCCGCCATCAACGTGGGCATCTCGGTCAGCCGCGTGGGTGGCAACGCGCAGATCAAGGCCATGAAGGAAGTAGCCGGCTCGCTGCGACTGGACCTGGCGGCGTTCCGTGAACTGGAGGCCTTCGCGCAGCTGGGAACCCAGCTGGATGTGGCGTCGCAGCGTCAACTGGATCGCGGCAAGCGCATGGTGGAGCTCCTCAAGCAGGGTCAGTACACGCCCTTTGAGGTCATCGACCAGTGCCTCTCCATCTTCGCCGGCTCCAAGGGCATCCTGGACGATGTCCCCACCGACAAGGTCCCCGCCTTCGAGTCCAGGCTTCTGGAGCACTTCCGCGGCGTGGCCAGCGGCATGCGCGCGAAGCTGGTCGAGAAGCGCTCCTTCAAGGGCATGGAGACCGAGTTCCTCGACGAGATGAAGAAGTTCAAGTCGGCGTTCCGGTGAACTGAGTCCGCACTCTTCGGATCGATCCCCCAACGCCCGTCGGCTCGCGCCGGCGGGCGTTTGTCTTTGTTCAAGCGCGCTGCGTCGCTGCCAAGCCTGGGCTGACCACCGCAAGGATGCGACACTGGCCGCGATTACACTCGTCCGATGCCCCCACAGGCTCAACACGCCCAGCGCAGCCTGCACGGCGCACGATGTCTGGTGACCGGCGGCGCAGGGTTCATCGGGAGTCACCTGACGGATGCCCTCATTGAGCGAGGTGCGCAGGTCATCGTGCTGGACGACCTCTCAAACGGATTCGAGTCCAACCTCAAGCAGTCCATCGATTCCGGGCGACTTGCCTTTGTTCGTGGCTCGATCCTTGACGCCGACCTCCTCCGGCGCGTCACGCACGGCTGCCGGTTCGTCTTCCACCTGGCGGCGCTCGGCAGCGTGCCGCGAAGCGTGAAGGAGCCCGCGCTGTATCACCAAGTGAACGCGACGGGCACGATGCATGTGCTGGAGGCTGCGCGCGCTGCTGGCGTCAGGCGTGTCATGTACGCCGCCAGCAGCAGCGCGTACGGCGACCAGCCGACGCTTCCCAAGATCGAGTCGATGCGCTCGGACCCGCGGTCTCCCTACGCCTACACAAAACTTGCGGGTGAGCACATGATGCGCTCGTGGTCGCTGTCGTATGGCATGGAGTGCGTGTCGCTCCGATACTTCAACATCTTCGGACCGCGCCAACGGCCCGACAGCCAGTACGCCGCGGTGATCCCACGGTGGGCGGAGGCGCTGCGCCGCGGCGAGGCTCCAACGATCTACGGCGACGGCGCCCAGACTCGTGACTTCACCCACGTGAGCAACGCCGTGCACGCCAACCTGTGCGCGGCGACGACACTCGCGCCGCTCGCCGGCGAGGTGGTCAACATCGGCTGCGGCGGTCGGTACTCGCTCCTGCAGCTGCTTGAGGTGATGCAGTCGGCGCTTGGCACCGCGATCACACCGCACTTCGAGCCCACCCGCGCGGGCGATGTTCGCGACAGCGAAGCGTCGATCACCGCCGCGCATGCGCTCATCGGCTACGAGCCGGTCACGATGTTCGAGCAGGGATTGCGAGAGACGCTGGGGGTACCTGTGGGACAGGCATCATGACCGGCATCGACCCACACGCCATGCGAGCGTGGCTCGATGCGGCCATCGACCAAGCCGAGAAGTCGTGGCGGGAGGGCGGGATTCCCATCGGGAGCGTGCTTGTTGCGGCGAATGGCGAGATTGTCGCCCGCGGCCACAACCAGCGCGTGCAGTCGGGGGATCCCACGGCGCATGCGGAAGTAGATTGCATCCGCAAGGCTGGCCGGCGGCGCGACTGGCGCGAACTCACGCTCGTCTCGACACTCTCGCCATGTCCCATGTGCTCCGGCACCGCGATCCTCTTCAAGATCCCGCGCGTGGTCATCGGCGAGAATCGAACCTTTCTGGGCGCGGAGGAGTGGATGCGCGCGCAAGGGATCAGCCTGACCGTCGCGGACGATCCGCGCTGCATCGCGCTCATGGAGCGCCTCCAGCGCGAGAAGCCCGACCTTTGGGCGGAAGACATCGGGGAGTAGCCCGGAGCCCGTCCGAAACAGCCGTGGCCGCGACTAGGCTTCGTGCGAAGCATCCCATGCCAAATAGTCCCGCGACCTACGACAAGCACATCAGCGAACTGAGCGAGCGCATCATGGCTCTCAAGAACGAGCGCGCATCGCTGATGAGGGCGCGTCCGAGGGAGATCGTGTCGGACTTCGTGTTCACCCGCCTGGACGGCTCGCGGTGCACGCTCTCGGAATTGATGGGAGAGTCGGACGAACTGCTGGTCGTCCACAACATGGGGAAGAAGTGCCGGTACTGTGCGATCTGGGCGGATGGGTTTGTTGGCATTGCGCGGCACCTGGCCACACGAGCTCCGTTCGTTCTGTGCGCCAACGATCCGCCTGAGGTTGCGCGCGAGACGGCCGCGCGCCGCGGATGGACATTCCAGGTTGTCTGCAACACGAAACAACCGGACGGTCGCGGCTTCTCGCAGTCGCTTGGCTACGGCACGGACGACGATGTGCATCCGGGCATCTCGGCGTTCCGTCGTGTGCGCCGGGATGATGGAGGCACGGAACTCACGCACACTGCTCACGCGCCGTTCGGTCCAGGGGATGACTTCTGCGCGGTCTGGCCGGTGCTGGAGCTCCTGGGGATCGGCGTTGACGACTGGTCACCGCGGGAGTGACCGCGCAACTCGCGGCGAGGCGGTGAACCAATCAAAAACCCCCGGCGGCGCACTCCTGTATGCGTCGACGGGGGTTGTGGGGTCGGATCGTAACGAGTGGGGGAGGGGGCGGATCCGGTGTGGACGGCGGGGGGGTTATCCACGCACGGAGGTCAGACCGGGGTCAGGCTGATTCCTCGTCGGCTTCCCAGTGGGAGCCGTCGGACTCGGCGTCGCCGTCTCCATCCTTCGTCTCGAACGCGCTGGAGGTGTCGTGGTTGGCCGCCCGAGTCGCGGCGGACATGGGACCGCGCCCGATGACGGGGTCGGCAGTCTCATTTTCCACGCCCGAAGCCTCAAGCTCCTTCATTCGTTGCCAGTCCTCGAGCGTGATCAGGACTTCTCTCGCGACGGAACCCTTGTGGTCCGAGAGGATTCCGGCGGCGCCCATCTGGTCCACCAGGCGGCTGGCTCGACCATAGCCGACCGCCATCCGGCGCTGCAGGAGGCTCACTGAACCGCGACCGGACTCGATCATGATCTCCACCGCCTTGTCAAAGAGGGGATCTCGCTCGTCGCCCCCACCGTCCGCGCCACCGCTCGAACCGTCCGCGCCCGCGTTGGAATCACCACCAGCACCTGGCCCGCGGATGGCAAGAAGTGAGCGCTCAAAGTTGGGCATCGCCACATCCTTGAGGAAGCGGCAGGCCTTGCGGATCTCGCCGTCCAGAACGAAGGTCCCCTGTGCCCGCCGCAACTCGCTGGTGGAAGGCGTCAGAACCATCATATCTCCCTGTCCCAGAAGGAGTTCCGCGCCCTTCTGGTCCAGGACGATTCGGCTGTCCATGCCGCTGGCCACCTTGAAGCCGATGCGGCAGGGCATGTTGGCCTTGATGAGTCCGGTGACCACATTGGCCTGTGGTCGCTGCGTGGCCAGGATGAGGTGGATGCCCACCGCGCGTGCCTTCTGGGCGATGCGGATGATCGAATGCTCCACCTCGCGGTTGGTGAGCATGAGGTCGGCCAGTTCATCCACGACGAAGACCATGAAGGGGATGCGCTTGGGGACTCGCGCGCGCTTCTCGTCGGTGTCGGCACCGAACTTCTCGTACTTCTCTTCCTCGGCGAGGTCGTTGTAGGCGTGAATGTCGCGCACACCCGCGACGCGGAAGAGCTCGTACCGCTCCTCCATCTTGTGGACGGTCCACTCCAGGATGCCGGCCGCCTTGTTCATGTCGGTGACGACCGGCACCATGAGGTGCGGGATCTCGGCGAACTGGCTCATCTCCACCATCTTGGGATCGACCAGCACCAGCTTGAGTTCATCAGGCCGCTTCGTGTAGATCCACGACATGATGATCGAGTTCATGCACACGCTCTTGCCCGAACCCGTGGTGCCGGCGATGAGCATGTGCGGCATGCGGGTGAGGTCCAGCACCAGCGGCTCGCCCGCACTGTCCTTGCCCAGGAACATCGGGAGGCGCATGCCCTCGGCGTGGCCACCCGACATGAGTTCCTTGAGTCGAACCTTTTCCTTCTGGCGATTGGGGACTTCGATGCCCACGGCCGTTGTCCCCACCATGTTGGGGATGATGCGGATGTTGTGGGCACTCAGCGCGCGCGCGATGTCCTTGGCGATGGTTTCCAGCCGCGCCACCCGTGTGCCGGCCGCCAGTTCCACGGAATACAGCGTGACGACGGGGCCGCTCTCGATGCTCACCACCTCGCCATCGAGCTGGTAGGTGCGAAGCGTCTGCGTGAGCACGCCGGCCTGCTCGCGGACGAATGACTCGATCTTCTCGTTGAAGTTGGCCTCGGGGTCGTCCAGAAGGTCCAGTGTGGGGAATCGATAGCCGTCGTAGCTCACTTCGCGCGGGATGTCCTCGTCGCGGGGTGCGAGCGTCGCAGGGCTGTTTTTCCCCGACATCCGCACGGGAAGCCGCGCCAGCCGTTCCTTCAGTTCATCGGCGGAGAGCGGCGCGCGCGGGGTGGCGGTCGCGTCTTCCGAAACCTCCCCCGCGTCCGCCGCAACAACCTCGGCGTCCTCTTCCAAGTCATCCTCCAGCCACTCTTCAGCCTCGGCCTCGTCATGCCAGTCCTCGGGCTCTTCATCGTGGTCGGCTTCGATCTCGTCGTCGTCGGCGTCATCGGTCCCCGCCGCGTCGGTTGAATCCACGTCCTCCTCCTCGATCACCCGAGCCTCGCCCGCGTACTCCTCCAACTCCGTTGCCGTCGGTTGCGTGAAGGTTGACCCACCGCCCGCCAACGCCAATGCCGGCTTTCGCTGGGGCAGCACACGATCGCGCCAGCTGCGAACGGTCTCCGCCCAATCGCATTCTCGCACGAAGGCAAATCCTTCCAACGCGCGCCTGACCAAAGGTGGAATCATGCGGACCAGTTCATCGGCCGCCACCACCGCGCCGACCATGAGGCCAAAGAGGAGCCACATGCTGGTGCCAAAGCCGGCAAATCGAGGCCACAACTGCGCGACGATCCAGTGGTTGGCCAAGCCGGCCGGACTGGTGCTCACGGGACCAGTCGTGGGAGCCCAGAGTCCATTGAGTCCGCCGAAGGCAACGGTCACGAGCAGCAGGCCCACCAAGCGCACGACGGGGTGCTCAAGCCGCCGACCCATCGCGACGACCACGAGCCAGGCTCCGATCGCCAACATCGGCAACCACACGGCGATGCCGAGCGCTTCGTAGAGGGCCCACGAGAGTGCTGCGCCGGCGGACCCAACCCAGTTCGTGGCCGTCGCGTTCTGCACGGCGACCGTACTGCTCGGGAGATCCGCTCGATCGAACGACATCAGCGACGCCATCGTGAGCGTCCACGCGAACACGCCGCAGAGCCAGAGGATCTTGCGCGTGGCGGTGGCGGGGGGGAGAAAACCTTGAATCGATTCAAGGCGTGCGACAGCCTTGGGCTTGAGTCTCGCCATATGTGCTTCCTTTATCGGCTCTTGCGGGGTTCGATCCTGAGGATCGATGCGGGACGCGCTCGGGGAGCAAACGGCGCGCACCGAGCGAAGCCCGCGCAGCCACACCTCCAACCCACGTAAACTCTCGCGATGCACTTCTGCCTGCTGGACCAGGTCCTTGAGAGTGGCGAGGGCCGGATCGTGACCCTCAAGACAGTCTCGTCGGCCGAGGAGTACCTCCAGGATCACTTCCCTCGATTCCCCGTTCTTCCCGGCGTCTTCATGCTGGAGGCGATGGTTCAGGCGGCCCGCGAGCTGTTGCGGCGGGAGTTCACGTCGACCTCTTCCACCTCTCCACCCCCACGCATGGTGCTGGGCGAGGTCAAGGGGGTCAAGTACGGCAGCTTCGTGAAGCCCGGAGACGCCCTCCGCGTGGAGGTGACCGTCGACAAGCGACTGGGTGATTGTGTCTCGTTCAAGGGGATCGGGACTGTCGTTTCGGCGGGCGGCTTGGCCTCCGGCACTGATGGGACCCCCGGAACGGGCGACACGGCGGTCGCGGGTCGATTTACAATGCGCCCACTTGTGCAGGGAGGGTCACCCGCCCACCCCAAGGTCGCCACCGTGGCGGCGCACGCCTAGGTGGGGCACCCCCGGCCCCGACCACTGACACCTCTCCACCATGAACCACGCCCTGACCCACGATCAGATTTTCGACTCCGTCCGCGAGATCCTCTGTGACGCCCTGGGCGTGGACGAGGACGATGTCACGCCGGCCGCCAGCCTCACCAAGGACCTGGGCGCCGAGAGCATCGACTTCCTGGACATCAACTTCAAGATAGAGAAGAAGTTCTCCACGCCGGAGAAGGCCTTCAAGATCAACCAAGGCGAGCTCTTCCCCGAAAACCTCACCTCCGACGCCAGCCTGGTCAAGGACGGCAAGTTCACCGACGCCGGCATGGAGCTCCTGCGCACCAAGATGCCGCATGTGGATTACTCCGCCTTCGACGCGGACCGTTCGGTGGACAATGTCAGCGAGCTCTTCACCGTGAAGAGCCTCTGCGACTTTGTCGCCCGGAAGCTGGCGGCCTGAGGCGCGTGGCGGCACGAATCACCGCCCACCACCTCGCACCCTGAATCACCATGCGCTGGATGTGGATCGACGCCATCACCCACCACGAGCCGAACGCTCGGCTGGTGGCGGTCAAGAACATCTCGATGGCGGAGGAGCACCTCCACGACCACTTTGCGCAGGACGAGTCTGGTGCCGCGTGCCCGGTGATGCCGACATCGTTGGTCATTGAAGGTACGGCGCAGACCGCGGGAATACTGGTGGGCAGCGTCCACGGATTTCGAGAAAAGGTGATCCTGGCCAAGATCAGCTCGTTCCGCCTGGACATCGATCCCAGGCCGGGGCAGACGCTGCGCTACGACGCACGCATCGAGCGCATGGACGCCAGCGGTGCCAGCACGGAGACGGTGATCTCGCTGCTGGATCACACGGATGCGGCGGCAGCGGCGACGGGGGCAGCGACCTCTGGCGGCGACGGCACAGCAGGCGCCACCTCGCAGTGGCGCGAAGTTGGTCGCAGCAGCCTGATGTTCAGCCACATTGACCAGAATCGAAGTGGCCTGCAGTTCCCCGAGGAGAACTTTGTCTTCTCCGAGAACTTCCGCACGATCCTGCGGAGTGCCGGGCTTGAGGGGCTGGCGAGGGACTGAGCGGGCGCGCCGCGCGTGGGTTGCGCGTATGGCACCAAGCGGACAGGCCTCGCTCGAGGAGGCACTTTCGAGACGAGGCCAATCCAGGGTCTAAAAAGTGTGGGGCGCCCTTTTCTCGCCCCACACACTTGTTGTAGCCGCTCCCTCCAGCGGCTACGAGTGAGAAGGTCGGATTCAGGGTGGGTGGTGCAAGGAATCGTGAGGAAATCGTGGAGTACCTCGGGAAGGCGTGCCGGCGCACCTCGGTCGAGCTGATGGGAATTGCCCCAAAGCGGGTCGGGCTTGATCAATCAAACCGCCCCCTCCCCCTCCCGTACATTCCCCGCGTGGCGCACCTCGCTCTCTACGCAGGCAGTTTCGATCCCCCGACGCTGGGGCACCTGGATGTGCTCTCGCGTTCGCGCGGCCTCTTTGACGAGATCGTCGTGGCGGTGGGGCGCAACCCCGACAAGCCCAGCATGTTCACCGCCGAGGAGCGTGTCGCCATGCTTCGCGAACTCATCGACCAGGGGGCCGTGCGCGCGGGAGGGTCGACGCTTCGCGTGGACGCCTACGACCAGCTGACCGTGGACTACGCCAAGTCGATCGGCGCGTGCGCGATGATCCGCGGCATTCGCAATGTCACGGACCTGGCGGCGGAGTGCCAGCTGGCGATCACCAACCGGCAGGTCGCCGGCATCGAGACGATCTTCATCGTGACGGGCGAGCAGTACGCATTCACCTCCTCTAGCCTGATCCGACAGATCGCGGCCTTTGGCGGATCGATGGACAAGCTGGCGCCCTTCGTGCCGCTGATGGTGGCCAAGCGCGTGGAGGCCAAGGTGCGTGCCGCCGTGACCAATGGGGGCGCCGCCGGAGCCGCCATTTCTGCCGACGCCGCCCGCGCCGCCTCAAGTGCCGAAGACTGAACCATGGCTCGAATCACCGTTGTATCTCCAGGCGCACTGGGCGCCCATCCGCTTCGCGGCGAGAAGGGCGACCACCGGCCCGCCCACGCCACCACCACGCTGGTGGAGTCGGACGGGCGGAAGATCCTGGTGGATCCGTCGCTTCCCGCCGCCTACCTCGCCCCTCGCCTGGATGAGCGCGCGGGCATCACGCCCGAGGCGATCACCGATGTGTTCTTGACGGACTTGCGCGCGCTCCGTCGTCGCGGGCTGGCCGCGTGCACGGGCGCGCGGGTGTGCACCTTTGAGCGTGAACTGGAAACCTCGATGGCGTGGTTGCAGGAGAAACTGGATGAAGCCGAAGAGGCGGGCGACGAAGACACCGCCGCCGCGGTCAATGCGGAGATGGAGGTCTTGCGCACCATCGAAGTCGCGGACGACAGGCTGGCTCCAGGCGTGGACCTCTTTCCGCTGCCCGGTGTCACCAACGGACTCTGTGGACTCCTCGTGTCAGTGCCCGGTGGAACGGTTCTCATTGCCGGTGACGCGGTTCCGACGGCTGAACATTTGGAGGGTGCCGTCGTGCTTGCTCCCGCCTTTGATGTGAAACAAGCGCAGGAGAGCCTTCGAGAAGCCGTGGAGATTGCCGACGCCATCGTCTGCGGCCGCGACGGGCTGGTTTTGAATCCAATGCGCGGGTCGATGGCGCGTGGCATGGGGTGATGCTGCGACCCGCCCGGGGGAGCCGTCTCCGTACTGCACCGTAGAATCCTCGCCCCATGTCGCTTATGACACCTGAGTCGATCGCCCAAGCAGGCACTTCTCCCACGCAACCCTGGACGCTGCGCCGGCTGCTCAAGCATGTGCGCTCGGGCCAGCGATTTGCCGCGCTCACCTGCTACGACGCCACCACCGCGCGGTGGCTGGAGACCGCAGGCATCCCGATGCTCCTCGTGGGCGACACCGCCGCCGAAGTGATCCTGGGCTTGCCCGGCACCATCCACATGCCGCTGTCGATCTCCCTGGCACTCACCGCGGCGGTGAAGCGCGGCGCCCCCAACACGCTGGTGATGGGCGATATGCCGTTCCTCTCCTACCAGGCGGATGATGCCGAGGGCGTCCGAAACGCCGGGCGATTCCTCACCGAGGGCACGGCGGACCTGGTCAAGCTGGAGGTGGATCGATCCTTCGCGCCGCTCGTGTCACAGATGGTCCGCGCGGGGATTCCCGTCGTGGCGCATGTGGGTTCCAAGCCGCAGCACGCCAAGCAACACGGTGGCTACTACGCCGCGGGGAAGAGTGCAGCGGACGCGATGGCGCTCCTGGACGACACTCGCGCCATGTTGGACTGCGGCGTGACGATGCTCTTGGTGGAAGCCGCGCCAATCGAGGTGACTGAGCGCATCGTGGCGATGGCGCAGGCTCGAAACCCGTCGGTGCCGGTCATCGGCTGCGGCGCGGGTCCGTCGTGTCACGGGCAGATCGTGGTGTTGCAGGATCTGCTTGGCCTCACGCAGTGGCAACCTGCGTTCGCGGTTCCGGCCGCGCACCTGGGCACCAACATTCAGTCCGCCGCGAGGCAGTGGATGGAGCGCGTTCGCATCGGCGAACTTGGCGAGCATCCTTATGTGATGCCGGAGTCGGAGCGGGTGGTTTTTGAGGCGACCCAAATCCGCACCGCCAGATAGTCCGATAACACCGTTGCATTTCTGTCACGCTGGGGATCGATAGCGCTCGCGCGGCGCTGTTTTTTGCACCGATACGCCTGAGTCTTCGTATCACTCGGTTATCACTTGGTTACCCCCATGGACAATCGATCCACCCTCGTCGTCGCTGCTGCCGCGATTGCCACATCCGCCGGCGCATTCTTCATTGCGCCCGCCATCGCCGACCGACAGGACGCGGCTCGCTCGCGACGCGATGTGGAGTTGGCGGCGGGGAGGTTGCAGTCGTCGGGCGTGCTCAAGTCACTCGACGGCGAGTTGCGCGACTTGGCCAAGACGGTCGAGCCCTCAGTCGTCTATGTGAGCGCCGAGATGCAGGTGCCAGGCTGGCGCGGCACCTTTGGCAGCAGCGGCTCTGGCTGGGTGTGGGATGAGAAGGGGCACATCGTCACCAACGCGCATGTGATCGACGGCGCGTCGCGACTGCAGGTGCAGGACTGGCGTGGGCAGCTCTTTGACGCCGAGGTGATCGGCGCCGACTTGCAGTCCGATGTCGCCGTGCTTCGCGTGGACGGCGGGAAAGGTGAGTGGATCGCCGCCAAGCGCCAGTCCGCTCCCGCCGAGCAAGGCCAAATGTGTTTCGCCTTCGGCAGCCCGTTTGATTTCCGCTTCTCCATGAGCGCGGGCATCGTGTCGGGGTTGGGGCGAGTCTCGGGGCTCCCGGGAATGGAACTTGAGAACTTCGTGCAGGTGGATGCCGCGATCAATCCCGGCAATTCCGGCGGCCCGCTCACCGATGTGGAGGGCCGAGTCATCGGCATGAACACGGCCATCGCGTCAGGCGCCGGCGACCAGATGGGGCCGGGGAGTTTTTCCGGCGTGGGGCTGGCGATCCCGATGGACATCATCGAGCTGGTCGTCCCGCAACTCATCTCCTCGGGAGAAGTGGCCAAGGGGTACCTGGGCGTGAGCGTGCAGCCGGTCGGGTTCATCCAGCGCGCGCAGTTGCGCGACCCGCAGTTTGGCGATGCGTACCGTCATGTGCGCGACGACTACAAGGAAGCCGACGGCGCGCTGGTCAATCGAGTGGAATTGCATTCGCCCGCCGCGACGGCCGGCCTGCAGCCCGGCGATGTCATCGTCACCTTTGGCGGTGTGGAGGTGGCGGAGAGCGCGCAGATTCCCGCGCTGATTGCCACGCATCGACCTGGGGAGACGATCGCCGTGCACGTGTGGCGCGATGGCAAGGTCACGCCGATGGAAGTGACCCTGGAAAGGCGCTCCGCTGACCTCAATGTTCCGCACATCGCCCGCGATCTGGCGGCGACGGGGCTCAAGGAGTGCGAGACCTTCGTCGAAGCCGGCCCCAGCGGCACCGTCCGCGGCGTGCGCGCGTCTCGCGTGGACGCCAACAGCCAGTGGAGCGAACTCGTTCCGGCCGATGCCGTGATCGTGTCGGTCGCTGATTCACCCGTGCGCAATGTGGAAGAGCTCTATGTTCGACTCGCGCGCATCCGTGGGCAGGTGAGGCGATTCCAGTCGGTGCCCGTCCCGTTGGGTTGGGTGCGACCCAATGGCGAGCGCGGCACGGTGGAAGTCGTGCTCAAGCCAGAGTAGCCTGCACGGTCCCGGCCCCGCTCCAATGGATGAGACCAAGGACACAAGCCCCCTCCTCGACGTCCGCGACCTCGCGGTGCATTTCCCCATCAAGAAGGGATTGCTGCAGCGGCAAGTAGGCGTGTTCAAGGCGGTGGACGGAATCTCGTTCCACATCAACCGAGGTGAGACCCTTGGACTGGTGGGCGAGTCCGGCTGCGGCAAGACGACCGCCGGCCGCGCCATCCTGAAACTCATCGAAGCCCAGGCGGGCACCGTGACCTTTGACGGTCGCGATGTCTACACACTGCCCGCCGCCAGTCTGCGCGCGATGCGTCGCCAGATGCAGATCATCTTCCAAGACCCCGGTGGCAGCCTCAACCCGCGCATGCGCGTGGGCTCCATCATCGGCGAACCGATCGAGGTCCACGGCCTGGCCACCGGCGACGAACTGCAAGAGCGCGTGGAATCGCTCTTGGTGCGCTGCGGACTGTGGGCTGGCGCGGCGGATCGATATCCGCACGAGTTCTCCGGCGGCCAGCGCCAGCGCATCGGCATTGCGCGCGCGCTCGCACTGGAGCCCAAACTCATCGTGTGCGACGAGCCCACCAGCGCACTGGATGTGAGCGTGCAGAGCCAAATACTCAACCTGCTGTCTGACCTGCAGGACGAGTTCAGCCTCTCGTACCTCTTCATCAGCCACGACATGGCGGTAATCCACCACATCTGCGATCGGATCGCCGTCATGTGGAAGGGCCGCATCGTGGAAGAGGGCGACCGCGACTCCATCATCCACCGGCCGCAGCACCCGTACACGCAGGCGCTCCTTTCGGCCGTTCCGGAGTGTGATCCGCGCCGCAAGCGCGAGCGCATCGCGTTCTCCGGGATGGCGTCGTGAGTGGGACCCTGCCGCTCCGACTGAAGTCGCCGGGGGCTCGCTCGTGGTGATGTCACCTCGCGCCGGCAAGGCTGCCATCGTGATCGGATTCCTCGCACTGTGCGCGGCGGCGTTCGTGTGGGCTGGCGGCGTGGTGGCGGAGACCAGGCGTCAGGCCAAGATCACCGACGAGTGCCTCCAGTCCGCGGCGTGGCTCCTGCTGTGCTACGCCAGCGAGCATGATGGGCGATTTCCGCCAACCGAGGATGCGTACTGGGACTATGTGGGGGAGGTGATGGATGCGGGAAGCCACACGTGCGCCTCGCTTCCCCAAGGAGAAGAATGGCCCGAGAGTCCTGCGTTGGCGGGCGCATCCATGCTGGAGCCTGGCGAACTCCCCGAAGTTCGCAAGCGCGTGACGGTGAATGTGGCGGAGAAGGCGAGGGAAGCGAAGGAGCAAGGGACGTCGGACGAGTCCGGCAAGCCGCCAATCCTTGGCACACCCGGCAAGCCATCCGGGCTGGGGACCCTCGAAAAGGTGAACGGCTGGCTGAAGGCGTGGTCGGATGCGCACGCAGTGCCTGCGGCGCCTCCAGCCAGCATGGCCGCGTGACTGATCTGCTGAATGGCGCTGGAGTCGAAATTGTGGGGAAGAATGCTGGGACCCCGAATGAAGGCCAGTTCCGGCGGATTGTTTCCCCCGTGGTTCTGTTTGACTTGGCAAGGACTCGCACTACACTTGCAACAACTGGAACACTGGG
>JAQCEQ010000039.1 GCA_027618565.1 Planctomycetota bacterium | reverse complement strand
CTGAGACCTTGCCCGAAGTGAAGCCAAACTTCCGCACCCACCCCGAGCATTGCCACCAGATACCCTTGCGAAGGGAATATCTGACCGATCCTCGTGGGTCAGGTCCGGAGAGCCACCGCGGCGGGCCAGGCATCGACCCCCTCCGCAGTTTCGCACCGAACCGTCGCGGCACCGGACTGGATCGCACTCAGCAGCTGGCCATCCAGGATCTCGTCCAGCGGCGCGACCATCCCCGCACTGGCTGGGGCGATCGAGAACGCGAGGCGCTCGGAGTGCACCACCTCGCCCCCAGCCTCCACCGTCAACTCGCAGTGCCCCCGCCATTCTTCAGGCAGGTCGTTCACGCCGCGCACCGCCAGCCGATCCGTCGCGGCGCCGTCCGGCCCGGCCATCGGCACGATCCACAGCCGCCGCGGCGCGCACGCATCGCGAAGCTCGAAGTACATCGGCTTGGGCCGTCCCGCGACATCGATCGCCGACTGGCTTGGCCCAGCCCACGCATCATTGAACATCCACACGATCGCGCCCATGCACCGAGGCCGCGAGAGCCGCCACCACACGATGCCGGTCTTCACGGCGTAGGCCTGCACCAGTTGGCTCCACCGCACGCGCTCTTCTTGGGTCGAGGGTGCACCCGAGAACCGCCCCACAAAGTGCGCGTCGATGAACGGTGCGTCGCCGCCAGTGCCCTGCTGCCTCCTGGCTAACTCGGCCGACGGGAGCGATAGGAACTCCGCCCGACCGCCGAGCCGTTCTTGCAGCGTCTCCCAGTTGGGATAGCCCTGGCATCCAAACTCGCTCACGAAGAGTGGCGCGACACCAGCGCGGTACTGCTCCAGCGCCACATCCCACAGGTGGCAGTCACCCACACTGCGGTCATTTGGAAATCGATCCAGCGATCCGCTCCAGGGCGAATCGATCCAGTATGGCCGGCTCGGGTCCAGTTCGGCGCACACACTTGGAAGGGTCGATCCCCAGTACTTCCATCCCCACGATTGCCCCTCGCGCAGCCGCTCCTTCCAGCCCCAGCCGAACCAGCCCCAGACATTCTCGTTGCCGCCGCACCACAGCATGATCGATGGGTGGTGCATGAGTCGCGCGACCTGGTGGCGCGCCTCGGCTTCCACCAGCGCGGGGAATCGACCCTCCTCCGGGTAGGTGGCGCAGGCGAACATGAAGTCGTGCCAGAGCAACAGTCCCAGCTCGTCGCAGCGCTCATAGAAGCGATCGCGCTCGTACGCACCTCCGCCCCAGACGCGAAGTGCGTTGAGGTTGGCATCGCACGCCTGCACCAGCCGCTCCTCGACGGCGCCTTCCACGCCCGGACCCTGGAACAGCCCCTCGGGGATCCAGTTGGCGCCCTTGATGAAAATGTCCCGACCGTTCACCCGAATGAGAAACGCCGCCTGACCGTCGCGTTCCGTGACCAGCGCAACCGTGCGCAGCCCGATTCTCCGCGACCATCGATCCGTCTCACCGTGCGCGCCGCACGACAGCGACACCGACAGCGCATGCAGCCGCTGCGCCCCCTCGCCGCGAGGCCACCACCTGGGCGGGTTGGGCACGACGAGCACGACCACCATCGTCGCGCGACCCGCCCGCGCGGCGGTGTGCAACGCAGCGCCTTCAATCACTCGACCATCGTCCAGTTCCAACCGGCACGACACGCACGATTCCTGCCGCGCCGCGGACTCCGCCAGCTCCACATCCACGCAGACATCCACGATCGCCTCCGCCGCGGTGCACACGCGCACCACCGGTCGCACCGCCGCAAGTCGCGCGCCGTCCCACGCCTCAAGCCGCGGCGCCGCACGCAATCCCGCCGTGGCCACCTTGGGCCCCCAGTCCCAGCCAAAGTTGCACGCCGCGCGTCGCTGGAACACATACGGCGTCCAGTCCCCATTGACGGGTCGATCACCAAGCTCGCGCGCGAGGCGTTCCACCTCGGTGACCGGCGCGCGAAAGTGCACGCCCAGGCTGTTGCCGGCGGCGCGAAGAGTGGTCCGTGCGCGTCCCGGTGCCCGTGCCCGTGCGCGACACCTCGAACCGATGCGGGAACCACCGGCTCTCCATCACGCCAAGGCTGCTGCCGTTGAGCCACGCCTCGCCGGTCCCGTCCACTTCGTCAAGCACCAACTCGATTCGTTCGCGGCGCAGGAACTCGGCGGGGACATCGAATGTGGTGGCACAGATCCACTCCGTCCTCCCCACCCACATCTGCCGCAGCTCCGCGTCGCCGATGTCCGGGTCTTCGATGACACCAGCGCGGATCAGGTCCAGGTGCACGCAGCCTGGAACCGTTGCCTCGATGCGCCTGTTCCCCGGGCGGTCCTCCATTGCAGCAAGCCCCTCACCTCCCGCGGTCCGAAATCCCCAGCGTCGAGCGGGCTCATTGGACGCAAGCGAAAGCACGGTGCGGAGCATCCGCGCATGATCCCACGAGGAGCCTCAGGAGGTGCGGGTGCCGCGGTTCAGCAAGCAGGCGGGCTGCTCCGAATGGGTTTTGCGCAGTCGCGCTACTGCGGAAAAAACGCCGCGGTCGGAATCCGATCCACATCAATGGTCAGCCCGCGGCGGTCGCGAATCCGCGCCGTCGAGTGTGCCACCGCGCTCGTCGCGGCCACCGCCCGCACATGGATCCACGGCACATAGATAACCGTGCCGGACTCCTCAAACTCCAGCGCCAGCCCATCGGACATGACGCCGGCCAGCACCGCATCATGCGGCTCGTCCCAATCCGGCGCGATGACATGCACCTTCTGCAAGAGCGCCCGGCTGAGCACATGGTGGATGCTCTCGCCGATGCGAGCAGCATGCGCGGCTCCGGCAGTACCTCCTCCGTTCTCGCCCGCCACAGGCGACGCACCGGGAGCACCGCCCGAACCTGAGTCGACATCCTCACCAGCAACATCATCAGCCACAGGCACGATTGCCGGCGCGGGCCGGTCGAAGAGCCCCGACACTCGCTCGGCGGGACACCAGGCCTCCTTTCCAGCCTGCTGGATGGAGCACGACCTTGTGAGCTTTCCTGCCGAGGCGCACGCCTTGAGCTGGTCAGCGGTCATCCATTCGGACAATGAGCCCCCGGAACGGAATCGATACAGCACTTCCCCAGACTTGTGCGCGACACTGGACGCTGGCATGAGAACCTCCTTTCGGAGACCACTGCTCGGCAGCCCGCACCAGCGAGCCACCCCACTGACTCCACCTTAGCACTTTCGGCGATTCCGCCCGCGCCGCGCAAGTGGGAAAACGGAGGATTCCGGAAACCCGTGCAGGGCGGGCGACCGATCCCCCAAGGGATCCTGACCTCACTCCCCCTCCACGCGGCCATCGTCGGTGTCGTCACCCCGCGACTGCCGCAGGACCCGAAACATCTTCCGCAGGTCCAGGAAGCCACCGATGGAGAACCACGCCACGATTCCCACGCTCACCCAAAGCACGAACCAGGTCCACCAATGCCACCAGTCGCTCCACGCAGCATCTGAGATAGGGTCGCCCGACGACGTGCGCCAGTACGCGTACGCGGTGCCCACCACGAACAACAGCGTGAAGAAGAACGGCCACCCCACGGTGACATAAGCGATGGGTCGATCCCACCCGCGGTACTCACGGTCAAAGCCCAGCTTTTCCATCAGAGCGCGGAAACGGCGCGGCGGAGACTCTGAGGGCTCAGCCTCTGTGTGTGCTTCAGGGGGCCGATACTTCCCGCGGTGAAGCACTTCGTCCAGGTTGGCGTTGGTGCGTGGCCCAAAGAGGCTCACACCGACATAGACCACGATGCTCACGGCCATGGCAAAGAAGGAAAGTACCTGCCCGGTGGTGTTTGCCTGCAGCCAGGCGATGGCACTGCCGAGCGAGGAAAGCGCACCGCCCCAGCCCTGCGACGCTTCCCACTCTCCCACTCGCTCCGCTGAGAGCTGGAACACCCCAAACGCCAGCGCACTCAGCCCCATGCCGGTGAGCATGGCACCCCACGCGGCCTGCGTGGACCCGCGCCGCCAGTAGAGCCCGCCGATGATCGCGCAGCCGGCGCCGCCCACGAACACGGTCGCGCTCAGCGCCGCGAACATCGCGATGTACTGCGTTGGTTCGTAGAGGAGCGAGAAGAGAAACGCAAAGACTGCCACGCCAAGGATCGCCAACTTCAAGAGAAGCAAGTGTGCCTTCCTCGAGAGCGGCTTTCCCCGCAGTGGCAGCACCACATCCTGCACAAAAATCGCGCCCCACGAATGGAGGTACGTGTTGTCGGTGCTCACAGCGGCACCAAGCATCGCGGCGACCACCAGCCCAAGGATTCCCGCCGGCAGCATCGCCGCCAACGCCAGCGGCGTGCGCAACTCTGCCTTGAGTGCATCGGTGGGCTGCGCCGCGAGCACGTCGTGGACCGTCGCCGCGGCGTCCGCGTGCTCGGGGCTGGTAAGGAAGCATCGCACCGCGAGTGGCACAATGATCGTGACCAGCATGAGCACCCTCCAGCGCCAGCCGGCGAGCAGTTGCGCCATGCGGGCCTCGTGCGGGCTGCTCGCCGCCGAGTTGTAGCCCTGATCGCCCTGCCACGCGCGGCACGCATAGAAGAGCGTGAACGCGCTGATGAGCCAGTAGACAACATTGAAATTCTTCTCCGCCTCCAGGCCCAGCGGGTTCACCATGCTGGTGCCTTGTGGCATCGCGAGCATGGTGGAGGAGAGATCGACCCAGTCAAATCGCCACAGGAGATAGAAGCAGAGGAACACGAAGACGGTATTGGCAAACACTCCCTGCAAGAAGTCCGTGACGATGACGGCCACTTGCCCCCCGGCAAACACCATGAAGAGCGCCAGCCCGAGCAGCACGAACATCACCAGTGGGAAGATCGGCACGAGTGCGCCGCCAATCGACACGGCCTCCGGGAACCCGCAGATCGCCATGAAGAACCGCGCGGTGACGCCGGGGAAGATCGCGTAGTTGACGATGCCCGACACGAACGCCACGATGCCGGAAAAGACCCGGAATCTCTTGGAGTAGCGCATCTCGAAGAACTGCGCCAGCGTGAGCGCGCGCGTCTCGCGGAATCGATACATGACCCAGCCCGTGACGGCCAGGATGATCATGGCGGGACCTTCCAGGTAGCCCCACCACATCTGCGTGTACCCCACGTCGTAACCCACCTGGAAATACCACACCAGCGTAATGACGCCCACTTGCGCCATGTTGAAGGCGACCGTCATGAGGTAGCGGCCCGCGCACCGGTTGGCGGAGAGGAATCCGGCGACCGTCTGCGCGTAGGCGCGAGTGGCCAGCGCTCCGACCACCAGGACGGTCACGAATCCGGCGATGATGAGCCAGTCAATCGTCGCCAGATGCATCGGTCGAGGTTACGCGCGCGCCACTCTGAGCGACAGGATCTCGAATGGCGCCAGCGAGAGTTCCACGCCGTTGTCCTCCAGCTCCAGTTCCAGCTGGGGCGACTCGTGCAGGTCGCACACATGCACCTGTGCGGCGGCGAATCCGAACGCGAGTCGATGTTCCCCGCGCGACCCGAATCGCTCCACCAGCCGCACGATGACATCACCGGACGCGTCGCCCGCGGGCTTGATCGCCGAGATTTCGTAGGGGTGATCGGTGTCGTCGTGCTTCGTGCCGGAGAGCTGGATGCGCACGGGAGCCAGGATCCGTGGGCAGGTGCTGCCGACCACTTCGCTCCCCGCGCCACCCGACACGACACCAATACACAAAGGGTTGTTGAGCCGATCCGCGTGGGCGATGGCGGAGCCAAGTCGCTCGGGACCCAGGTGCGCGCGGCCGTCGGTCACCAGGAGCGCGTAGGTGAATCGATGCTCGCCGCGGTCGGCATTGGCATCGGGGAAGTTGGGGCTCTTGAGAAGGCTCAGGCCCATCGTGCCTCCGTCCACGCTCCGCCCCACGATGCCATCATCCAGCACCGCCAGCCCCACGCCATCCTCGCTCACCTCCATCCAATCGTGGCCGGGAATCTCAAAGCGCGCGCGATCCCAGCTGGTGTTGCGATGGGTCGCATGCTCCAGGAACCCGAACTGCGTCCCCACGCGAGCCGCGCGCGCGCGGATGCCCGTCGGGAACTCCGCGCGGAGGAGCGTGCGTTCCTCGTGCCACTCCACCCGAGTCCGAATGCGGACCATCGACTCGTTGGGACTCAGCTCGTATCGCTGCTCGATCACGCTGCGCTGGCCGATTGATCGCCTGACCACCAGTCCCAGCGTCCCGGGAGGCGCGCCGTCCTTCTCGCACTCCTCGGTCGCGACCGGTTCGCACGCGACCGCATCATCGATCAGCGTCGGCTTGTCCCGGTAGTCGCGGTCGGTGTCCCAGGCTTCCCATCGACGGGGTCGATCCTCAAAGAGCATGAGTTGATTGAGAGGCCCCGCGTCCACGGGCGACAGCGCACCGACGGCGGCCTCCGTCAGGAGGTTCTCCATCGCACGAACGCGCCCGGCCGCGTCAAGTTCGATGCGCATGATGCCGTTGTCAAGCGTCCGAGCCGCCGCATCCGCGCGCACGGGCTCGACATCGACACCAATCGCGGGGGACACCGGACTCACGGCGCAGGGTGGCACAGGCGTCCCGTCGTCGATGAGACCCTCGCTCTCGTCCGCCACGCTGGCGGAGTTGAAGACGACACGCTCGCCGTCGCGTACATCCAGGAGGCGGCGAATGCGGCGGAGTCCGTCGATCTCCAGGAGGTCCAGTCGGTCCAGCACCCGAGTCATCTCGCGCTTGGCATCGTCGTAGACCTCGCCGATGGAGGAGCCGGGGAGAATGTCGTGGAACTGGTGCAGGAGCGTGGTCTTCCACAGGGCGTCCAGCTCGGCAAGCAGCGCCGCGAGCGATTCCCCGCGCAGCGCACTCATGACGGCCAGCATCTCGACACGGCGCAGCAGTCGCTCCGCCTTGCGATTGGCCTGCTTGACCCACCGCTGGCTGGTGAAGGTGCCGCGGTGCGCCTCCAGGTAGAGGTCGCCATCCCACACCGGAAGCGGCGTGGCGGTGCGGCTCAGTGCGTTGGCGCAGGCGTGGAGGCGATCGCACAAGGAGTCCGCGCGGCCAAGTGTCGTGCGTGGCACGCCGGAACACTCGGCAAACAGCTCCGCGCGCTCGATCTGCGTTGGATCAGGCCCCCCTCCGCCGTCGCCCCAACCGAAGGGTTGCAGCCAGTCGCGCACTCGACCTGCGTCGGCACTCTCGATGATCCCCGCGCCCGCGATGATGTCCTTGCTGTCCAGTTCGGAGTTGTAGTTGTGCCCGGGCGTGAGGTGGGTGAGGACGTCCGTGCCATCCAGCCCGCGCCACTGGAAGTTGACATGCGGGAATCGATTGGTGTCATTCCACGCGATCTTGTTGGTCATGAAGGTGTCCAGCCCACCCAGCCGGCAGATCTGCGGAAGGCACGCGGGGAAACCGAAGGTGTCGGGGAGATAGAGGAATCGCTGCGGCGCCGCGTTGCCAAATCGCTCGCGCCAGTACCGGGTGCCGTGCTCGATCTGCCGGATGAACGACTCGCCGCTTGGGCTGGAGCAGTCGGGCTCGATCCACATCGCGCCGTTGGGCTCCCACCGCCCGGCTTCCACCGCGGCGCGAATCTCCTCAAAGAGCGCCGGGTGCTCCTCCTCGATGAACGCATACTGCTGCGCTTGCGAGCACAGGAAGGTGAACTTCGGGAATCGCTCCATGTGGCGAAGCGCCGTGGCAAAGGTCCGCGCACACTTGCGGCGGGATTCGTCGATGCGCCAGAGCCAGGCGGTGTCGATGTGGGCGTGGCCGATGGCCGTGCAGTGCAGGCCGTCACTCCCCACCGCGCCCGCGTGCCCTCTCGCCAAAGCGTGCAGCGGCTCCCACTGCGAGTCGATCGCCAGGCGCGCGGATGCGGCTGGCAACGCAGGAATCGCGTTGACGATGGCGCGCAGGCCGTGACGCAATTCATTGGACCGGGCGGAACCGGCGGGAAGCGTCCACAGCAGCCGGCGCAATGCATCGAATCGCTCCGCGAATTGCCACGCGCGCTCGTCAAGCGTGGCCAGTTCGGCTCGCTCCAGACGACCGGGACTCTCCTCGCGCCACCTGGCCTGCATCTCCGGCTGGTCCCACCAGAAGGTGGTGGCACCAAGCGGCAAGTTGCAGGCGGCCTCGATCACCAGGTCAACACCTTCTCCTCCGCGCGCACGCGCCGCGTCGCTCCAACGCGTCGGCACCACCGGCGCCAGATCGTGGTACGGATCAAAGCCGGCGAATGGACGGCCGTCGTGCCAGAGCGCGGCCTCGGTTCCGGATGAAAAACGCAGGACGACGCGCTCCCCGGACCACGCTGCGGGAATCGAACCGAAGAGCCGAAACCATCTGGTGGACCACACTGGTCCCCACCGGAACCCAAGGCTCACCGATTCGGGTCGCGCGCGAAGTGCCTCCACGGCCTCGGCGAGCGAGACGCGGCCGGCGACCGCGACGGACTGGACTTCCAATGGCATCGACGCGCGGAACGCCAACGGCTTCAACACCGTCGAACAGAACTCCTCGAATCGAATGGCGTCGTACTGGTGATCTGGCAGCACGCGGCGGAGTCTACGGATGCGAATGCTCGGTGGCGTGCCAGTCTTCGTCCTCCACCAGTTGGTAGCCCGCGCCGAGGTACGCGCCGACGCGCTGGTTCCACGCCTGCAGTTGGTCCAGTTCCCACTCCGCGCGAGAAAAGTAGAACCACTTCGAAAGTTCCTTGAAGTCCCGGTTCCACTCGATCGCCGCATACGCGCGGTTGTCGCTGATGCGCCTGCGTGGTGGCTATGTGGAGGGCTCACCTTACCGCGTTCAAGGAGATCCGGGTCGATTCCCTGAACCCGCGTTTCAGGTGACCGATAAGACCAGTTGCTGCGCCTGATCTTGGACAAAGCGTGAAGCATTACTCGACAGACCGCTCCGCCTCTGCCATACTTTGTAGACCGCGTCTTTCCCATGCGACCCTCTCTTGCCCACCGCCTGCTCGTGCTGCTCGTCGCGATCGCGATGCAGTTGTGCTGTTGCCGTGTGCATGCGATCCTGGCCACGGGTGCCTGCGGGACGGCCGAGGACGCGAGGGGATCCGAGGTGGAGTCCTCTCCGCACCACTGCTGCTGCCACGAGCAGGATTCATCTGACCCGTCCCCCGGCCCTGACACTCAACCCGCGCCTGAGGGATGCCTCTGCGGGCTTACGCTCATCAAGGCGCAGACGATCCAGCACGATGTCGAGATTCCGGCGCTTTCGCTGGTGGCTGTGCTGCCCTACGAGACCGCGGAGATACTCGCCTCCGCCCCAGGCCCTGAGACCACTCCAACGCCGTGGCCCCACGCTCCGCCGGATCGACCCGCTGGCCGGGCCACGCTGGATCGATCCAACCGTCGACTGATCTGACTTCTGGACCGAGGTGATGACCGCTGCTGCGATGGTCGCAGCGCGGCGTGTTCGCTTTGGACCAGGAGTCGATTGTCAGATGGAACCGTTTCGATACAACCCGAAGTGCCGTGAACCTGCCCCTGCGCTCGGTGGCGCGGTGATGGCCGGCGCGACTCTGCTCGCCAGTTCAGCCTTGCTGCTCTTTGCGTGCAATACCACTCCCACCCCGCCCGCGCGACACGATGCGGTCTCCTTGGCCGCCTCGCGCCTGGACCGCGACGCTGCCACGCTTGCGCCGGCTCTGGCCTCGCAGGCCTGGACGCCGGGCACGCCACTCACGATGGAAGCCGCGATCGCGGACGCGCTCTCCCAGGACCCGGCAGTGCGAGCTGCGCTCGCGCGGCTTGATGCCGCAACCGCGCGAGTGGACCAGGCGAGCAGGCTCCCCAATCCCATGCTGGACCTCATCGGTGGCGTGCCGCTGGGAGACATGGGTGTGGCGCCATACGGACTGATGGTGGCGCAGCAACTTTCATTCCTGTGGACACTGGAGCGACGCGAGGCCATTGCGACGGCTGACCTTCGCGCCGCGACGATGGATGTCGCCGCTGCGCTGGTGTCCGCGGCGCTCGACGCTCGTGCCCAATACATCACGGCGTGGACCGCCATCGAAGTGGCGCGACTCACGGATGCAACGCTGGCCCACGCGCGTCGCGTCGAAGCGGCCATCCACCACACGGTGGGTGCCGGCTTGCGACCCGCGAGCGACCTTGCCGAACCGATCGCGATGCGGGCTGGACTGGAAGCTCGAGCGGCGTCGATCGACGCACAGGCCGTGGAGGCGCAGGTCACACTGCTCCGGCTCATGGGCGCATCCGATGCCGCCTTGCCATCGCTCTCGGTCCCGGTTGAAGTCACTCCGCTGTACGACGCCAGGCTGCCCGATGCGGAAGCGCTCTGCCGCGACGCCGCGCAGCTGGACGCCAACCTCTCAATTCTCGCCGCGAAGGCGCGCGTGGAGTCGGCAGCCGCGCGACTGGGCCTGGACGAGGCCAGCCGCTGGGACAGTGTCTCCCTGTCCGCCGGCCGGGAACGGGACATGGCGGGGGATTCCGCCTGGATGTTCGGGCTCTCCATCGAGCTGCCCATCTTTGACGATGGCTCCCCCGCCATCGCCGTGGCAAAGGCTGAACTGGACGCGGCACGGCTGGACGCCGAAGCCGCGCGACAGGATGTCGTCGCTCGGTTGCGGCGGGCTGGAGCACGATTTGGTGCCACGCGGGGCGGCGTTGCCGCGGCCGAGGCTGCCAGCGCCGCTTCTTCGCTCGCGGCGGCCGCCGACGAGCGTGATGTGTCTGAGGGACTCACCCCTCCAATGACCGCACTGCAAGGCCTCATCGCACGCGACCTTGACTTGACGGCACTGACCAGCGCACGCGCCGCCGAGGCCCTCGCCAGGATCGACATCGAACGAGCCCGCCTAGGGACGAAGGTCGGCACCTCGTCGGGAGCCGCCATCGCCGCGAGCACCCTCGGCCCTCGCCGCGCGGGATCAAGCGCGCAATCTATGGAGATCATGCCATGAGTGCTTCAACTCAATCGACCACCTCGCACGACCCTCGTTTCGATGCCAGCGCCATCGCCACGCCCCGCAAGCACCTTGGCACGCGTGTTGGCCTGCCCGTCGCGATCATCGGCATCGCCGCTGCACTCATCCTGTTCGTGAGTTGGCGGCAACTCGCGCCGGCCACGCGCGTGGATGTGGTGCCGGTGGTGCTGCGGCCCGCGCCGGCGGGCGCCGCGCAAGGTCCCTCCGCGGAACATCCGCGATCCCATCGCAGCCCCACCGCAGGCACCGTCCAAGCGGCTGGGTGGATCGAGCCAAGCCCACTTCCGATCTACGCGACGGCCCTGGAACCTGGTGTCGTGAAGGAAGTCCTGGTGCTGGAGGGACAGAAGGTGAAGTCCGGCCAGGTGCTCGTGAAGCTCATCGATGAAGAGGCGCACATTGAGGTGGACGCCGCGGATGCCGAGATGGAAATGATCCGCGCGGAACTGTCAGAGGCCAATGACACGCTGGCGAGAAAGTCGCGGCTGGCTGGGACCGACGCGGTCAGCGCCAACGAGCTGGTGATGTTGGCCGCTCGACGCGACAAGCTGATGGGACAGCTGGGTGCCGCCGATGCCAAGCGCCGCCGCGCCGACCTGGCGCTGGATCGGATGACGGTCCGCTCGCCGGTGGATGGCGTGATCATCCGGGTGCTGGCTGCGCCCGGCTCGGTGGTGGGCGGCATGGAGCACGCGCCGCATGTGGTGCACCTCTACCAGCCAGACAAGCTGCAAGTCCGCGCCGACATCCCCAACGCAGACATGGGTCGAGTCCAGATCGGCCTCCCGGTGGAGATCACCGTGGATGCCATGCCTGACCGCGTCTTCCATGGAATCCTCAAGCGGTTCGTGAGCCAGGCGGACACCGCCAAGAACACGGTGGAGGCCAAGGTGGAAATCGCCGATCCCGATCCCGTGCTCCGCCCCGACATGCTGGTGCGCTGCAAAGTGATTCCGATGGAGGTGTTCCATGCGGGTGCCGAACATGGTGCCGGCGGCGCGGGAGGCGGGCCGGCCGGTGCCGGCGGGAGCGACTGGGTCTACGCGCCTGAGGCTCTCCTCGCCGGCGATGGACCCGAGCGCACCGCACTTGTGGCGCGAGATGTGGAGGACGGAGTCGGCATCGCTCACTCCGTCCAAGTCTCCGTCGGCAACGCTCGACCGGACGGGTGGATTCCCGTCTTTGCGGGACTGGTCCCCGGCGACGCGCTGGTCGACTTCCGCCCGCACTCGGCGATTGCCGATGGATCTCGAATTCGCATCACCACCCGCGCGGAACCCGATGGTGGCGCAGCGCGCCCGCATGGAACTTCTTCCGCCACTCCTCCGGCGAACGCAACCCCACCGTCGGGCGCCGCAGCGCCACCCCACATTTTGAACGGAGGCGCCAATGGCGCTCATTGAAGCTCGACAACTCATCAAGGACTACACGCGCGGCGAGGAACGCATCCGCACGCTGGACCATGTCAACCTGGACATCGAGCGGGGCTCGTTCGTGGCGCTGATGGGTCCCAGCGGCTCGGGGAAGACCACGCTCCTCAACTTGCTCGCTGGGATCGACCGCCCCACCGCCGGGGAACTCCGCGTGGACGGCAAGGACATCTCGGGACTCTCGCGCGGCGCCCTTGCGGCGTGGCGTGCGCGCAGCGTGGGCTACATCTTCCAGCTCTACAACCTGGTGCCGGTCTTGACCGCGTACGAGAATGTGGAACTGCCGCTCTTGCTCCACGACCTCTCGCGGCGCGAGCGCCACCGTCGCGTGAGCGAGGCCCTGGCGCAGGTCGGCCTGGCGGATCGAGCCTCGCACACGCCGCGGCAGCTGAGCGGCGGACAGGAACAGCGCGTCGCGATCGCGCGCGCGCTGATCACGCAGCCCACGCTCTTGCTGGCGGACGAACCGACCGGCGACCTGGATCGCGAGAGCGCGGCGAGCGTGATGGAATTGCTGGGACGACTCCACCGCGAACTGAACCAGACGGTCGTCATGGTGACGCATGACCTCAAGACGGCGCACCACGCCGATCGGCTGGTCTATCTGGACAAGGGCGAGATCGTGGATGATCTGGGGCATGCGCCGATGGCCGGTCACACCACGGGAGCCCGCGCATGATTTTCCTCCGCACGATTCCGCATGTCTGGCGATCACTGGTGCGACGGCCCGCGCGCACGCTGCTCACCGTGATGGGCATCGCGGTCGCCACATTCTTGTTCTGCTTCGTCGAGACGATGCGCAATGGCGTGAATGAGGCCACGCAGGCGGGCGCCGGCGAGACTCGACTGGTGGTCTATCGGGAGAATCGATTCTGCCCGTTCACCAGCCAGATCCCGCAGTCATACGAGCGCGCGATCCGCGACATCCCCGGCGTCCGCAGCGTGGTGCCCATCAAGATCATCGTGAGCAACTGCCGCGCCAGCCTGGACATCGTGACCTTCCGCGGCGTGCCTGCGGAGGCGCTGGAGGAATCGGTCCTCAAGGAAGGTCGAATAACCGACGGCAGCGCTCGGGAATGGGCTCGGCGCACCGACTCCGGGCTGGTCGGTGCCGGCTTGGCCAAGCGTCGCGGCGTCAAGGTGGGCGATGCGTTCACGGCCGCCGGGATTTCCGTGCAAGTTGCGGGGATCGTGGACACTGACAACGCGCAGGATCGAAACGCGATCTTTGTGCACCTTCCGTTCCTGCAGGAGACTGCGAGTCGTGGAGGCACGGGCGGCATCGTCACGCAGTTCAACGTGACCGTTGACAACCCCGCGCAGCTGATGCCGGTGGCGAAGGCCATCGACGAACGGTTCCAGCACGACCAGTTCCCCACCGCGACGCGACCCGAGAGCGCATTCGTGGCCCGCGCGGCGCACGATGTGCTGGCGCTGGTCGGCTTCGCCAGCCTGGTGGGATGGAGCGCCCTGGCCGCGGTCTTTGCGCTGGTGGCCAACGCGATCATCCTGAGCGTTCGAGATCGAGTGAAGGAGCACGCGATTCTGCAGACGCTGGGTTTCCCCGGCTGGAGTGTCGGTTGGATGGTGCTGCTCGAGGCGTCGGCGCTGGGCATGGTTGGCGGCGCGATGGGTGCCGGCGGCGCGTGGCTGGCGGTGCGAGCCGCGAACCTGAACTTCACGATGGAGGGTGTGTCGATTGAAGTCCAGCCGCACCTGTGGCTGGCGCTGCTCGGATTGGCGCTGGCCTCCGTGCTTGGCTTGGTGGCGGGCATCTATCCAGCCATCGACGCAGCTCGACGCGACATCGTCTCTGGATTGAGAACGGCTTGACATGGGAATGCCTGACCGGCAGATGCCTGCCCGGACCATGAACACATGAAACTGCTTCCTTTCATCTACGCCACGCGAAACTTGGGCCGAAGCCCGATGCGGCTGGTGCTGGCCGTGGGCGGGTCGTGCCTGGTGGCGTTGCTCGCGCTCACTGGGGAAGCGTTCGTGTCAGGCATGGCGCGGGCCTTCCGATCCAGTGCCGTTGCCGAGAATGTGCTGCTCATCGGTGCGGGCAGCGAGGAAAGCCTGGAGCGAAGCGAGGTCCCGCGCGGCGCGGCGGGCGAGGCGATCGCCGGCATCTCCGGCATCCGCTCCGTTGCTGGCCAGTCGTGGGCCAGCAGCGAGGTGCATGTGGCACTCCCGGTGCTGCGTGAAGGCCAGGTCTTGGACGACGGCGGCACCAGCGCGGACCTTGGCGTGGTGCGAGGCATCACCGGCGTGGCGTGGAGCGTGCACCCGCAAGCAAGGTTGATCGCGGGTCGAGCGCCGGCGCAGGGTGCCGACGAAGTGGCCGCCGGCGAGACGGCGCTGGAGCGGATTGGTCTGGACGGCGCCACGGTTGCGGCGCAGGTCGCGCGCGGCGAGCCTGTGTCGATCACGATCGACGGTCGAGCCGTCGCCGTGGTGGGCGTGATTTCCGCACCCGGCACGATCATCGATGGCGAGGTGTGGATGCCGCTGCAGGATGTGCTGGTGCTGACGCAGCGGGTCTCGGTGTCCGTCGTCGTGGTGGCATTGGATCCACGATCCGGCACCGAGGCCGCAGATGTGGAACTCTTCGCGCAGCGTCGACCGGACCTGGAGCTGGTGTCGATTACCGAAGCGGACTACTACGCCGCGCTGGGGCAGTTCTTCCGCCCTGTGCAGATGATGGTCCTGGTCAGCACCGCGCTGGTGGCGCTTGGCGGATTGCTCGGCGGCCTCAACACGATGTACGCCGCGTTTGCCGCGCGAATCCGAGAGACCGCATCGCTGCAGACGCTTGGGTACTCGCGCACGGCGATCGCGATCAGCATGCTGCAGGAGTCGCTGCTGGCGTCGCTCACCGGCGCGCTGCTGGCGATTGGGCTCGGCCTTGTGCTCCTGCGCGACGCCAGCATTCGTTTCAGCATGGGCTCGTTTGCCCTGCATGTGGACCATCAAGCCGTTCTCGCGGCGCTTGGTGCCGGCCTCGTGGTCGGCCTCCTGGGCGCCCTCTTCCCCGCGTTCCGTTGCCTGCGCACGCCCATCCCAACGGCACTGCGGGCGGAGTGACACTGACTCACGACCTGAAAGGATTGCCATGACTCTCATGACCAGCTCAACTCGACACATCACCACAGCCTTGCTCTCGCTTACCGCTGCCGCCCTGTGGGCGTGCGACCAGTCGTCGTCAACTCCGACCGCCGGCGCCCCAAACGGTGCGGGGTCGGAGACTCCCTCCGTGTCATCTGGCCTCCCCGCGGGCCTGGTCGTAGATGTCGGCACGATTGGCGCGGAGCCGGCGTCTGTCAAGGCGACTCGAGACGGCGCAACGGCCGGCTCGCATGTGACGCTCGTCGGCAAGATCGGCGGCAGCAAGAAGCCGTTCGTGGAGGGCCGCGCGGCATTCACGATCATCGACCTCTCACTCAAGAGCTGCGACGAGACGATGGACGACGGCTGCGCCAAGCCGTGGGACTATTGCTGTGAAGACAAGACCAACCTCCGCAACCACAGCGCGATGATCGAGATCCACGGTGCCGACGGCAAGCCGCTCCCCCTCGGCGCGCAAGGCCAGGACGGGCTTGAGCCGCTCAAGGTGATCGTCGTTGAGGGCGAGGTGGTGGCCACCGATCCCAACGGCGCATGCATCATCAAGGCCGAGCGCATCGCGTTTCGGTGAGTGAACAGCCCTCTTGCGTCGGCGTAGCCTTCAAGGGATGCTGGGCGCCTTCTCGTTGATTCTGATGACCGGCACGATGATCGTGCTGGGGCTGTTCGTCTGGCGCGTGGTCAGTCGACAGGAGCGGACCGACGAGAAGTTCGCCTCCAAACTCAATGCCGACGACGAGCGCGCCGAACGCGGCCGCGTTGAGGATGCCGAGCGCTGGGCGGCGTGGGAAGAGCACAAGCGGCGGGCGGCGGAGAAGCCTGGGTCGGACGGCTCGTAGGGGGAACGTTTCAGTGGTGTGTCAGTTCGACGCCGGCGACACGCGGACTCAGGCCTTCGCCCGGATCGCGGTCCAACGCCCCTGGAGGTTCTTGCCGGGGCACGAGGTCTTCGCGTCG
>JAQCEQ010000062.1 GCA_027618565.1 Planctomycetota bacterium | reverse complement strand
GTTCGGCACTTCACCGCGAGGGGTTCCGCTTCCGGCTCAATGTGCGCGCGCTTCCAGGCTGCCCCGACATCGTGCTGCCGCGCCACAAGATGGTGATCTTCGTCCACGGGTGCTTTTGGCATCGACACATCGGCTGCGACAAGTCATCGCTCCCGCGTCGCAACCGTGAGTGGTGGGTTGCCAAGCTGCGACGCAACCGTGCTCGCGACCGCAGTGCCCAGGCCGCGCTGGCCGCACTGGGCTGGAAGGTGGTCGTCGTGTGGGAGTGCGAGCTGCCGGCACCTCGACAAGAACTGGGACCGGCGGAGTGTTCGCACATCGCCCGCAAGGTCCTTCGCCGCGGAGGCGTCGCTGGGAGTTAGTTCGTCGGGGAACTTGCGCGATTCCCCACTACCCCCTCCACCGCGGCCACCACTTCCGGGCTCATCGGGTCGATGGCCGTGCCGAAGAACGCCACGGGCTTGCCGTCGCGGCCAATGAGGTACTTGCCGAAGTTCCAGACGGGCAGCTGACCCGTTGCGTCGCCCAGCGTGGCGTAGAGCTCGCTCTGTTTGGCGCCATCGATCTCACCCGCCTTCACTCGCACCTTGCCCATGATGGGGAAGGTTGCATTGAACCTCGCGGCGCACGCGGCAATCTCCGTCTTCCCTCCAGGCTCCTGGCCGCCAAAGTCGTTGCACGGGAATGCGATCACCGAAAAGCCCTGTCCCTCGCCCTGTCCCTTGAACTTGTCGTGCAACTCCTGCAGCCCGGCATACTGCTTGGTGTAGCCGCATTCACTCGCCACATTGACAATGAGCAGGACCTGGCCACGGTACGCCGACAGGTCAGTCATCCCGCCGTCAAGGGTTGGCGCGGGGATGGACAGGATGTCCGTTGCCGGGGAATTGGCCGCGATCGGCGCCGTCACGACTCGATTGTCACAAGCTGAAAAGTGCATGGTGAGTGCCGCGAATACTACGACGAGCGCGGGCCGGTGGATTCTGGCCATTGCCCACATCACGCCTGCGCCTTCCATGTGTAGTTCACATACTCGTGCGTGAAGGTGCCGTTCTGGAAGAGGTCGATGACCCCGTACCCCGCGGGCACGCCTTGGCAATCGCCCTTCCACCAGCCGCCGCTGACGGCGCCGTCGCAGATGTAGGTGATGCCATCCAACGAGCATCGATCAAGAAGATGCACATGCCCCGACAGACACAGTTTCACGCCGCCGTGCTTTCGGAAGAGGTCGTGCAGCATCACGCCGTCGGTGTGCATTTCACCTGCGGGAATCGTGGTCTCGGTGCCGATGGTCTCGGGCTTGCGCGGTCCCCAATAGGTCAGCGCGCACAGCGACAGAATGGGAATGTGCGAGACGACGACGATGGGCTGCGACCTCGGCGTCGCCGCAAGCGTCGCCGTGAGCCAGTCCAGTTGCTCCGCATCGCAGTGCGCCACATAGCCATCACCGCTGGGCTGCGTACTGTCCAGCACGATGAATCGCCAGCCGCCGCGGTCCGTCGCGTAGTAGGTCTTGGGCACGCCGAAGAGATCGCAGGCATACTGCTTGCCCCAATTCGCTTCCTGGCCGGTGGTCTTGCTGCTCGCCTTGTCCCACCCGAAGATGTCGTGGTTGCCGCAGGTGTGCAGCGTCGGGACGGAACAGTCCTGCCTGAGTCGATTGGTCCAGATGCCCCGAAGGAGTTCCGCTCTGGGCTGCTGCTGCCCAAAGACATCCATGACCGCATCGCCACCCGTGATGATGAGGTCCGGCTTGCGCTCCTGTGCATGAGCCAGGCACGCGGACATGCCCGCCTCTGCACTGCGTTCTGGCTGGACATGGACATCGGTGAGATGAGCCACGCGGAGAGAGCGACTCGCGGGAGCGAGAGCGGGAGCGAGAGCGGGAGCGAGAGCGGCGGTAGCCGAAGTTGCCTTGGTCGATTCACAACCCACCCCAGCGAGCGCGCCTGTTCCGGAGAGAGCACCTGCTCCCACGGCAATCAGTCCCGTCCCAAGGAATTGGCGTCGACAGACAGGTTCGATGGCGTCGCGTTGTGGAGTCATCCCCGCATTATGCCACCTCAAGGCGACGAGCACCAGAGCTCGCATCAAAACGAGCAAGCGTCATCGAACCAATGGCATGACGATCCGATGCCGGACTATGACTGCGGGATTTGATTGCGCATTCGCAGTGCGATCGAGCACGCTGCAGCAACGGTGATGCATGCGATTTGAATGATTTCAAAGTCGCCGATGTCGCCGATGTCGGCAGACATTTGCACATGAGTATCGCGCTGTTATGTAGAACGTATGGAATCGCCGCTTCATAGTGGATTTGTCGGACGCTCGCCCGCGACACTGGAAAGCGAGTTCCTATCGATCAATTCCCCCGCTCCTGTTCCCGCTCTTGCGCGCGCGATTGAGGCCACGCAAGGCGGACCAGCGGACCTTGCGTGCATTGCTGTTGCGTACTTGCGCGCGGCGGATTTCGCCGCAGGCGGATGTCACCCGACATTGGAAGGGTTTCGGCACGGACAAGGATGCGAAGGAGCGGATTCCGATTACGCACGAACTACTGCTGCACGATCCCAAGGGATCCGACACGCTGCGCACTGCATCGTTCGCGGCGTTGTGCAGACTGCTCACGCGTCTGGATCAACCCGGTCAGGGTGCAGTCGACATTCTCGTCAGGACGACTGTGCTCAATCGCGGGAGAGGTGGGTAGAGGCGGCC
>JAQCEQ010000007.1 GCA_027618565.1 Planctomycetota bacterium | reverse complement strand
TCAGGGCAAAACTGAAGCCACGACCGCGAGCGGGCATACGACCACCGCTCCAAGACGAACACCTCGGGCAGGATTGATGGAATGCACGACCGCGAACGGGCTGGACCGACCTTCCGACGCGAGGGGTTTGCTCCAGGCCTCGTCCCATCCAAGGGCGCGGTGGTGGCCGTGAAAGAGCGCTATAGCGTGCGGAGTCATATCATTTTACCCGGAAACCTGGAAAAGTCAATAAATTCCGATTTTCCCACAAATCGGTTTCCCGGCGCTGACCACCTACCCGGGGAGCCCGTCAGCCGACCTTGATCGCACCGTGCTTGCGAAGGAACACGCGGCGAGGGGACTTGACGACCTTCCCGTCACGGATCGCGCGAACCGACACCTTGAGGCGGGTCGGTGTGCCGTCCACGTTGGCCCGGACATTCTGAAGGTTAGGAGCAAAAGTGCGCTTGGTGACGCTGGTGGTCTTGATGCCGACGCCGCCAAGGTGCTTGGCCTTGCCGCGTCGCGAAATCCTGTTTCCTGATCGAACCTTGGCACCGGTGATTGCGCAGACGCGTGGCATGGAGGGCTCCTGAAGTGAAGTCCCGGAGTATAGGTCAGGGCGTCGTTTCGGGCAACCCCCCAATCACCCGCGGCGCCCCGCTGGACGACGGCGACAGGTCGGCAGACGCCAGCCAGCCGGCAAGCAGCGTGGCATCGTCCGGGCCGAATCGCCCCGCCGAGTGCGAATCCAGGTCAAGCACCCCCACGCGCCCGCGCGCGAGGGCCAGGGGGAGCACCAACTCGGAGCGGTCCCTCGGGTCGCAGGCGATGTATCGATCCCCCAGCGCCGAGACATCGTGCACGATGAGCACCTCGTTGTGGAGTGCCGCCTGCCCGCAGGCCCCGTGGACGCCGATCGGGCTGCACGCCGGTGCCGGCTCGCGCGCAACCAGGGACATCGTCCCTCGATCGCCAGCGAGAATGTAGAAGCCGACCCAGCTCACGCCGTCCAGCGCCAAGGCTGGCCACGCCATCCGCACGAAAGCCGACATCCGGGCCTCGTCATGCAGCGCCGAATCGCCGGCGCATGCCGAGAGTTCGGCGGCGATCGAGCGGCGGACGGAGGCATCGAGGGAGTGCGCGCGCGGCAGCATCAGTCACTCACCGGCTACGCAGACTCGCGCTGCCGGTGGCGGACCTTGTTGACGGTGGCCCTGCCGCTGGCGACATCGTCCCCGGTGATCACGTACTCGAAGCCGACATTGTCCAGGTCCGGCAGCTGGTACATCAAGTCCAGCATCGTGCCGTCCACGACCGCCCGCAGCGCGCGAGCTCCCGTGTCACGCTCCAGCGCCTTGCGGGCAAGCGCCACGAGCGCCTCGTCCGTGAAGCGGAGCTTGGCGCCTTCCAGCGCGAACATGTGCTGGCACTGCTTGATCAGCGCGTTCTTCGGTTCGGTCAGGATGGACACCAGCGCGCTCTCGTCCAGCGGCTCCAGTGGCGTGATCAGCGGGAGTCGGCCGATGAGCTCGGGAATCATGCCAAACTCCAGGACGTCCTCCGACGTGATCTTCGAGAGCATCTCGCACTTCTCCCGTGGGGAATCAACCTCTGAGGAGCCCTCGACGAATCCGATCCGTCGCTTCCCAATGCGCCGTCGCACGATTTCGTCGATGCCCTCAAAGCTGCCGCCGCAGATGAAGAGGATCTGGCTGGTGTCCAGCTGGATGTACTGCTGTTCCGGATGCTTGCGCCCGCCTTGGGGCGGCACGTTGGCGATCGTCCCCTCGAGCAGCTTGAGCAGCGCCTGCTGGACGCCCTCGCCGCTCACGTCGCGGGTGATCGACACGTTCTGGCTGGTCTTGCCGATCTTGTCGATCTCGTCGATGTAGATGATGCCGCGCTGCGCGTTCTCCAGGTCAAAGTCGGCGGCCTGCAGGAGCTTCAGGAGAAGGTTTTCCACATCTTCGCCCACATAGCCGGCCTCGGTGAGCGTGGTCGCATCGCCGATCGCGAACGGGACATTGAGGATGCGGGCGAGCGTCCGCGCGAGCAGCGTCTTGCCGGTGCCGGTGGGGCCGACGAGCAGCACATTGCTCTTCTCGAGCTCAATGTCCGGACTGCCCTCGTTCTTGTGGATCAGCCGCTTGTAGTGCGTGTGCACCGCGACGCTCAGGAGGCGCTTGGCGTGGTCCTGGCCGATGACATACTCGTCCAGGTACTCCTTGAGCGCGCGGGGCGACGGCACCTTGGAGAAGAGCGGCGTGCTCCCCTGGATCCGTCGCTTCTCCTGCTTGTAGATGTTCTGGCACAGCTCGGTGCAGTTGGAGCAGATGTAGACATCGTTGGGCCCCTCCACCATGGGACCGACCTCGCGGCTGGTCTTCCCGCAGAAGGAGCACACCGTGACGCGGCGACCCTTGAACCCGTCGCCGCCGCTCCCCGATCCGCCACTGCCACCGGTGCCCCCTCCGCTTGAACGGGCGGGTGCGGCATCTGGCTGTCGGGGTCCCTCGTGGTTGGTCATGGCAAAGATCGGAGCAGAGTTTGGGGCGGCGCGCTGTGAAGGAAGCAGGATGGGGGGGAATCCGATTCGGTGAACCGGGCATGATCTTAGTCGGTTCATGCAGCCGCCCATGTTCACGAATCTTGGATTCGGTGACGGATTCAACGCCCACCGAACTGTGAAGAGGCCTACTCCTCGCCACTCTTGACCCGACGACGCGTCACCTCGAGAGCGCGTTCGTACTCCGCGGCGGTGATCTCGCCGCGCTCGTGCATCTCGCGCAGGCTCGCGATCGTGAACCCGGGATTCGCAGACTTCTGGCTCGACGCCGCCCAGTTGCGCACGGCGAGGATGACCACTCCTCCCCCGACGACCAGCACGATGAAGAGCGCAAGCCACGGGAGGATGGACGCGGCGACGCTTCCCGCGTCAGCCGCCGATACGACCGCATCGTCAATCGGGGCGACGAGAGAGAGCACCGGGTTCACCCGCCGCCGCGCGGCTCAGGAACCCTTCTTCGAGGGCTTGGCGGAGGGCTTGGCGGAGGGCTTGGCGGAGGGCTTGGCGGAGGGCTTGGCAGGGGGCTTGGCGGAGGGCTCCTTCGAGCCCTCCTTCGACGCCTTGGCCACGCGCTTGGTCGCCGTCCGCTCCTCGATCGACTTGTTCCACTCGGTGGCGTTGACTTCCGTCACGGTCGCCTTGGCAGCAACGCGGTCGGCGGTCTTTGCCTCGCGGATCGAGGTCACCAGCTCCATGATCGCGCCGCTCTGCTGCAGCTCCGCGCGCAGCTTGTCGGGGCGCATGTTGCGCTGGCGGGCGATCGAAGCAATGCGACCGTTGAGCTCCGAGTCGGTGACATCCACCCCCAACTCGTCGGCCAGGCGCGACAGGATGAAGAAGGTCTTGAGTCGGCGCTGCGAGGCGGCGACGGAATCGGCGCGAGCGGCAGCCAATTCGCGCTCCACCTGCGCAGGCTCCATGCCGCGGTGCAGCATGTCGTACTCGCGGCGGGCCAGGTCTCGCTGCGACTGCGCCGCGCTGATCCGCTCCGGGACCGGGAAATCGACAGCATCCGTGAGGAGTCCCACCACCTGCTCGCGCATCGCCGCGGCCTGTTCACCGTCTCGGCGCTGTTCCAGCGAGAGTTTGACCTGCTCCTTGAGGAGATCCACCGTCCCCGTGCCAAACTTGGCGGCCATGTCGTCGTTGGAAGCGGGGGTGATTCGCTCAGCGTCGGCGATCGTGTACTGGATCGAGAGCTTCTTGCCGCGGATGTCCTCGCGCTCGTGCGCCTCGGGACCGTTGGTCTCGATGGTCACGGTGTCACCGACGCTCTTGCCAAGGAGCATCGCATCCAGCCCCTCGATCATGAGTCCCAGCATCGGCCCCGCGCTGCCGTCTTGCTCGGCCGGGACGACGGTCAGGACCCCATCGGCATCCACGATCGGTTCGGCGACGCCGTCGGCGCGTACCGTGGCGTGGCCAACTATGCGGTCGAGGCGCTCGAACGGGCCCGTGATGCGGCTCGGTGTGCCAAGGCGATACGAGGTCCGCTCCAGCTCAGCGTTGATGTGCTCGTCGGTAAGTTCGATGACGGGCTTCTTGATCGCGAGGCCCTCCCACGCGGGAAGCGTGAAGTCCGGGACCACTTCCAGCTCCAACGCGAACTCGAATGCGCTGCCGCGCTTGAGTTCTGGAAGCGTGGTTCCCTCGGCCAGTTCCGGCTGGGTGAGCGGCTTGAGTGAGTGCTGCTCGGTGGCTTCACCGAAAGCCTTCTCGACCAACTTGCCGCGCGCTTCCTCGGTGACGGCCTTCCCAAATCGCTTCTCGATCATCGAACGGGGGACACGCCCCGCACGGAAGCCCGGCAGCGCCGCGCTGGCCGAGACCTCGGCGAAGGCACTTTCCAGGTGCGTGTCCACGGTCGCCGCTGGAACGGTGATCGTGAGGCGCTTGCGGGCGGGACCCGCTTCAGTGACGACGACAGTGTTGGTCTGGCTCATGGCTCGATGGCGTGCGTGGTGGCGTGGTGGCGTGGTCCCGCCAATGCGGTCGAAATCGACCTCGTGCGGGGAGCCCCGAATGATACAGAAACATCGCGTGCCGAGGCGATCCAAGCGAAGGGTGTGCCTCACGGCGAACCGGCCTGCTCGAACGCAAAAGACCCGCTGGGCTGAGCCAGCGGGCCTTGCGGTACACCAAGGAATGGAATCGGTCGCCGGGCGGCCGCGCGGGATCATCGACCCAGCAACATCTGCGCGTAGGTAGGCAGTGGCCACAGGTCGGCGGACACCTCGGTTTCCAATCGGTCGCACACGACACGAAGGGACTCCATCGCGGGAACCACCTTGGCGTGGATCTCCTGCGCAGAGCCCAGCGCGTCGCCGGACACGGACGCGAGTGCCTTGTCCAGGTTCATCGACTCCGCGCGCAACGACGCGACCGTGGACACGAACGACTTGAGCGCGGCGGTTCCATCGGCGCAGTCCACGCCGGCAGCGATCGTGCCGCCCACCGCATCGGCCAACTCGATCTGCTGGCGGATCGCTGCAGGGAGCACTTCGGTGCGGGCCATCGAGAGCAGGGTCTTGGCCTCGATGGTGACCAACTTGACATACTGTTCCAGCTGGACCTCGTAACGCGCGTGCAGTTCCCGTTCGGAGAGGACCCCAAAGGTGGCGAAGACTTCCTTCGCGGCCTTGGTGTTCAGTTCCGGAAGCGCCGCGACCATGGACCGAAGGTTGGGGAGTCCGCGCTTGGCAGCCTCCTTGTGCCAAGCCTCGCGGTAGCCATCACCGTCAAAGCAGACGCGACGGTTCTCCTTCACCACTTTCGCAAGGACTTCGCGAACGGCGGCATCCAACTTGGCGGGAGAGGGGTTTTTCCCTGCCTTCTTCTCCAGCGTCGTCGCGATGTGGTTCAGGCTCTCTGCGATGATCGTGTTGAGCACGGTCGCCGGCCAGGCGCAGTTCTGGCTGGAGCCCACGGCACGGAACTCGAATTTGTTGCCAGTGAACGCAAACGGGCTGGTCCGGTTGCGGTCGCTGGAGTGCTTGGGAATCTGCGGCAAGGTGCGCGCACCGAGGTCCATCTGGACATCCCGCGACTTCTTGCCCGATCTTGCGGACTTGCTCGACGCGCCAGCCTTCCCCGTCTCCAGCTGGTCGATGAGGGCGGTCAGCATGTCGCCCAGGTACACGCTCATGATCGCCGGCGGGGCCTCGTTGGCGCCCAGTCGATGATCGTTGTGAGCGCTCGCGATGGACGCCCGCATGAGCGAGGAGTACTGGTTCACGGCGCGAATCACCGCGCAGAGGAAAGTGCAGAACTCCAGATTGGAGTGGGCATCGTCCCGCGGATCAAGCAGGTTGATCCCCGTGTCCGTGGAGATCGACCAATTGTTGTGCTTGCCGGAGCCGTTGACGCGCGCAAACGGCTTTTCGTGCAGGAGTGCCATGAATCCGTGGCGCGTGGCCGTGGAGCGGAGCACATGCATCGTGAGCATCTGGTGGTCCACGGCCACATTGGCCAGCTCAAAGGTGGGTGCGAGCTCGTACTGGCCAGGTGCCACCTCGTTGTGACGGGTCTTCACGGGGACACCCAGCGCGAAGAGCTGCGCCTCACAATCGGCCATGTAGATCAGGACGCGGTCTGGAATCACGCCGAAGTAGTGGTCTTCCAGCTGCTGGCCCTTGGGGGGCGGGGAACCCAGGAGCGTGCGACCGCAGATCACCAGGTCTGGGCGCTGCTCCGCCAGGTCTGCGTCCACCAAGAAATACTCCTGCTCGCAGCCGAGCGTGGCGACCACTTGGCTGACGCCCTTGTCGGTGCCAAAGACGCGAAGGATGCGCATCGCCTGCTCGTTCACCGCATGAATGGAGCGAAGCAGGGGCGTTTTGGTGTCCAGCGCCTCGCCCGTCCACGAGACGAAGGCCGTCGGGATGCACAGCGTGGCGACGCCGCCCGTCTTGAGGATGAATGCCGGACTGGTGGCGTCCCAAGCGGTGTAGCCACGAGCCTCGTAGGTGTCCCGAATGCCGCCGTGCGGGAAGCTGCTGGCGTCGGGCTCGCCCTGGATCAGCGCGCTTCCGGAGAACTTCTCGATCGCACCACCCTCGCTCAGTGGCGAGAGGAACGCATCATGCTTCTCCGCGGTCTGGCCGGTGAGGGGCTGAAACCAGTGGCAATAGTGCGTCGCGCCGTGCTCCAGCGCCCACTCCTTCATCGAAGACGCGATCGTGTTGGCGATCGCGGGGTCCAGCGGCAAGCCGTGCTTCACGGTCTTCTGCAGCTGCATGGAGATATTGGGCGGAAGCCTCTTGAGCATCACGTCACCGCTGAAGGTGAGTGAGCCAAAGAGGTCGCTGGCGGGGGGGGGGATGGTGTGTGCGGTGGTCGAGGTCATGCTGGTGGCCATGTCGGACTGCTCCTCACGAGGCAGGTTCGCCTGACTCACGGCGTGCCGTGTACGCGCGGCGCGCCGAGGACCTGCTACGAGATGGGCGGGACTCTAGGGGAGCCTGCCGGAGAGTCGAATGGGAGAGGGCGTCGATCGAGTGGAATCACGCCGATTCGGTGTGTATATTTACTTTTCGCATCTGTGTGTGTATAGCGCAAGGCATTTTGTAACATCCATCCATGACGACGCCCCGCCGACGGCAGGTGTCCCTCCTCTTGCAAGAGTTTGGGTTGGCGCGCGCGTCAGACCTCGAGTCTCGCGGGGTCTGCAGGCCGCTCCTGCGGACGATGCTCAGGGAGGGGATGATCCACAGTCCGGCGAGGGGCCTGTATTGCGTGCGCGGCTTTGGCTCTGCCGAATCGAGGGCCCTGGCCGTGGTCGCCAAGCGAGTCCCTTCCTCGGTCGTATGCCTTTTGAGCGCCGTGCGGATGCACGCGCTCGACGCTGCGGAGGGAGGGCGCTCAATCGGAAACCCATTGATGCCAACAATCTGGATCGCGCTGCCGCCGACCGCTCGCACACCCAGGCTGCCGCAAGTGCGTGTGCGCGTGGTGCGGCTTTCGGGAGCCTGCCTGCGAGAGGGGGTGCAGCACCGACCGATTGATGGCACATCGATCCCTGTGTTCAGCCCCGCCAAGACCGTGGTGGATTGCTTCCGGTTCCGACACCGGGCTGGAATTGGACTCCCGCTGGCGGTGGAGGCGCTTCGTGAGTACTTGCGCCTTCACCCGGGAGATGCCGCGCGCGCCGAGCTGGCCGTGCACGCCAGGCACGCCCGTATGTCCCGCGTGATGGAGCCGTACCTGGTGGCCTTGGAGGGGCTTCCGCGCTAACCATTCTGTGACCCCCGGCGATCAAGGCCCCTCCTACGGCCTCAACCCACCTCAACCCACCTCAATCCACTCGAACTGCCCCGTCGCCGGCGTGAGCAGCAGCGCGCGGCAGATGCCGTCGGCGTCCCTCGACTCCGCCACCGACCCCGCGCAGAGGTGCCGCGTCACGGAGCTGCGGCGCGAGCCCGAACCCGAATGCGAGCCAGGACCTAGATCCGCCGCTCTCTTCACTTCCCACAATGCCTTCTCATGGCCATGGCCTCGCACGATGAACTCCACGCCGGCACGCTCGGCCACGGCGATGTCGTCGGCACATCGAGGATCGCCGTGCGTGAGCAGCACGCGCTTCCCGTCCACGCTCAACTCAATCGACACTTCGCCGTACGCCACCCCGATCGCGCGGCAGTAGTCGGGAAGGCACTTCCACAGGTGGCGATCACAGTTGCCGGCCACCGCGAACGAGTGCAGCCCCGCCAGCTGGTCGATGACCTTGAGGTCGCACGCATCTCCCGCGTAGAGGAACATCGACGCACCCCGAGCCTGCAAGCGCTCGATGGCCATCCGTGCCCGCCCCCTGTGGCCGTGCGCGTCCGAGAGAATGCCAAGCGTGGTGGGGGGTCCTGCCACCGGTTCATCGTAGGGGTGCGCGAGTAGCCTCCGCGGCTCGATGGCCACCACTCCCGTTGCGGCACCCTCATCGGTGCCCGCCGTACAGACTGTCGTCACGCGCTTTGCGCCAAGCCCCTCGGGGCATCTGCATGTGGGCGGTGCACGGAGCGCACTCTTCTGCTGGGCGTTCGCTCGCCAACACGGCGGGCGGATGATCGTGCGCATCGAAGACACCGACCAGAAGCGCTCCTCCGACGCGGCGAGCGTGGGCTTCCTCGCGGACCTCAAGTGGCTGGGCATCGACTGGGACGAGGGCCCCACCTATGAGGGCACCGGCGGCGGCCCGCACGGCCCATACTTCCAGAGCGAACGGCTGGACCTCTACAACCGATGCCTCCAGCAACTCATCGACGCCGGCCACGCCTACTACGCCTTCGAGACTCCAGAGGAGTTGGACGTCAAGCGCAAGGCCGCCCTCGCAGAGAAGCGCGCGTATCGATACGACCGCGCGGCGCTGTCGCTCTCTGCCCAGGAGATCGCCGCCAAGCTGGCCGCCAACACTCCAGCTGTCGTTCGATTCAAGTGCCCGGGCCACGCCGTCACGATTCACGACGAGGTCTTGGGCGACGCCACCATCCCCGCCGAGGAAATCGACGACTTCGTGATCCGCAAGGCTGACGGATTCCCCACCTACCACTTTGCCGTGGTGGTCGATGACGAGTTCATGCAGGTGTCGCATGTCATGCGCGCGCAGGAGCACTTCACCAACACCGCCAAGCACATGTTGCTGCAGGATGCGCTTGGCTTTCGCCGGCCCGCCTACGCGCACATGTCGATCATCTGCAACCCCGACGGCAGCAAGATGTCCAAGCGCGACAAGGACAAGACGCTGCGCGCAGCGGTGAAGGCGAAGGCGTCGGCACAGCCGCAGTCACTCGCCGCCCCGCCGGCGGGGACTGATGGATCGCCGTCGGTTGCGCAAGTCGATTGGGATCGATGGCTATCCGACAAGAATGTCCAGCTGGATTTTGACTCTGCGCAGCGGTTGGCGGAGGCACTGTGCGTGATCCTCCCCGAGATCAATGTGGACGATTTCCGGCGCAGCGGCTACCTCCCAGAGGTCCTCTGCAACTTCCTTGCGCTCAACGGGTGGAGTCCCGGCAACGACATCGAAAAGTTCGACAACCAGTTCCTGGCCAAGCACCTGCGCCTGGACCGCATCCAGAAGACCGCCGCCAAGTTCGATCGCGCCAAGCTGCTGTCGTTCAACACTGATGCCATCACCGGCATGCCTCGCGAAGCGTTCATCGCCCGCGCGCGAGCGCACGGCGAGCAATTCCACGGCGACTTCATACGTGCACTTCCTGCGCAGGCCTTCGACCGACTCGCCGCCGCCAGCCACGAGCGCAGCAAGACGCTCGAAGATCTGTTCGCTGGCAACGCATGGGTGGTGGCGGCGGACGACTCACCAGCGATCTCGCCCGATGCGAAGACCATCGACAAGGTGCTCCTCAAGTCGGACCCTGCTACCGGCGGCACGGGACTGTCGCACCTGACGGCACTCCACGCGATCCTCGCCACCACACCCGACACGAGCTGGAACCCCGAAGCGCTCGAACCCATCATCACTGCCTACGCCGCGGAGGCTGCCGCTGGCCACATGGGCAAGGTGGCGCAGCCACTGCGCGTGGCGCTTACCGGCGGCACCGTGAGCCCGCCGATCTTTGACACGCTCTGCATCCTGCCGAAGGCGCGCGCGCTCGCGAGGATCGCGCAAGTCATCGCCCTTGCCAAGCGCGACTGACCAACGGCCGCTCCGGAATCAACGAGCAGCCGTCTTCTCCGGCCAGGCAATGAGCCTTGGCGACTGCATCATGCGGCCGACAGATCCGTCGGGATACAGCCTCCCATTCGCCAACCGGTAGAGCGTGCGAACATCCAGCTCCGCCATGACCTGGCCTTGCTGCGCCTCCGACAAGTGATCAAAGAGCGGCACCGCCGTGCGCACCCTGCCCTTGTCCATGTCCGCTCGAGTGCCTGGACGGGAGTTGTACTTGCGCCGCGGGCTCGGTCGTGTGGCGAGCCAGACAGCACTCTGTGATGGGCTAGACGCCGCTCTATCGCGAGCCAGCCGCCGCTATACTTCCCGCCATCGGACCATTGGCGCAGTTGGCTAGCGCGCCTCCATGACACGGAGGAGGTCACTGGTTCAAATCCAGTATGGTCCACTCCAACAATCGCACACGGTGAAACTTCAGGGGATCCGGCGTGCTCTGCCTCGCGGCGGCCCGACTGCGGGCCGACACCCCCGCGCTCACCTCGCCGCGGCGCGTGCGCGCTCGACGGCCCTGCGACCGACCGGTGTGGCGTCCCGGAGCACCGCATCCAGGACGCCGTTCTGGTAGCGAACCTCTTGGATGAGTCGGCCCAAGTGTGTGTCCAGGTTGAAGATCCACCGCTTGTGGAACTGCTCCAGTTCCTGTCGATTGAACCGGGTCATCGGGTCGCTCAGGCCGCTCTGCGCGATGGACCACTCGATGAGGCTCACCCCGCGGCCATCGAACCGGTACAGCTTGAGCGTCCGCTCCAGGCGCAGTTTGGCGTTGGTGAATGGGTCGGTGGCCTCGGGCGAGATGCCAATCATGAGCTCCGTGGCATTGCGCTCGCCAATCTTGGCAAGCCATCCATCGGAATCCTTGCCTTCCACCTGCGTCAGCGTGGGCCGCGCGTAGATCGCCTGCATGCCGGTCTGCTCGCCCATCACCTCCAGCTTGGCGACGCTTGCGAGAAGCACCTTTTCGCCCACATTGGGAAACCGCACCCAAACGCGAAGGTCGCGGGATCCGCTGATGGTGCAGATCTCCGTGCGGGTCACGCTGCCGATGCCCCATTCTGGACGCTCGGGATGGCGGACGGAGTCCCCCTGACGAAGGCTGACTGCTTGCATAGTTCGATGTGTGTCGTGACTGCCGACGCCCCGCACCGCGCACGCGCGCGGGGGGTGCCCCAACCGGGACCCTGTACGGCTGCCCCAAACGACAACCTCTCAGGCCCCAAGTGATCCATTGATTGGACTCGTAGAGTGTACCACATGGCTGGCCGAATGCGAATCATCTTTCTTGGCGATGTGGTGGGGGCCCCGGGCCGCCAGGGGGTCACCAAGATCATCCCCAGGATTCGCGAGGAACGGTCGCCAGACCTGATTCTTGCCAACGCGGAGAACATCAAGCACGGCTCCGGCATCACCGAGGACCTCTACCGCACACTGCGGGAAGCCGGCGTGGACGGGGTCACGCTGGGAGACCATGCACTTCGAGACCGGCGAATCGTCCCAGTCCTGGAGCGCGCCACCGAGCCCATCATCATCCCGTTCAACCTGCCAGCACGCTCGCCGGGCCAGCGAGTGCTCAAGCTCTCTCCGGCGGCGGGGGAGTGGCAGGGAACTGCGGTCACGGTCGTGACGTTGCTTGGCCGCGTGTTTATGAACTGCCCCGCGGACGAGCCATTCGGGGCGATCGACCGGGCGCTGGAGAAGGTCGCCGCAGCGCCAGGTGCATCACGACCGATCGTCATCGTGGAGGTGCACATGGAAGCGACCGCCGAGAAGATCGCCCTGGGACATCATCTGGACGGGAGGGTGACGGCGGTGGTGGGATCGCACACACATGTTCCCACTGCGGACGCGCGTCTCTTGCCCAAGGGCACGGCATTCATCACCGATGTCGGGATGTGTGGTCCGTACGACAGTGTCATCGGCCGCGACAAGGAGTCGGTCGTCACGCACATGAGCGCGGCACTGCCAACGCAGTTCGATGTCGCCAGCGGCGATGTGCGCGTCTGCGGTTGCCAGATCGATGTCGATCCGCTGACGGGCCGTGCGCTGTCGATCGAGCGGGTCGAGTGGGCGGTGGCGTAGGGGGACGGCGGCCGGCGCGTCGCGGGGCGGCTGCACGATTTCGGGGTCGACGGGGAACCACTCGCGAGCCCCCAACCGCCCCTAGTCCTGCTGGTTCGACTTTTGCTTCTGGAGATCCTTGATCTGGCGCTCCAGCTGTTCTTTGAGCTGCTTGAGAGTTTCCGGATCCAGTTGGAACTGCCCGGCCGCCGCGCGAATGCCCAGTCGCTTGGACCACGAGATCAATTCTTCGATCACCCGCAACTGCGCACGCATGATGACCAGCGGATCGCCCGAGCCGGTGCCCGCATAGTTCAGCCGCTGGGTGAGCAGTGGGACCTTGATTTCGGCGTCCTCAAGAAGCGCGGTCCACTCCTCAAAGATCTCGTCGCCACCGGGGTGGCGCTCCCCTCGTGCTCCCAAGTCCAGTTTGACCATCAACTCATCCCATGTGTCGGCGCGGCCATCGATGAATCCCGAGTGGATGCCCGTCTGGCAGGTGAAATCCAGGTTTTCCTCGGCGGTGGACAATTCAAACTCGCCCTCCATGGTGTCGTGCCACGTGACCACTCCGGTGATCGGGTCTTTGTCGTAACTCAGCATCAGCGGTGAATAGACCATGGCCTTGAGCGCCATGCCGGGGCGCTTCTTGGGGTCGCCCGTATCGGCCAGCTGCTGCATGCGCCCCAGCCACGCCACCAGCGCGTCACCCTCGATCGACTTCTGCCCACCTTGGCCGGAGGAGAACATGGTGATCGATCCGATCACGGCGTGACCCATCAAGTAAATCTCGTCCGCACACATCGCGGTAAACGCCGCGCCGGAGATGGCCTCCTCGATCCAGGCCACCAATCGATGGCGCTTCTTGATCTCCAAGAGGTCCACGGAAATGTCATCGCCTTCGACAACCATGCCGCCGCCGGAACTGATCTTCATCACGATCACCTGACCGGGCCCGAAGGAATCAGCCAGCGCCGCCACCTTCTGCATCTCTTGGTGTCGCAAGCCCACGCCGACCATTCCCTCCAGTGGCAGGACGAACACCGGGACCTTTCCGGCGTCGACACCCAGCGATCTGGCGCCGGTTGCGCCCGCGGTTGCCGGCGTGACGGGCCTGGCATCCGGACCAGCCGCGGGAGTTGTGGAGCCGGCGGCCGGGGCACTGCCGGTCACCTTCAGGTCCAGCAGTTTCGACACTTCAATCGTGATCGGATCTGGCTTCGCGCTGATCTGGAGCGATGATGCCGTGACCTCAACGACATCCCCCTCAGCGCTCACCATCTTCGATCCGTCACGGTAGCGGACGGTCACATGTTGGCCCACCTCGACCGGCACGCGCTTGCCGCTCCGTAGCGTGATCGTGACCACATCGGCGGCCGCGTGCGCGGAAGTCGCCGTGCCAGCGACAAGAGCCACTGCGGCGGACATTGAACCGGCGAGTGCGAGAGTGAGGAGAGGACGATTGGATCGCGTCATGGGGGAGTCAGTCCGAGAGTGTTGGAGTGCCAGTTGATTCAATCATTGCTCGCCACGCGGGAGCCCGCATGTGCGGAGGCCCGGCTCAGCGAGGGAGCCCGCCGCCAAAGCCGCGCCCGTTTCGTCCGCCGCCCGAATCGCCGTCGTCAGCATCCTTGCGCTGGCGGCTGAGGCCCTTCCGCTGTTCGTCGATCTCCTCAAGCCGGGCGAGAATCATGGGGATGCTCCCCATCTGCCCCAGACGCCGCTGCACAGCCTCATACTTCTTGCACGCACGAAGGAGGTTTTCATACAGCTTCTGCCGACGACTCAACTCACGCATGGGGTCGGGGTCCGTGTCCTGCTGGAGCTGTCGAGGAATCTCTGAGCACTCCTTGTAGGTGTCGCGCCAGTCTTCCACATACGTACGGAAAAGCTCCACGCCGGTCTGGTCAACGACGACAGTCTCGGGAGCGTCCGGACCGGCGGGTTGCTTCGTTGCGTAGTCAGTGATGCCGCGGAGTTGGACCAAGTGCGTGAGTTGCTCTTCCCGGGTTTCGCCTGCGAGCCTGCGTGCGATGCCGAGCTCGATCATGGTGTCGGGCGTGAGACCCATGAGCGCCTTGGGGTTGTCGTCCAGCGTGTAGTCGCCGTCCTCGGGCTCCTTGAACCACTCCAGCTCGTGGCGACCCTTGAAACTGACCGAGAGCGTCCAGTCCGGTCGAAGGAAGCACAGCCCGAGGTTTCGGTCGTGCCCACCGTACTCGAAGAACGCGTACGACATGCCATTGGTGCATTCGCGCCACTTGCGCGTGACTTCGATGTCGTTGCTGTTGTGGAAGCGCGCCACCTGCGGGTAGAGCGGTCCACGAAGCCGGGCATCCGCTGAGATGAACATGGAAGGAACGCCGGCGGCATTGAATGTTGGCCAACTGAACGCCAAGAGGATTGGCCATCCCACGCAGTCCTTGATCCAGATGCACTGACTGTCCTTGGGGACACCGGTCTCCTCCTGGAACTTCTTCACCAGCCGACGCAACTCCTTATGGTTGAGGTTGGAGAACTCGGCTTGGTCGTCGTCACCCATGTAGTCCACCCGGTTCATGTCCGCGCTGTCAAGCGTGAACACGAGGAGATCCGGCTTCTTCTTCTTGATGTCCTCGATGATCTCCTTGTACGCATCGGGGTGCACATCGGTCCCCAGCTGGCCCCCGGTATTGGCATCGGGCTTGAAGTCCCCGTCCGCCCGCATTTCGATGTCCATCCCTAGCGGTACTTCATAGATGAGGGGCTGCGAGCGCGGACTGGCCGCCGGATCCTGTGCCACGGCCTGGCCACGTCCGACCCCAAAGGCAAGGAGCGTCGAGAGCGTGATCGAGAGTCTGGTTCGATGGGTCATCGTGAAGCCTCTTGGTGGGACCAAACCTGTCTGCACGATACGGTTATAGGCGCAGTCCTTGAAGTGTAGGGCATGAGTCCTGGAACGGTTCAGTCCCGGAAGCGCTCAGCCTGCAATCTGGAGGGGGCGCTGGCGGATGCGGGCGGCAACGATTGCGAAGAAATCCTCGTGGTCCCATCAGAATCGGCCGTTCAAAGGCACTTTTCGATGGGGACGCGGGGCGATTCGCGCAATGCTCCCCACCCACCGCCTCCCGGAGTCTGGATCTCCACGGCGTCACCGGCATCCATTCGGACGACGGTCGCGCCCCCCAATTCCTGCCTCGTCCCGTCCGCGCGGCGGGCCACCTGCCGGCCGCAGGCGCCCGCACCTCCGCCATCCACCCCGTAGGGGGATTCCACGCGATGTTGCGTGAGCAAAGTCACTTCCACGGGTTCCAGGAATCGGACCCGTCTCACGACGCCGTCGCCGCCGGGATGGACCCCGCCACCGCCGCTTCCACGCCGGATCTCAAACCGCTCCAGCACCACCGGCAGCCTGCGCTCCAGGATTTCCGGATCCGTGACTCGAGTGTTGGTCATGTGCGAGTGCGTCGCGCTCAACCCAACACCGGCTGGGGAGCCGCCTGCACCACCAGCAATGGTCTCGTAGAAGCCGAATCGCTCATTCCCAAAGAGCAGGTTGTTCATCGTCCCCTGGCTGCAGGCACACACCCGGCACGCCTTGAGCATGAGGTCGGTGAGGCGCTGGCTGGTCTCGGTGTTGCCTGCGCCCACGGCCGGCCACTCTTCGCCGGGCAGTACGGCCGGGCCAAGCATGCCGCCAAGGCCACGAATCGTGACGTCGTCCAGGAAGCCCTCGTTGAGCACCATTCCCGACGCCTCGTCAGGACGCTCGCGGCCTGCGATGAGGCGCAGGACATACATCACCACGCTGCGAACGACAGCGGCCGGAGCATTGAACGACCGTGGGTGGATGGCGGCGCTGCCTGAGAAGTCGATGTCCAGCGTTCCCGCACGGCGATGGATCGCGACGTGGAGAATCGACCCGTCGTCCAGCCGTTCTTCCGCTGAGAGGGAGTCCTCCGGCAGGCTGTCGATGGCGGCGCGGGCGCGGGACCTCGCCACCGCGCGGAGCTGGTCCATGGACGACTGCAGACCCGTGGGGCCGATTGTCCCGCCAAGTGCGCTCAACGCCTTCACGCCACGCTCGTTCGCTGCGATCTGTGCCAGAAGGTCCAGCTCGTTCTCTTCGGGGAGTCGGCTTGGGAACGGGGGTGATCGGAGCAATGCCGAGAGTGCCGTGAGGTCCGTCACGCCGCGCCGCCGGACGAGCGTGGGGGGGATCACGACTGCTTCGTCCACCAAGCGAGTGGCGAATGGGGGCATCGATCCCGGCAGGGGGCCACCCAATTCCGCATGGTGGGCCCGAGTCGCGACAAAACCGATTCGGCAGAGGGCATGAGACTCCGCTGCAGGCGCAAACACTGGCGTGATGACCGTGATGTCCGGCAGGTGGCTCCCACCAAACGCCGGGTGATTCACGGCGATCGCGTCGCCCGGGCCAAGATCCCTTCGTCGCCGCTCTCACGCATTCGCCCATCGAACCCAGATGCACGGGAAGGTGCGGTGCGTTGGCGACCAAGAGTCCATCGACATCCAGCACGCTGCAGGAAAAGTCCAGGCGGTCCTTCACGTTGACACTCACCGCGGTGCGACGAAGCAACTCGCCCATTTCCGCGGCGATGCCGGCAAGGCGCGCGCTCATCGCCTCGGCGCCCAGGAGGCCGGCGTGATCGCTCTCGATTGGTGAGGCACTCGGTTGCTTGACAGACTCGATCCACACTCCTCCATCGGCCTGCTCCGACGCCAGCCACCCCGCCGGCACGAAGACCGTGCAGTCCATCCTGTTGATGGTGGCGGGGCCAGGGATCATGGCCTGCTCGCCAGCGGTCGACTGGCGCTCCGCCCGCATCGGTGCGAGGTCGCCCGGTCGAATGGCGCGAATGCGCACCGACTCGATCTCGATCGCACGGTGCCGAGGCGGCTCGGTGGTGTACGTGCGGAGGTATTCCGAGGCAAATCGACCAGGCAGCCCAAGCGCAATCTGGCTGGCGCCCTCGACCCCGCTGAACTCGATGGCCAACGAGGACTCTTGCCCCTCCAATCGTGCCAGCACGATGACTCGGTCGATCTGCCATCCATCGCGCGCTCCCGCCTCTTCAGCAAGCTCTCCCAGGAGCCCAACCCAATCGAACGAGCCGCCCAGCACGCGTCGGAGCCCGCGCTCTGTGAATCGCTCCTCCACGCTGGACTGGATCCCGCAGGCGCTGAGGAGGCCCGCATCCGGCGGCACGAACACCGAGTGCACGCCCAAGCGCTCGGCAATGGCGCACGCGTGCAATGGTCCCGCGCCACCAAACGCGAGCAGGGTGTGGGTCGACGGCTCATACCCTTGCTTCACGGCGACGCGCCGGATTGCCGCGGCCATCGATTCATCCGCGAGGCCAAGGCACGACTGGACCAATTCACCGGCGTCAACCGCGCCTCGTGATCCCTCAAGCGCACGCCGGACAGTTCCCAGCGCCAGCCGCGCGGCATCGCGGTCCAATCGAAGTGGCACACCCTCAAGCCGGCCCGCGAGCAGGTTCAGATCCGTGAGCGTGAGCGGGCCGCCTCGACCCATGCATGCCGGGCCAGGAACGCTCCCCGCGCTCTCTGGGCCGATTCGTATCGCGCCTGCCACACACCGCACGATGCTGCCGCCGCCGGCTGCGATCGTGTCGATCGCCGTGCACGGGGTGGCTACCGTCACCCCCGCGACGGTCGTCTGGAACGCCAGCGGGATCTCGCCTTCCAGACGGGAAATGTCGGTGGAAGTCCCGCCCATGTCAAACGCCAGCACCGGGCCAAGCCCACGCGCGCGCGCCGCAGTGAGGGCACCCCGAACACCGCCCGCTGGGCCGGAGAGCAGGCAGTCCTTGGGCTGAAAGTCGTCTGCTGTGGCCAACCCACCGGCACTGGTCATGAGAAGGAGGCTGCTGCCAGGCGTCAAGTGCGCTCTGATCGACGCCACGAACCCAGCCATCGGGAGCATCAGCAGCGCGTCCACCTGCGCCGCTCCGGCTCGCTCGACAAATCCTGGAACTCGGCCCATCTCATGCGATGCCGACACGCTTAGCCCCGTCGCCGCGCGGATCGCCTTGGCCAGCGTCGCCTCGTGCCGCGGGTCGATGTCCGCATGCAGCAGCGCAATCCCGATGGCATCGATCGAGTGCGTCGTGACCGCAGCCTGCACGGCCGCCACCACGCGCTCCATCTCCGTGCGGTCCAGTGGCACCAACTCGAGCCCGCGTGCATCCAGTCGCGCACGAGTGGTGACCACGGCGTGGAGGGGTGGTCGCGGCCGCACGGGGTGCCAGGCGAAGAGGTCCGGCCGCCGCTGATCCCGGATCTCCAGGATGTCTGCAAGCCCCTCCGGAACGACCATGAGCACGCGGCTGGTGTTCCCTTCCAGGAGCGCGTTCGTGCCGCGCGTGGTCCCGACCCTCAGGTCGATGGGGGGGAGAGCCGCCGCGCCATGCAGGCCGATCATCGTGCGCGCCGCGGCGATGGGAGCGGGGAGATCATCGCCTCGCGCCGCGGCCGCGCTGGGGATCTTGCATCGATGTCGAGAGCCATCGGGCGCGCACCCGACGGCATCGGTGAAGGTGCCGCCGACATCGACAGCGATGCGCCAGCGGTCACTCATCGAAGTGGGATCGTAGGATGGCACGATGGGACTGGTGGTTGACACTGCGTACATCGCCGGGGGGGTCATCGCGTCTCCATGGCTGGCGTGGATGGCAGCGACCAAGCCAGCCAAGTTCGCATCCTGGCGGGGCCGACTCGCCGATTGCCCCCCCATTCCAGCCCCCAAGCGGCCTCGAGTGCTCATCCATGCGGTGTCGGTAGGGGAGGTGAACGCCTGTCGCGGACTCATTGACGCGATTGAAGCGCTGCCCGGTGGCCCGGAAGTGGTGCTCTCGGTCTCCACCGCAGCGGGCATCGAACGCGCTCGCGCCGTGCACCCCGCGACGCGCCACGTCATCCGGCATCCCCTGGACCTGTCGAGACCCGTGACTTCGCTGTTCGATACCGTCGCGCCAGATGTCTTCGTGAGCGTCGAACTGGAACTCTGGCCCAACCAGATGTCCGCAGCGCGCCGACGGGGGATCCCATGGGTTGTCGTCAATGGAAGGCTCAGTGAACGCAGCTTCCGGCGATACTCCCGTGTCAAGTACCTCACGCTGCCGATGTTCCTGGGAGTCCACGCCGTCGTGGCGCAAGATGCGGCCTATGCGGAGCGATTCTGTGCCTTGGGAACGCCGCGCGACCGAGTCACCGTGGCGGGCACGATGAAGTGGGACGAGGCCCGCATCGAGGATGATGTCTCGGGCGCAGGTGCCCTTGCGGCCGCGATGGGCATCGACCGTTCGCGCCCGCTCATCGTCGCTGGCTCGACGGGACCCGAGGAAGAGGCGCTCCTCCGGGACGCCGTCGCCGCACTCCAACGACCGGATGTGCAGTTGCTCTGCGCGCCGCGCAAGCCGGAGCGGTTTGACGAGGCTGCGCTGGCACTCCCAGGATGTGCCCGGCGAAGCAAGGGCGAGACGGGCTCCTCGACGGGCCGATTCCTTCTGGACACGATTGGCGAACTCCGCCAGGCGTACTCGCTGGCCGATGTGGTCATCGTCGGTCGCACCTTTGGCGCGCTGTACGGCAGCGACATGATGGAGCCGGTTGCGCTGGGGAAGCCCGTCATCTTTGGCCCTCGCGTCGACGACTTCAAGGAGACGGCGGCCGCTCTCGTGCGCGGTCGCGGGGCCGTGCAACTCGAAGAAGGGGACCTCCCGGCGCAGCTCACCGCGTCGATCGCAGCGAACCTGCGCGACCGCGACGAAGGTCGCGCCATGGCCGAGCGTGGCCGCGAGGTCATCCGGGCACACCAGGGCGCGACCAAGCGCAACGCCGATGCGGTCTCGGAAGCGCTCCAGACACGCGCAGCCTGGCGAGGGCCGATCGGGTGAGTGGCCAAGGGTGCAGACGATGCCTGAGAAGTGGATCATGCCTCGCCCGATGACCCCGCACCCGATCACGACGCACCCGCCACTGCGCGAGTCAGCCGTGCTGGACCTCCTTGCCCAGCGGCTCGGCGGAAGGGGGGCACACGGCGTGGGTGACGACCTGGCGCTGGTGCCGATGGCGGGCGCCGTTGAGGGTGCGGGCGCGTCGGGGCAGAGACTCCTCGCTGGCGCGGACGCCGTCATCGAGGGCATCCACTTCCTTCGAGGCACCGACTGGCGGCTGGTAGGGCGAAAGGCGCTCGCGCGAAACCTGAGCGATGTCGCGGCGATGGGCGCTGAGCCGGTGGCGTGTCTGGCGTGCGCGCAGTTTCGCCCGGACATGTCGTTGGACGACGTCGGTGCGATTCTGGACGGGATCACGGCACTGGCCCAGGCCACCGCGTGCCCGCTCATCGGCGGTGACACCAGCATCCACGCCGCAGAGTCGACGCCCATGTCGTTGGCCGTCACCGTGCTCGCAAGGCTTGCGGCGGGGGCGAGGCCATTCACGCGGTGCGGCGCGCAGCCCGGAGACCGCGTGTGGGTCACCGGGCACCTTGGAGGATCACTCGGCAACGGTTATGGTCGCCACCTCACCTTTGAGCCGCGACTTGGGGTGGCGATGGAACTCCGCCGCAGGCACGACGCGGGCAACATCTCCATCCACTCGATGATCGATGTGAGCGATGGGCTTGGGCGCGACGCCGCACGGCTCGCCCACGCGTCGGGCGTGCATTTGGCCATCGACCCAGCCACGCTCCCGATCACGCCCGGATGTGATGAGCGCCAGGCTCTTTCCGATGGCGAGGACTACGAGTTGCTGTTCACTGCACCCGCCAGTGTCGAGATTGAGCCGTCCGTGGCCGGGGTCCTGGTCACGCCCATCGGACACGCACGCGAGGTCGATGACACGCACCCGGCAGGGGCGTTCGTCCCAGACCGGCGACACCTTGGGCGCCTGATCGACATCTCCGAGCTTGGCTTCGACCACGGGCGACCGGACGCCCCAGGTGCGAGCTCAACATGAAGCCTGCTCCCAGGCCTCTGCCATCGTCGGTCGAGCTGCCCGACGCCGACGCCACTGAGTCGCTCGGCGAGCGCATCGCCCTGCACCTGCACCCGGGCGACTGCGTGCTCCTTCACGGCGACCTGGGAGCGGGCAAGACGACGCTTGTCCGCGGCCTTGCTCGCGGGCTTGGCTGCGACGCTGACCAGGTCAGCAGCCCGACCTTCGTCACGATGCAGGTCTACGAAGGCGAGTCCCACTCGCTGGTCCACATTGACGCCTATCGATCCTCGTCGGGCACGGCGTCGCGCGGAGCGATCGACCTTGACGAATGGCTTCGACGTCCCGAAATGCTCATCGTCATCGAGTGGCCGGAACGATTCCCAGGCAAGCTCCCGTCCCGCGTGTTCCATCTCTCGCTGGAGCACACCGCGACAGGTCGACTGGCGACGGTCAGGGACGAACGCCAAGGCTGAGTCTCCTCACTCGCCGTCGGTGTCCTCGCCGCCCGAGTCACGCGCCGTCTCATCGCCCTCGATCGCAGCCTTTCCCTCCGGGCTCAGCGCATAGATCTGGAATCGATGCGCCACCGGCTCCCATCCCAAATCGCTGCAAATCCGGTCGCGAAGCACCGTGAGCTGCTCAGACTCAAACTCCACCAACCGGCCCGTCCGCATGCAGACCATATGGTCGCGCGGCTCCTTGCCGTAGATGAGTTGGTAGTGCGATTGCTTGGAATCGAACAGCGCCTGCACGATGAGCCCGGCCTGGATGAGCAGGTTGATCGTCCTGTAGACCGTTGCCTTGGAGACCTGATGCCCCGCACTCCGAAGCTCGAGGAGGAGTTCCTCGGCCTCGAAGAGACCGTCGCGCCGAATAATCGCCTCAAGAATCTCCGCGCGCTCCGACGTGTACTTGAGTCCTTGCGACTTGAGAAATCTGCGGAACACCGAACAGAGAGGCGCCATCGGCATGGCGTGCTGCGACCGCCGACCGGCGGGTCCGTGAGGCGGGACGGCGAGAGGGCGGCGGACGAACGACATCCTCGCAGTCTCCCCGATTTTTCCCCATCCTGCGTCGCGCCAAGGGGATGTGAACCCCATATCGAGCGGCCCCGGAGAGCCCTAAAGTCCGATAATGGAGGTTCTGTTAAACGCCATGACCCCAACAGCGTCGGCTGACGGAAATCGATCCCGAAGGAGCGACTGTTCTCTCCCCGGTCCCGCCGTCATGCGGGCGTGTCCCTCTGGGACGGGACCATCGTGCCGGCTGTGGGTGCCGGGCGCGTCGCCCCCAACTCCGACAGCCCGAACGCGTCGTGCACCGTCCGCAGGGCCCGCTCCGCCTCGGTGCGGTCAATGATGCAGGAGATCTTGATTTCCGAGGTGGTGATGTTGTGGATCCGAACCCCCACGTCGGCCAACGCACGGAACATCCGGGATGCCACGCCCGCGTGGGATCGCATGCCAACGCCGACCACGGAGACCTTGGCCAGCCCCACGTCAATGGAGAGTTCGCCCTGGCCCCACGCAGCGATGGTCTCCGCGGCGAGCGCCTTGACGGCTCCAAGATCGCCGTGTTCCACCGTGAAGGCGATGCTGATCGCATTGCCGAACTCCGCCTGAATGATGTCATCGACGACCACGGCCCCGGAGGCCAGGCGGTCGAACAGTGCGGCTTGCACCCCTGTCGTCGCCGGCAATTGGCGCAGCGTGACTCGACCAAGGTCTGTCTTCAGCGCGCAACCGACAACGACATTGTCCTCCATCTCAGGTGACTCCTTCACGATCATCGTACCGGTGCCGGGATGTTGGCTGTGCCGCACATGGATCGGCACGCCGTGTCGCTCGCCAAAGACCACCGCGCGCGCATGCATGACGCCGGCCCCAAGGCTGGCCAGCTCCAGCATCTCGCCGTAGGAGATCGTGGGCAATCGCACCGCATCCGGAACGACGCGCGGGTCCGCCGTGAACACGCCATCGACATCGGTGAAGATCTCGCAGCAGCCGCCGTGCTCCGCCACTCGCAGCGCCGCCCCCAGTGCGACGGCCGTCGTGTCGCTGCCTCCGCGTCCCAGCGTGGCCACGCTCCCAGCTTCCGCACCGCCTTGGAACCCGGCCACGACCGGCACGATTCCATCGGCGAGCATTCCCTCCAGCGCCGTGCCATCGATGGCCTTGATCTTCGCCCGCCCGTACCGGGAGTCCGTCTCGATCCCCGCCTGCGCGCCGGTGCAGCTGCACGAGCGCACCCCCAGTTCGTTGAGGCACATGGCAAAGAGCGGTGCCGAGACCATTTCGCCCGTTGCCATCAAGGCGTCCAGCTCGCGGCGATCGGGAGTTGTGGCCGCCTGGATCGACAGATCAATCAACTCATCCGTCGTGTCCCCCATCGCGGACACGACCACCGCCACCTGCTGGCCGGCCTGCACGGCAGCGGCGACGCGGGATGCGCATCTCCTCATACGGCGGATGTCCCCCACGCTCGAGCCGCCAAACTTGTAGATGTGGCGCGACATCGCTGCCATCCTAGGCGGACCCTAGGCGGACCCTAGGCGGACCCTAGGCGGACGCAGAGGCCAGTCGATCACGCTCCTGTCGCTGCGATCGCTTTCGCTCGGACTCCTTGAGGATCCGCTTGCGAATCCGGATGCTCGCCGGCGTCATCTCCACCAGCTCATCCTCCTCGACAAACTCCAAGCTTGCCTCCAAGCCCATCGAACGGGGTTCCTTGAGGACGACGGTCGCCTCCTTGTTGGCCTCTCGGACGTTGGAAAATGGCTTTGCGCGCGAGGCATTGACCTGGAGGTCGTTGTCGCGGCAGTGCTCGCCGACGATCATGCCCTCGTACACCGGGTCGGTCGGTCGGACGAACATGATGCCTCGGTCCGCGAGTCCCAGCAGCGCGTAGGTCGTCACCGACCCGCTTTCGGTGGAAACCAGGACGCCGTTGATGCGTCGCCGGTCGCTTGCCTTGAGGGGCCTCCACTCCAGGAACGCATGATGCATGACGGCATCGCCGCCCGTGGCGTTCAGCAGCCGGGTCCTCATGCCGATCAAGCCACGAGCCGGCATATCGGCCTCGACATGCATGCGCCCGCCGCGCGGCACCACATTGACCACCTCGCCTCCTCGTTGCCCGATGAGTTCCATCGCGGAGCCAATCGAGCTCTCTCCCACATCCACGGTCAGTCGCTCGAAGGGTTCGTGCAGGGTTCCGTCAATCTCGCGAATCGCCACTTCAGGCTTGCCGACCGTCAGTTCAAACCCTTCGCGGCGCATGGTTTCCAACAGCACGCCAAGGTGCAGGAGGCCACGTCCGGACACCCTGAATTCGTCCGCAGAGTCGCCCGCCGTGACGCGGAGCGCCACATTGTGCTCCAATTCGCGGTCCAGCCGGTCGGAAATCTGCCGGCTCGTGACATATTTTCCTTCCTTCCCCGAGAGCGGACCGTCGTTGATGCGGAACACCATGTGGAGCGTCGGCTCGTCCACCGTCACGCGCTCCATGGCCTCCGGCCGGTCCGGTGAACAGGCGGTGTCGCCAATCTCGACACCCTCCAGCCCCTCGATCGCGCAGAGGTCCCCTGCCCCCACCCACTCCGATTCGAGGCGGCCCAGCCCCTCGAACTTTTTCAGTGCGAGGATCTTGGTCCGCTTCGTCGAACCATCAGCCTTGGTGAGCAAGACCGATTGCCCGGAGCGGAGCGTTCCACGATAGACGCGACCGATGGCGATGCGCCCGGTGTACGAACTCCAATCCAGGTTGGTCACCAGAAACTGGACAGGCGCCTCGCGGTCGCCGCCTGGGGCGGGGACGCGCTCGGCGATGCAGTGGAACAGATCGCGCACGCCGTTCTCCCGGTCGTTGCGGTCCAACGCCGCCCATCCATCGCGACCCGAGGCGTAGAGCACCGGGAAGTCCAGGGCGACATCATCGGCACCCAGGTCCACCAGCAGGTCAAACACCTCATTCACCACCTCGTCCGGGCGCGCCTCAGGCTTGTCGCACTTGTTGACCACGACGATCGGGCACAGACCGACCTTCAACGCCTTTTCGAGGACGAATCTCGTTTGTGGCATCGGGCCCTCGTAGGCGTCCACGAGCAACACACACCCATCCGCCATGCGCAACACGCGCTCCACCTCGCCGCCAAAATCGGCGTGGCCTGGAGTGTCGATGATGTTGACCCGAAGCGACTCCCCCGTCCGGGCTCCGTGGGTCAAGGTGTAGTCCACGCCACAGTTCTTGGCCAGGATCGTGATCCCGCGCTCGCGCTCCAACGGGTTGGAGTCCATGACGCACTCCCCACCCGCTTCAGCCTCTCGAGAGGCGCTGGAGGATCGCAGCATCGCGTCAACCAAGGTGGTCTTGCCGTGGTCGACATGCGCGATGATCGCGATGTTCCTGATCGTCTCTTGCGGGGCACTCATGAAGGGGAAGAAGGCTACCAGAAGGGTTGTCCCAAATGAAGCCATCGCCCTCCATTTTGCACCGATTTCGCCGCACCAACGCCCGCAGGATCAGCTCGATCCGCCACGCCGATCACAGCCCGTAGAGCGGCGCCAACTTCCCTTCCAGGTATCGAAGGAAGTGCTCCGCCGAAAGCGGCTTGCCAGTCACCAACTCGCACAACTCGCCGGGACCATATCGCCGCCCGTGCCGATGGATGTTCTGCTGAAGCCACGCGAGGAGCGGCGAGAACTGTCCTCGAGTGAACCCCTCGACCAGTCCAGGGTTCCCGGCACACGCCGTATCAAAGAACTGCGCTGCGTACAGCGTTCCAAGCGTGTACGTGGGGAAGTACCCAAACGCTCCCATGCTCCAGTGGACATCCTGGAGGCACCCGACGCGGTCTTCAGGAACTTCCAGGCCAAGGTAATCCCGGTACTTCTCGTTCCAGGCCCCGGGGAGGTCGCACGGCTCAAGCGTGCCGCCGATGAGCGCCCGCTCCAGCTCAAATCGAACCATTACATGCAGGTTGTAGGTGGCCTCGTCGGCCTCGACGCGGATGAAGCTCGGTTCCACGATATTGGCGGCACCGTACAGCTCATCGACCGAGAATGTGCTCGCGGGGTCCCCAATCCGCGACGGAAGCTGTGGTGCGATCCACGACCAGAACTGGCGACTTCGTCCGACCTGGTTCTCCCACATGCGCGACTGGCTCTCGTGAATCCCCAGCGACACCGCTTCCCCGAGCGGCGTGCCCACCTGCGAGAACGGCAGCCCCTGCTCGTACATCCCGTGCCCAGCCTCATGCATGGTCGAGCCCAACGCGTCGTTGACGCATGTCTCCTTGTAGCGGGTGGTCATTCGAACATCGCGACAGTGGGAGCCTCCGCAGAAGGGATGCGTGCTCTGGTCCAGCCGGCCACGAGTGAAGTCGAACCCGATCTGCTCGCTCACCCAGCGCACCAGCTCGCGCTGGCGCTCGATCGGGAACGCCGTCTGGTTGAATCGATCGCTCGGACCGCGCGACGCCCCCTTGATGCGATCGATGAGGGCGACCAGGCGCGTGCGCAGCGGCGCGAACACGCCGGACACCATCGTCGCGCGGCAGCCGGGCTCATAGAGGTCCGCCAGGGCATCCCAGCGCTCGCCGCCTTCGGGAACCCCAAGGCAATCCGCTTGCTCGCGATTGAGTTCCACCAGCCTGGTCAGGTGGGGAAGGAACCTCTTGAAATCCGAGTCCTTCCGGGCGCCGGCCCACTCGTGCTGTGCCGCAGAGGACACCCTGGCCAATTCCTCCACCAGCCTCGATGGCAACTTGATCTTGCGCTCGAAGTCGCGGCGCATCTCCCTGACATTCGCCGCCTTCGCGGGATCTCCAGCCACCTCAGCACACCCTTCGGCACGGTCGATCAGGTGCAGGATCTGCGGCTTCGTGCCCATCTCGTGCGCCAACTTGGCCAACTGCGCCATCTGCCGCGAGCGCAGCTCAACCCCCTGCTCGGGCATCTGCGTCTCCTGGTCCCAGCTCAGGATGCTGGAGGTCGCCGAGATCAGCGAGGCATCGGAGACGGCGTGACAGAGGCTCTCGTAGGGTGAATCGCTCATCCCCGCCATCCTAGGAAAGCGCCCCCGCCGTAGAAAGCGAGGGCGCCATCGGTTCGATCCAGGGAACGAGCAGGCCTCAGTTGTTCTGCGTCGCGAGCCACTCGGCGACGGCGCGACCCTTGTCGTCCCCGCGTCCGGCCGCGACGGCCTTGGCATCCATCCCGCTGCGCGTCTTGGCGTTAGCGTCGGCACCGTGCTTCACCAGGGCCTGCACCTTCTCCAGGTTGCCCGCCTGCGCCGCCAGCAGGAGCGCCGTCATGCCCTCACGGTTGATGGCATTGACATCGGAGCCGGCTTCGATGAGGATCAACACTGCCTCCGGCCCGCCATTGCGCGCCGCGCGAGTCAGTGCGGTGTCTCCCGAGATCGCGTCCGCCTGCTTCAGGTCGGCGCCCTTCTGCACGAGCAGCCGGACGGACTCTGGGTTGCCGATGCCGGCCGCCCACAGGAGCGGCGTCATGCCGTTGGAGTCGATGACATTCACCTCGGCGCCCGCGCCCAGGAGCAGGCCGACCGTCTCGGCGGATCCAAGTCCGGCCGCCCAGGTGAGCGGAGTGCCACCAAGTCGGTCGCGGTGATTGACATCAGCCTTGGCGGAAAGGAGCGCCCTCGTCGCGTCGACGTGCTTCCTCTCCGCCGCGAGCGCGAGCGGCGTCTTGCCCACTCGCTCCATCGCCTCGGTGCTGGCGCCCTTCTCGATCAGGAACACCACGACCTCAGTCTTTCCCTCGTTGGCGGCCCAGTGGAGGGCGCTGCGACCAGACGCCGAGTCGACGGCATTCACGTCCGCGCCGTTCGCCACCTCTAGTTGCACGCGCGCCAAGTCGCCGCCGCGCGCGGCGCTCACCAAGCTGGACATCGGCTGTGAATCGCGCCGCGGGCTCTGGGGCGGCGCCTTCGGCTCACGGGCCGTTGGGTCGATCGCGCGCTTGACCATCACGGTCAGGGCCTCTGCCTTGGGGTGATCGGTGCGAATCGAGAGCTTCACGGCTCGACCGTTCTGCTCCCACTTGTCCCAGTCGATCACCAGGACATGTTCGGTGCTGGAGTCTTCCGGTGCCGCCTGGAGGACATCCGGAATGCACCCGGTGACCTTGAAGGGCGTGCCGTCCGCGGAGGCCAGCTTGATCTCGGTGTTCAGGGTCTGTCCCGCCGTGGGAGACTGGATGATGTCCGGCGCCAACGTGACGTAGGCGGTCACGTCGCCCTCGACGGTGAGCACCACAGGGGCAAAGCCCTCGACTTGGAAGGTAATCTTCTTGGAGAGGTGCAATCCCTGCTTCGGCCCGGGCTTGAGGGTGATCTCGACCTCGGCGATCCCGCCCGGCGGGATCGGATCCTTCGGGGCACCCGCGGTGGTGCAGCCGCACCCGGGGATGGCCTTGGTGATCTTGACTTCCTTGTCGCTGGTGTTGCGCAGCCCGATCTTGCCGGTCTTGGGAACCTCGGCCTGCATCTCTCCCAAATTGAGGACTCCCGGCTCGAACACCACGGGGGCTGGCGTCAACGGCACGACTGGCGCGACTGGCGACTGGCTCCCGAGAAGTTCCTTGGCGTTCGCTTTGTCCGACACCGGGATATCCCGGATGCCGGGAGCCTGGCTTGGCTTCGCGTTTGGGTCACCCTTCTTTGGGGAGTCCGGCTTTTGCTGCTGGGGGCGCCCGGGGTTCTTCACGGAGAGATTGGCGTCCTGTGCAACCGCACCAATGGTGAGGAAGGATGCAAGGGTGAGCGAGAGAATAGAAGTGGTCCGCATGGCTATCGACTTGGATCTGAGGTGCGTTGATCTTGAGGATCCCCAATGGCAACAACCTCGGCTCGGGGGAGCCCCAAACTGTATCACACCCACCTATCGGCACGAAACTCGGTGAGTTCAGGAATTCGCCGGATTGGGTTCGATAAACTTCGCCTCCGATGTCCGAAACAACGATTCCCGATCACCTGCTCCGCCCCCATGTCAGACCCTTCCAGACGGTCCCGGTGCCGCACAAAGAATCTGGGCAGATGCTGGCGGGACTCCGGAACCCCTCGGGCATCTCCGCCGCCCTCGTCGGGATCCATCCGCAGATGCTGCCGTTGGTCACCATGTTTCAGGGTGAACGAACGGTTGAGGAGATTGCCGCAGTCACCAAGGCCCCACTCGAGGTGCTCACCAATCTGGTCTCGCAGCTGGATGAGGCGGGCCTGATGTGGGGTCCCACCATGGAGCGCCTGGAGCGTGAGACGATGGCCAAGGTGTCCGCCGCGGGTGCCATGCCCGTCGGGGCAGCCGCGGCGTTTGGTGCGACCCAAGACGAGGCACGCGCCACGATGCAGGGCTTGCTTTCCAGTGCGGACGACCCGGAACTTGGTGCCTCGGTCATTGGGCTGGTTGCTCCGCACCTCGACCGCACACGCGGTGGCGACAATTATGCCGCCGCCTACAAGGCGTTCGAGGGACTCGCCGCACCGGATCGCGTCGTCATCCTGGGCACCAACCACTTCGGCTTGGGCGACGGCGTGACGATGACGCGCCATGGCTTCGACACGCCTCTGGGTCGAGTGGAACCCGACCAAGGCGTGCTCGCCGCGCTGGATGCCACCTTCGGCGACCGCTTGTTCAAGGACGAGATTGACCTTGTGGCGGAGCACTCGATCCAGCTCCACACCGTCTGGGTCAAGCACCTCTTTCCCTCGGCTCGGGTCGTGGCGGCCCTTCTCCCGGACCCCAATCGGGCCATGATCGACGACTCTGGCGCCCGCGTCGCCACGCGCGAGTTCGTCGAGGGGCTCAGGGCAGCGATCGCCAGCGCCGCAGGCACGAACTATGTGGTGGCGAGCGCGGACCTCTCCCATGTCGGAGTGCCCTTCGGGGACCAGGCGGGCGTCGATGAAGAGCGCGCCGGACAGGTGGAGGCGCACGATCGCGCGATGCTGAGCACCTTCTGTGACCAGGCGCCGGACGAGTTCCTCGCAGAGATGGCGGAGAACCGAAACCCAACCCGATGGTGCAGCGTCGGCACCATGTGGGCGGCGCGCGCCGCAATGGGCTGCCGCGCTGAGTTGCTCCAGTACCGGGCGTCCATCGACGAGCAGAGGACGACGTTGGTCTCCAGCGCGGCGGTCGCCTTGCTGACCTCCTGACGCTCATGCGCGCCGTCATCCAGCGGGTGACCGTGGCCTGACGGTCGCCGAAGGTCGGTTCGGGACGGCCATGAAGGTCCAGTTGACGAACGACGGGTCGGTCACGATCGTGCTCGACTCCCCTTCCGGAGTGGCGTGACCTCGGGTCTGGCGAAGTCCCAGCCACAAAAAAAAGAGCCCGCCGCAGCCTTAAAGGCGCGACAGGCTCCTCGTGGGGGGGCTGTGGAGTGCAGCCAAAGGTGGCGGCGCAAGTCCCACGTTTCCAGCGCCGCTTGCAAAAGTCGGTCCCGACGACCTTCGCACCATTTCCCTTCCCTCCACGACACAATCCGCACGCGTGGCGTGATCGGTTCCTTTTCTCCAAACTATCCTTGGGTTCCGACGATTCTGACGGGGGCCGGCGGTCCTACTCTCGCACACCCAACCGTCCTATAACCTGCTTGAGGTCGGACCACACCTCGCCCCGTGTCTTGGGGGTGTAGTTCCGGAGGAGGTAGGCGGGGTGAAAGGTTGGCATGACTGGCACCGCTTCCAACCCGGGGAGCCAATCGGGCGCCTGCCACTTGCCCCACTGTCCACGCAGCCGGGTGATGCCGATGTCGGTCTGGAGGATGAGCTTTGCCGCTGGTCCGCCCAGGGTCACCAGGCACAAGGGCCGGATGATGGCGATCTGCGCGGCGAGTGTCGGGCCGCAGCGCTCCACCTCGACTGGGAGCGGAGTCCGGTTGTCGGGCGGCCGAGACTTGAGCACATTGGCGATGTACACCCGCTCGCGAGCGAGTCCCATGGCCTTGATCATCTCGTCCAGCTTCTGGCCCGCGCGCCCCACGAACGGTCGGCCCGTGGAGTCCTCCGTCTCGCCGGGCGCCTCGCCGATGAACATCAGCTCGGCCTGGGGATCCCCCTCTCCAAAGACGAGGCGTGTGTGCGCCGTCGCGGCCAGGCAATGCGGGCAGTGTGCCGCGTGCCACTCTTCAAGCGCCCCGAGCCGCTCCGACGCGGAACCGGCGGCGCCGATGATCGCACACAGCGATGCATGAACATCGGGAGTACCAGGTGCCCCGACCGGCGAGGGCATCGACTCGCGAACCACACGAACCGGACTGCCGGTTCGCACCCCGAACGCCCGGTCCATCTCCAGCACGCGCGCGCGGCTCACGCCCCGGCGCGTCCCTTGATGCAGACCATCGACGATGACCGGAGCACCAGGCCGCAATCCGATCGGAGGTGCCAGGCCTCCACATTGACGCCGGCGGTCGATCGGCTCATCTCCACCACGGAGAGGTTGGGTCGATCCTGCTCGTCCTTCCAGACGCTCAGGAGAGACTGCGCTGCTCTTGCCCGTGCAAGCAGCTCCTTGTACTCACCCAGGTAGAGGTGCTCGCTCAGAGTCTCCGTCTGCATCGTGGTGTAGAAGTGGTGTCCCGTGCCCATGCGCTCGTCATGGTCACGCTCGCCGGCGCACGGCAGCTGGACATTGAGGGCACGCTCCGGGAGGAGGGACGGTTCGTCGGTGAGGACTTCGCACAACACCAGGTCGCCCACCTGGAATCGGACGCAGTGCCCGCCCTTGAAGATCCAGCCTTCCGCCTCGGCCCCGCCTTGAGACTCGCTCCGGCGACCCTCGATCGCGAAGAATTCTGGGTGAAAGGCCTTCCGGTAGAGGAGCATGGTGTAGGTCTGCAGGCTGTTGAGTCGTGCGTTGCTCATGGTGTTCCTCGCAAGGGGCGACAGTATCGGCTGAGGTCGCCAAAAAGCAAGGGGAAAACCGAGAAAAATAATTGGGGACGGCGATTGGCGGGTGAGATCGCGGGTCGATCTTGGTCGGGCTCTGCATCGATCCCGAAGGAGTCCAGGGTGGCGGTCCCCGGGGAGTACCCGGGGACCGCCCCGCTGAAACTGACGCGCGCGGCCGTAAGCCGAATTCTGTCGACCTCCCCGAAGGGAGGCCTGGCGACCATTTCTCTCTGGCCTCTCGTTGCCGGGAGGCTCAAAGCACGCGACCCGCTCCAACCTGCGGACCACAGGTGCCAGCCGAGGCTGGCGGAGCTGCTTGCGCTTGCACGCGGTTGGGTTTGCCGTGCCCCTCCTGTCACCAGGAGGGCGGTGCGCTCTTACCGCACCGTTTCACCCTTGCCACCCCGCACCGAGGCGCGGAGTTCGGCGGTCTCTTCTCTGTGGCACTGTCCCGAGCCTCGCGTCAGAGGCTGGTGGCCGTTAGCCACAACCGTGTCCTGTCGTGTTCGGACTTTCCTCGCCCAGGTTGCCCTGGGGGCGGTCACCTCACCGCGTGGGGAACTGTAGCACGCCCGTGGACGATTACGATGCCCGCATGAGCGACAGACTGGCCGTATGGCTGGAGGGTGAACTGAGTGAGGCGATGGCCCACGCACTGGCCAAGGGCGGCCGGACGATCACCAGCATCGGTTGTGCGGGACGCGGAAAGCGCGTCCTCATTCCAGGGTGCGAGAGCAGCAGCCGTTACGACGATCCACGGATCATGGCCCGAGAGATCGGCCCGGAGCCGGTCCTGCTCGTGGGGAGCCCGTCGCGCGAAATCATTGGCTTGTTCACCGAGGGTGGGCGCGCCGTGGCTGCGACGCGCGTTCCTGGAATCGCACGCCTCCCATCGGAGTCCTGGGGGCACATCGAGCGCGTGCCTGGCATTGCCTCATCACCGGAGGTGGATTGGCTGGCGGAGACGGTCCAGCAGCGGGGACCGATCCGGCATGCCACCATTGCCGCGTGGTGGCCAAGCAGCGACGCGTGCCTCGCGACCTTGGTCGAAGACGCGATTCAGTGTGCGCTGAGGATTGCCGGGTTCCCCGTGGAGGTGTCCGTCCGCGCGAGCGCCACGACGGAGGGCGAGGATGCGGCACGCAGGTTCCTGCGAGATTCGCGCGGCTCCTTGGCGGTGACACTCTTGATGGAAGGTGGCGGACTGGTGACGATCAGCGCATCCAACATCCCGGCGATTCCGTGCCAGGAGATCAAGGCCCTGGGGGATTCGTGGGAAGCCACGGTCTCGCCCGGGTGGACGCACCTTTCCGGGACCACGCCCACCGCGCAGGCACCGGAGTTGAGCGCGATCGATCGCCTGAGCGAACAGTTCCGCCAGCTTGGGAGCGTGGTCGGGACGACTCCCGGGCACGCCACGACGGAGACAGCGCACGCCGTCTTGGTGGCGCTCACGACCGGTGAATCGTGCGATGTGGCCGAAGCGTCCCGGCTGCTCAGCCAGTGATGCCGTCGATGCGGACCTTCAGGTAACCCTGCCGGTGCGAGCCTGCGCGGCGGGTGCCCTTGCGACGTTTGTACATCGCACGGACCACCTTGCGGGCGCGAGACTCTTCCAGGATCGTGGCCCGGACGGAGGCACCGGCCAAGTACGGGGAGCCCACGCGAGCCGGCGTGCCGTCGCTGGTGCCGATCGCGAGAACGCGCTCAAAGACCACGGACTCCGCGCCGCCGGGGAGGTCTCGCAGATCGACTTCAATGGTGTCGCCTTGGCTGACCTTGATCTGGGTTCCGCTGTCTTCAATGATCGCGTACACGGGTGTCCTCGTTCCTTGGGGGGAATCGGGCAGTCTACCGTCAATCCTGTCGGGCGGCAACAAGGCGCTTGGCGGCCTCCGCAAGCGCCCCGGGATCCTTGCAAAAGGCCAACCTGATCCAGCCTCCTTCGGGGCTCCCCGGAGCGCAGAACGGGCTCAGCGGGATCGTGGCCACTCGAGCGTGTTCCACCAGCCACCTGGCGGTCGACTCCTCGTCCCCTGCTCGATAGTGCCTTGTGCGAAGGAGCATGAAGTAGGTCCCTTGCGGTCGACGAACTTCAAGCCCCCCTGCCTCCAGCGGATCGGCCAGCGCGTCGAGTCGACTCTCGTAGTCCGCCACATAGTCGCGCAGATACGAGCATCCGGGCATGAGTTCGTGCAAGACTGCCGCCGCCGCCGCCTGAAACGGCGCCGGCGCACAAAAGGTCAGGAACTGGTGGGCGGACTGAACGGCGCTGGCCAGCTCTGGTGGCGCGATCGCCCAGCCGATCTTCCATCCGGTGCAGGAGTAGGTCTTCCCCAGGCTGGAGAGCACGATCGTCCGTTCCAGCATGCCTGGAAGTGAGGCGATCGATGGCGCCTCGACCCCGAAGGTCAGGTGTTCGTAGACCTCGTCGCTCAAGACAATCGTGTCGTGCTTGATGGCCAGCGCCGCGATGCGCGAGAGCTCGTCCATGTCAAACACGCGGCCGCTCGGGTTGTGCGGGCTGTTGAGGACGATGAGTCGCGTGCGCGCGCTGAAGGCACGCTCGAGCTGTTCCCAGGGAATCGCAAAGGTGACGGGATCCAGCCGGACTCGCACCGCTGTCGCGCCGGCCATCGCCACGCAGGCGGCGTAGGAGTCGTATCCGGGGTCGAAGAGTATGACTTCGTCGCCGGGATTCACCATGCCAAGAATCGCGGCAGCGATCCCCTCCGTTGCCCCGCAGGTCACCACGATCTCTCGCTCCCAATCTGGGATGACGCCACGGCGTGGCGCCACTTGGTGCGCGATCGCCTTCGTCAGAGCCGGGAGTCCCATGCTGCGCACGTACTGCCCCGTGGGGCCGGTGAGCGCTGCGTTGACCTTGTCGCGAAGGAAGGCCGGAGCGTCAAAGTCGGGGAACCCCTGCCCCAAGTTGATGGCGCCGTGGACATTGGCCAGGGCGCTCATTCTGGCAAAGACGGACGTGCCGAAGGGGCGCAAGGCACGGGCGGTGCGTGTGCAGCCTGCGTCCAATGACATTCTGCGATCATAAGGGGCTGCCACGATGTCGATTCCCTCCGCCAACGCCAGCGTTCCTTATGAAGTGCTCCAGGAGCGCGATGGCATCGCGTTCGTGTGCAAGCCTCGAGGCGTGGCCAGTGAGCCGGGACTGGGACACCAACGCGACTCGCTCCTCAACGGATTGGTGGCACGGTGGCCGGCGCTCCGTGACCTTGGAGAGGAACGCGACTATGGCCTGCTGCATCGCCTGGATCGCGACACTTCGGGCGTGGTCGTGGTCGCCACCGACCCGGCGCGTTACGACGAACTTCGAGCTGCGTTTGCCGATCGATCCGTGCAGAAGAGATACCTGGCCGTGGTGCAGGGTCGACTGTCCCATCCCACGGGGACCTGCACGACACCGCTGCAGCGGGTGCGCCGCACGGATGCGCTCATTGTCGTCCCGGACCCACGCGGCCTCCCAGCCACGACCCACTGGAAGACCATCGCGAGAGATGGCGCTCTGGCCTTGCTGGAAGTCTCCATCGAGACCGGGCGGACGCACCAGATTCGCGTGCACCTGGCGCTCCAGGGGGCGGCGGTGCGTGGTGACCGCGTGTACCGACCGCTCTTGCCACCCAACACGAGTGGGTTCAAGGGGCCGAGTGACCTGCGCCTGCATGCATGGGAACTCTCGGTTCCCCTGGGGAGCCGGACGGTCACTGTTCGCGCGCCGGTCCCGGACTCGTTTGTGGCTGACCTTCCCCTCTCGCTGCGATCAGCGATTGAGAATCTCACCACGAGCCACGCTCACGGCACATCCCTATGACTGACACTCGACCCAAGAAGCCCTCGCTCCTCCGCCGCGTTGCCAAGGGAATGGTGATCGTGATGGCGCTCTTCGTGGCCTCGATGATCGCACTGTGGAACTGGCCCGCGGGCTTTCAGTGGGTGAGCGTTCGCCTGGCGTGCTTCGCAACCGGGATGGATGTGCGCGAAGTCACGATCGACGGACATGTCGTGCCCTACCTGGAGCGACCCGCGATCGCCGCACGCGCCGCCGGCGCGGAGCTTCCGACCGTGCTCTGCCTCCATGGGTTTGGGACCAGCAAGGAATCCAGCTTCCTGATTTCGCAGATGTTTCCCGGGCATCGGTTCGTTGCGCCGGACCTGCCTCCATTCGGGCAGTCAGACCCCGAGTCAGTCTCGTCGTACTCGCCTGAGCAGCTGGTGGCCTACATCGATCGATTTGCCACAGGAGTGTCTGCGAAGCCCGCCTTGGTGGTGGGCACCAGCATGGGTGGGGCGCTGGCGACGGCCTACGCCCACGCGCATCCCGATGCGGTCTGCGCCCTCGTCCTGCTGGCGCCCGCCGGCGTCAAGGCGCCCGTCGAGAATGAGTTCGTGAGGTCAGTCCGGGAGGGTGGGCATCCGCTACGGATTGCCTCGACGGAAGACTTCGATCGAATGATCAAACTGGTGTTTGTCCACCCGCCGGCCACGCCAGGACCGATCAGGGCCTACTTGGTGGATGAGGCGATCACGACGATGGAGGCTCGCGACCGCGCGGCCGATTCGCTTGGTGCGTGGCTGCTGGAGGATGGCGTCACCGCCTGCCTTCCATCGGTGCAGCAACCCACGCTGGTGCTCTTTGGTGACGGTGACTTGGTGATCGACCCCTCGTGCCTCCCGGTCTTCTTGGATCGAATGCCACACGCCACAGGCGCCTTGATTCCCGGCGCCGGTCATGTGATCTTCGCCGACGCGCCGCTGGCCACGCGGGATGCGATCACGGTGTTCTTGCAGTCACTCCCGGCGGGTCGGTAGGAGAAACTCAGGTCCTACCTGAGGCGTGAGATCACGGCGTCCGCGAAGGCCTCGGTCCCAAGCGAACCGTCCAGGTCCCTCGTCTTGCACCCGTCGATGATCGCCTGGTTGTAGGCGTCCCGGATTCGGGTCGCGACGGCTTTGTGCCGGGTGTCACTGCGAGCAACCGCCAAGTGATTGAGCATCATCACGCCGGACATCAGGAGTGCGAGCGGGTTGGCCACCCCCTTGCCGGCAATGTCGGGTGCGGAGCCGTGGACAGCCTCGAAGACCGCCGCCTCGTCGCCGATGTTCGCGCCGGGCGTCACGCCGAGGCCACCCACCAGCCCGGCGCAGAGGTCGCTGATGACGTCGCCGTAGAGGTTTTCCATCAAGACGACATCGAACCGGGTCGGGTCCTGGACGAGTCGCATGCACGCCGCATCGATGATGAGCTCCTCGTACTCAAGCCGGTCCGTGTAGGCAGCCTCCCAGACCTCGTGGGCGCACCGGATGAAGAGCCCATCCGAGAGCTTCATGATGTTGGCCTTGTGGAAGACGCTGACCTTCTTCCGGCCGCGGTCCACCGCCATGCGCATGCCAAACTCCGCGATGCGCGTGCAGGCCGTCCGAGTGGCCACCTTGAGGCTGGTGACGACGCCGGGAGTGATCTCGTTCTCGATGCCGGCGTACAGCCCTTCCGTGTTCTCGCGAACGACGATGATGTCGACATCGGAGTACCGGGTGGCGTGCCCGGCCAGCGATCGCACCGGGCGCAGCGCGGCATAGAGGTTGCAGGCCTTGCGAATGGCGACATTCACGCTTGAGAATCCACCGCCCACGGGCGTGGTGCAGGGACCCTTGAGCGCGATGCCGTTCCGACGGACGGCCTCGACGGTTGCATCCGGCAGCGTCTTGGTGGATCCCGCCTCGATGGCGGCCAGACCGGCTTGGTGTCGCTCCCACTGGATGTCCGCGCCCGCCTCGCCAAGGATGCGGACAACCGCGGCACTCACCTCTGGACCGATACCGTCCCCTTCGATCAGCACTGCCTTTGTCATTGGATTCCGTCTGTCTCTGCGCGGCGGCGCTCGTCAGGGCTTTGCTGGAATGCGCAGCTTCATCCCCTTCTTGAGCCGGCCTGGATCGCTTCCAATGGTGCTCTTGTTGGCGTCGTAGATCGCCTCCCAGTGCTTCTGCGAACCGTAGAACTTCTCGCTGATCGTGGAGAGCGTGTCTCCATCCGCGACCGTGTATTCGTCGCCGGTGCCAGTCGACCCGCCGCCGGTTGGCGTGCTGAGCGACGTGGCGCCTTCGACGCGTGGAATCTTGATGGTGCTGCCGATCTTGAGGAGATTGGGGTCGATGCCAGGGTTGGCCTTCACCAGCACATCTGCAGATCCCTTGGAGCCGTAGAAGTGAGCCGCGATCGAAGTGAAGGTGTCTTTCTTCTTGATCGTGTAGAGGGTGAACGATGGCTCGGCTGGCGCGGTAACCACCGGAGCCACCGGCGGCGTCGCCCCAAAGGTTGCGTCGGGCGCGATCGCCGGAATCGCTCCGCCCCCCGCCGCCACCGTGGCACCCGTTTCGGGGATGCCTGCACCGGCGCCGGGCCTTGAATCGGTGACCTCGTTGGCGGGCATGCCTCCAACCTCTGTGGCGGCGACGCCCTGAGCGTTGACGGGCGAGTCGAGGTTGGTGAAATCGAACGCCTCCGGGTGTTCCACACCGAGCGTCCCGGGACCGTTGCCCGTGCCTGGGACCTCCCCCACCGCACTAGGGTCCTGGATGCCGCCCGATGGCTCCGGAGCGACGAAGAGGTAGTAGCCGCCCAATCCCAGGAAAACGATGGCGAGGAGGAAAAGTGCGCCTTGCGTGGCCTTGCTCATGATGGTGCCCTGCTTCTGTGTCACGCTTCGTGCGTGAGGTGTGCCCTGCTGTCGACCGCCCCCGGCCCCTCCTCAGCAACAGCCACCGGTCGCGCCCGGCACAGGAGCGCGGCGATGACGATGCTGGAGGCGGTGCCGGCGACCAAGCCGACGACGAAAGTGAACGCAAAGGGACGGATGCCCGTCCCGCCGTACCAATACAGGATCGTCGCCGTCGCCAGCGTGGTGCCGCCGGTGAGGAGCGTCCGAGAAAAAGTCTGGTTGATCGACCGATTAATGCACGCCACATCGGCGTACGGAAGGCGACCGCGATTCTCGCGCACGCGGTCGAGGATCACGATCGTGTCGTTGAGCGAGTACCCGATGATCGTGAGCAGGCCGGCGATGACATTGAGGTCGATCCGGAAGCTCTCCACCAGGAGCGTCTGCGCCATCGCGCCGCCCGCCAGGCGGATGCTCAGGGAGACCGCACCCAAGCAGACAATCACGTTGAACGCCAGCGACACAATCGTCGCGAAGGAGTACCGGAAGCTGGAGAACCGAAGCCAAATGTAGAGGAGCATCCCGATGAGGCTCAGGATCACCGCCACGATCGCGCTGGCCGCCAGGTTTTCCGCCACCTCAGGGGAGAAACTGCTCACTTGGTCCATCGAGAGCTTTTGCCCCAGCGCGGCACTGGCCAGAGCCCACTCCGGCTGTGCCACGACGCGGTCCCAGGTGGAGGCGTCCACCTTCTCCAGGAGCGCCTTTGGGTCGACCGAGACGATGGCGAGCGTCCGATAGGTCTGCTCGCCTCCCACCTCGCCCGCTGGGTCGAGGCCAATCACCTCGGACTCGCGCCCGGAGATCGAAGAGAAGTCGGGCTGCGCACGCATGCGCGCCAGCCGGGCCTCCACTTCCTTGATCGACAATGCTGGCTGGAGGTCCGAGATGAGGACGGCAACGCCGCCCTGGAACTCCCGGACATCCTGCGTGTGGGCCGACTGGCCGGTGGAGTCACCCAGGCGCGCGGCCACGATGGGGCGCGTCTGCGCAGCGCCGTCGGTCGATCCGCTTCCCGCGAAGGTGGAGGGCATCGTGACATTCAGGACATCAGCGAAGGTCGTGGCGACCGCGTCGACCACCTCGTTCGTCACGGTCTCGTCGGGACCGAGATCGGCGGGATTGGCGACCTTCACCTGGAAACTGGAGGCCCTGAACTGCCCATCCGGATCTCCCACGGTGAGCACCGTCGCCGACCACAGCTCGGGGACCCCGCGCGCGGCGCCAGCGCCCGCGCCGGCCTCTCGAACGCGTCGCTCCACCTCATCGCGTGCCACGAGGAGGCGGCCCGCGGCATCCGCAGGTTCACCGTCGCGGGCTGCCCGCATCGAAAGCGTCATCGTGATGCCGCCGCGGAATTCTGTCTCCAAAATGTTTCGTCCAAGCCCGGCGATGGAGACAAGCGACGCCGCGACCAGTGCCGCACACAGGGTCCAGAACACGAATCGCCAGCGGAACCAGTCGATGGTCGGTGTCAGGCGTCGACCGATCGCCGGCACAAGCGTCGTCACCATCGGGAGCGAGCGCAGCCCGAGTGGCCCGGTCAGGACATCGAACATCCATCGCGACACGAAGAGCGCGGTGAACAGCGTGGTCAGCACGCCGATGGCCAGCGTCAGCGCAAAGCCCTTCACTTCCGTCGCCGCCGTCTGGTACAGCACGATGCAGACGATGAGGTTGGTGATGTTGCCGTCGATGATGGCGCTGAAGGCACGGGCGTAGGCGGTCTTGATGCCCTCGCGAATCTCCGCGCCGGCGTCCGTCAACTCCTCGCGCAGGCGCTCGAAAATGAGCACATTTGCGTCCACGGCCATGCCCATGGTGAGGGCGACGCCGGCCAGGCCGGGCAAGGTGAATGTGCCATCGATCATGGCCATCACGCCGAAGAGCATGATGCCGTTGAGCACCAGGCAGACGACCGCTACCAGTCCTGACACCAGGTAGTAGAGGAGCATGATCACCGCTGTGGCGATGACGGAATAGAACACGGCGTCCAGGCCGCGAGTCAGGTTGTCTCGGCCGATGGAGGGACCGAGGATGCTGATGGAAACCGGCTCCTCGCTCAGCTTGGCCTCTAGCTCGCCGCCCTCCAGCACACGAATCAGGTAGGTGATGTCGGCGATTGAGAACTTGCCCGTGATCCGGCCACTCCCGGCGATCTGGCTCTGCAGTGTCGGCGCCGTGTACACCTCGCCGTCCAGCACGATCGCCATGGGGCGCCCGAGGTTGGAGCCGGTCAGCTTGGCCATCAGGAGGCCGCCCTGCTGGTCCGTCTGGAACGCGACGCAGGGCTTGCCCAATTCGTCGCGGTCGGCGAACGCGCGCTTCATCGCCCACGCGGCCTCCCCGCCATGGGTCATGCTCATCGCATCCGTCGTGTAGAGGAGTATGTAGATCTGGCCGTCGTGGGTGGTGGCGACGAGGTCCCGGCCCTGCAGGTAGCCCTCGGGGTTGGCCAGCAGTTGTTCCAGCTCGCCCGGCGTCTCGTACCACTGGTCCAGGCTGTTCAGCGGATACCAATGCGCGACGGGACTCTCGGTGGCATCGGGGCCTCGCTCGGCGAGTTGCTGGCGGAGGCTGGCCACGCTGACGCCCTGTGGGTCACGCGCGCTCACGGCGATGCGGAATTCCAGGACGCCGGCGGAGCGGAGCAGCCGCTTCAGGTCCTCGGGGTCGTCGTACCCGGTGACGACGGCGGCGTACACGTCATACGCGCTGGCGAGCGCCTCGATCTCGCTGGTGAGGTCGGGAACCTGGGAACGGAGCGCCGCCAGTTCCGCCTCACGCGGCGAGGGTCCCAGCACGGGCTTGCCGTCGGCATCCCGCTGCGTCCGACCCTTGGCGTCCTTGACGGCGACGGGCTGCGCACTCAGGCGGATCGCGCGCTCCAGGCGCGAGGGGCTGATCGCAGACGACAGTGCCGTCGTCTTCAGGCGCTCGATGTCAATCTCGAACTGGGCGATCCGCATCTCGATGGGTCCAAGCTCGGACGCGTCCGCACCGCGCTGGATGGCTTCGAGATATCGCGCTCGTTCCGAGCGCTCTTGGTCGTACGTACCCTGCAGCCGCTCCAGCGTGTCGCGCCGGCTGCTGGCCGCCGTTGCGCCGTCATCGGGTGCAGGCACCAAGTCCGCGGCTGTGCCTCGCTCCAAGGCTGCATCCAGCGCACGAGCCGTGAGATCCATCTTGGCGCTTACGGTCGCAAGTTGCTCGCGGTAGGCCGACTGCAGCGCCTTCACGTCCTCGCCGGGCAGAGGCATGACGATCTCGATGCGGTCGCGCCCCTGCGGCTGGAAGGAGATGTCCAGGACGCCCTGCGGATTCACCCGACGCTTCAGGCTGTCGATGACCTGGGACACGATGCCCTGGCTTGGCGCGCCCTCGGGGAGCTCCACTGCGTACAGGAGGCTCACGCCACCGCGCAGGTCCTTGCCCAGCTTGATGGCATGGTCGAGCGGGAAGAGGCTCCAGGCACAGAGGGCCGTCAGCGCAGCGATGAGGATGAATCGGGTCGTCAGGCTCTTCATGCCGTATCCGTGCGTGGTCCGTGGGTCGGGGCAGTGCAATCGCGCGCGAAACTGCTCGGCAAGCTCGCGGCGTCAGGAAGAGGAGCTCGACTTCTCCAACACCTCAGTCACATAGTTCTTCGCGAAGGTGATGCGGATGTTGGATCCCTCGTCCACCTTGAGGGTCACCGTGTCGGGCTTGACCTCCACGACATGGCCGATGATCCCGCCCGAGGTCTGGACCTTGTCATGCTTCTCAATGGAGGAGAGGAGCTGCTGGCGGCGCTTGCGCTCCTTGCGCTGTCCCATGAAGGAGAAAAGGATCATCACCACGAGAATCGGGATGAAGATCCAGAACAGGTCGAATCCCGGAGCAGCGGCGGTGCCGCCAGTCGTGCCTGCCCCGCCTCCGTCGGCCGGGACGATCTGCGCCGCTGCCTCTCCCGGAAGTGCTGGTGCACTGCCGGATGTCGTCCCGGTTTGCATGGCGAGAAGGAAATCGGATTGGATGAAATCGGTCATGGTCTGCTCGGTTCGGCGCCCTCGGTGACCGGCGGTGCAGGTTGCACCGCGATCGGCCACTGGCGCTCGAACGAAGCGGGGAGATTATCGGAAATCGCACTCCTCATGTCGGCCATGAATCGCTGAAAGTGCCGGATGTTGTGGATGCTGGCCAGGGTGGGCCCAAGCATCTCGCCAGCCATGAAGAGGTGCCGCAGGTACGCCCGGGAGAAACCCCCGGCGCAGGCTTCGCAGTCGCAGGCGGCGTCAATGGGGCGGAGGTCTTCCGCGTGGGTGGCGTTCCTCAGGCGGAGCGATCCCGTGCCGGTGAACACGAAGCCGTTGCGACCATTCCGAGTGGGGAGCACGCAGTCGAACATATCCACCCCCGCCTGGGCGGCCGCCCAGATGTCAGACTCGTAGCCAACCCCCATCAGGTAGCGCGGACGGTCGGCAGGAAGCATGGGAGCGGTGAGGCGGACGGTGCCGTGGATGGCGTCGGAGCCTTCCCCGACGGCCACGCCTCCGATGGCATACCCGGGCAAGTCGTGCGAACAGACGGCGTCCACGCTGGCCCTTCGCAGGTCCGGCTCGGTCCCCCCCTGCACGATCCCGAAGAGCGCCTGCGTGTCGCGAGAGCCATGCGCCTTGACGCATCGAGCCAGCCACCGGGCGGTCCGGTCGTTGGCGGCGGTGACGCGCGCGCGGTAGTCGCCGTCGGAGAGGTCCCCTCGAGCCGGGGGGCAATCGTCGAAGGCCATCATGATGTCGGCCCCGATGGCGTGCTGGACCGACATGGACGACTCCGGGCCCAGGTGAATGCGCGAGCCGTCGATGAAGGACCGAAAAGTCACTCCGTCCTCGTCCAGGTCGCGTATCTCGGCCATCGAGAATGCCTGGTAGCCCCCGCTGTCGGTCAGGATCGGCCCGTCCCAGCGCATGAAGCGGTGCGACCCGCCGAGCCGGGCCAACCGCTCGGCTCCCGGCCGGAGCAGGAGGTGGAAGGCGTTGTTGAGAATGATCTGGGAACCGGTGCCGCGAACCTGGGCCGGCGTCAATCCCTTCATCGCGCCGGCGGTGGCCACCGGCATGAAGGCCGGCGTATCGAATGACCCGTGCGGGGTATGCACTCTTCCCCGCCTTGCCCCACCACATCGAGCGACGATCTCGAAACGGATGGTCATCGGTCGCTGGCCCGACGAAGGGCCCGGCGCTCATCCTCGCTGAGCGACCCAAGTCCCTTTGTCCGGATCTTGTCGAGGATCCGGTCGATGTCTGCGGTCTGGTCCGGGTGGTGCTGCGCCTGACGCCGTGCCTTGCGCGTGGTGCTCCAGGGATCGAACCGACCCAGGAAATCGAAGAAGTCGCCAAGGTGGTGAGGGCGCCGGGCGAAGTACCAACCGGCCATCGCTCCGCCGAGGTGCGCGGCCTCGCCACCGGCATTCTCGACGGGAAGTGGGTTGAACGGCAGCTTGATTCCAAGACCGGCGAAGAGGATCGTGGCGACGGCGATCGCCACCAGTCCATACGCCAGCGTGGAGAGCTTCATCGGGATCACGAAGAAGAGCAACACGGTCGCGTTGGGCACATACCGCGCGGCGGCAATGAGCACCCCGAATATGCCCGCACTCGCGCCCACCAGGGGCATGTTGGGGTTGTTGAGGAGGAAGCCGGGCAACTTGGTGCCTGGTCCGAAGATGTCCGCTGCCGCTGTGCCGGCCACGTTCAGGATGAGGTAGAGGACGGCGCCCGCGATCCCGCAGGTGAGGTAGAAGGCAAGGAACCGCTTCCTCCCGAGCGCCTGCTCGACGATCGGTCCAAAGAACCACAGCGCCAGCATGTTGAAGAGAAGGTGGCTCAGGTTGGCGTGGCAAAACTGGAAACCGATGAATCGCCAGAACTCAAAGCCGCGCAGGCCAAACTCCTTGGACCAAGTCACCAGGGCGGTCGAGGTCGAGAAGTAGAGCCACTTCTGCAAGAAGGGGATACCGGCGTACTCGCAGACCGCCACCGGTACCGAGCGGCCGTCGACGGTAGCCCGGATTTCCTGTAGTCCCGTCCCAGCCCCCTTGGGGGACCGGTCCACCCTGCCATTGGCCAATCGGCGACCAACCGCCTCGATGGGCCCAGGTTGCAGACTCCCCGCTTCGACAGAACCATCGACCTGCGTGCGTTGCGAGAGAAACACCCACTGCGCTGGCAGGTTCGGAGTCAGCAGGGAGTCGACGACGAAAACACCGCTGCACAGGAGGATGATCCACACCGTGACACTCAGCCGGCGCCGTGGCGGCGCGTGCTGGTGCGAGGACATCCACGATCGATCGCCTGAAACCATGCGGCGCGAAGGGTACTCGGGCGTTGGTTGCGGTAGCGTTCCAAACTCGTGCACGAGCAGCCGTCGCAAGTGAACCACGCTGATTGCCACCCCCGTACCGCCACATGCCCGGAGGGAACCTGCTGTGTCCGCGTCGTCGACCTACGCAAGTCGTTCGGGCGCCTCGAGGTCCTCAAGGGGGTCACGATTGAGTTCGAGCGCGGGAAGACCACCGTCGTGCTTGGTCCGTCCGGGTGCGGCAAGAGCGTGATGCTCAAGCACATCGTGGCACTCCTTCGCCCAGACGGGGGTGAAGTGTGGTTCAACGGTCGCCGCATGGATGCCTTGCGCGGGCAGGCGTTGGGCCAGGCCAGGCGAGAAATCGGCTTCCTCTTCCAGCAGGGAGCGCTGTTCGATTCCATCACGGTCTTTGACAATGTCGCCTTTCCGCTGCGCGAGCACGGCTGGACCGATCAGCGCGCCATCACGGAGCGCGTCAAGCAGGTCCTGGACCAGGTCGGGCTGACCCACACGATCAAGCAGTGGCCAACTGACCTGAGCGGTGGCCAGCGCAAGCGCGTCGCGCTGGCTCGAGCCATCGCCCTGGAACCGAGCTTGGTGCTCTATGACGAGCCCACCACCGGCCTGGACCCGATTCGGTCGGACATCATCAACGAGCTGATCAACAAGCTCAAGGAGTCGCTGGGAATCACTTCGATCGTGGTGACGCACGACTTGCAGAGCGCCTTCAAGGTCGCCGACTGGCTGGTCATGCTCCACGAGGGCCAGGTCCGCCTCCAGGGCCCCCCGGACTCCTTCTGGATCTCCCGGGACCCGATCGTCCAGCGTTTCCTCCGGGGCGAGGCCACGCCCGAGGAACTCTCCGCCATTTGGCCAACGGGTGGCCCTCGCACCATGGGTACAGTGTTCGAGAACAAGCCATGAGCGACGCGAACCGTGATTTCAAGATCGGGCTGACCACCGTCGGCGGATTCGCTGCCCTCACTGCCATCCTCTTCTCGTTCGGGGAACTGGATGCGTTGTTCAAGAAGACCTACGAGGTCACGGTGAAGGCCGACCGCGGCGGCGGCCTCCGTGCCGGCTCCCTAGTGATGTTCAATGGGGTGGCGGTCGGCACGGTGCAGACCGTCGCACTGGACACCGACTTCACCGAACCGGTCGTGCTCACCCTGCTCATCGAGACTGCCAACGCGATTCCAGCCAATGCGGAAGCCAGCGCCGATGCCAGCCTGCTGGGCGGCGGCGCGAGTCTGGACTTCATCCTCCCTCGCGACAGTCCGCCCCCGACCGCGTTCCTGCCCAAGGATGGGAGCGCCGTGGTCCACGCCAGCTTCAAGGGGTTGGACGAACGGCTCCTCGCCGCGCTCCAGGAGAATTTCGGGGACATGGACCAGACGCTCCAGAGCATCACGAGGCTTGCCAACAACCTGGACACCCTGGTCGCAGAAGTCCCGGAGGATTCCGCCGAGGCAGAGTTCAACGTGCGGACAAGCGTTCGCCGGCTCAACCGGCTGCTCAAGACCGCCGAGTTGGCCTTTGACGGCGCCAGCGCGATCCTGACGGATGAGCAGTTCCAGGCCGACATTCGCAGTGCGGTGTGGCGCGCGAACACGCTCATCGAAGAGGCGACGGTGGCGATGCGTGCGCTCGGATCGCTCGCTGGCACCATCGAGCTGCGTGCGCAGGAGCTGGAGCCTGTCGTCGAGTCAATGCGATCGACACTGGTCCATGTCGAAGCGATCGCCACCGAGGCACGCGAAGGCAAGGGGACCATCGGTCAGTTGATGAGCAACCCGGACCTCTACAACTCTCTGGAAGACTCCGCCGACCGGCTTCGGTCCACGCTCGCCGAAATGGAACTGCTCCTGCGCAAGGTCCGCGAAGAGGGTCTGGATGTGAAGTTCTAGTTGTGGCGCGGCGCGGGCGCGTGGGGCGTTGTACAGAATCGCCCGTAGTCCCATCAAAAAGCGCCGTTGAACGGCACAATCTGATGGAACCACACGCACGATCGTGCATCACGCCTGCGGCAGTCACCCGTCAAGAAAAAGGGGAGGCACCCGTCGGGCACCTCCCCTGTCGTTGCGCTTCTCGTGACTCGCGTTCAACGAATGACGAGCACCTCCACGCGGCGGCTGCCGGCCTTGGTCGCCATCGGCTGCTGCGGGCCATAAGAAGCGAAGGCCACGTCAGCCCCGTCGATGCCGTTGGAGCCGAGGTACTGCCCCACGGCGTACGCGCGAGCGAACGCGAGGTGGTAGTTGGTCTCGAACTTGGAGCGCTTGATCGGATCGTTGTCGGTGAACCCTGACACCCGGATCTTGTTGCCCGAGTAGTCCGACTTGATCATCGCGATCATCTTGTCAAGCGACTTCTTCGCGCCGCCCTTGAGCGTCGCGCTGCCGCTGTCAAAGAGGACATCGCCGGGAATCGTCATGTTGACGCCCTCGGCGGTGGTGTTCACGGTGATGTTCTCGTCGATGAACAGCACCCCGCCGGTGGTGCCCTCGGCGGCGGCGAGGGTCGGAGGCGCGCTATCCATGTCCTTGAGGCGCTGGTCCGCATCGGCGGCACGCGCATCGGCGGCCAGGCGCTCCTTCTCCGCGGCCGTGAGGGCCTCATTGCGCTGGGCCAGCTGGCCCCGCAGTGCGTCGTTCTCCTTGAGTAGGAGTGCGTTCTCGTCCTTGATCTTGTTGTCACAACCCGCGAATGCTCCAAGCACCGCGAGTCCGGTCACCAGCAACATGCTCGACTTCAACTTCATGGCGAATCCTTTCAGGGAAGTGTCCCCGCGCGGGACTCTACCGAAACTCAGCCGAAAGCGCGGTGAATCTGAGCGGTTTCACCTGGAATCCAGTGGAGCAACTGACCTAGGTCCACCAGCACCGGACGCAGCACGAGGACGACGGCCAGGCCGATCACAAGGTACGGCCCGAACGGCAGTTCCCTCCGGCTGCCCGGGGGGCGGAGGCATCGCTGTCCCACGGTCCACAGGAGTGCTGGGAACGGGGCGAGGACGAACGCGAGGAGTGGGTCGCGCCACCCGAGCACCGCCCCGGCCGCTGCCAAGATGTGCACATCACCCAACCCCATCGCCTCACGCCCGAAGGCCAACGTCCCGAGGATTCGCACGATCCAGACGATCCCGCCGCCGACGAGGAAACCCGCGCAGCACGCTGACAACACCTGCACGGAAGCCACCTCGCGAATGGGGGAAAGCCACGAATCGGCACACCATCCCGCCAACGCCCCCAGCCCGACCAGTCCCAGGAAGGCGGCCTCTGGACCCATCTCGCGCCGTGCGTGCGGGTAGTCGCCAAGCGTCTCTCCTTCCGCCACGAAGTCGTCATAGTCGGCAAAGCTCCGGCGCAAGGTGCCCACTCGGAGGAGCCCGTTCGCAATGAGGACCCCCAATCCACCGCCCAGCGCAGCGCCCATCCAGGCGCCGGGAGGAAGCGGAATGGGCGGAAAGAAGTCGACTGGCCTGATCGAGACATGCGCCTGGATGACCCACGACGCCACGCCAATCCCCGCGACCCAACGCACGATGGACATGGGGACCAGGTATCGCGCGGCATCGCACAGTGCCACGGCGGCCATGCCTCCAATGAACACCACCAGGCCACAGACCGCCGGAAGAGAATGCAGAAGTCCAGCCACTCGCCACCAGGAGGAGGTCCCGCTCCCCCACCACGAACCCTGCTCGGTGTGAAAGAGGGTCAGGTAAAGCCACGCGGTGAAGAGTCCAACGCCCAGCTCGATGAGGGGGTACTGGACTGAAATCGGCTGGCGGCACCCGCGGCACTTTCCCAGGAGGAAGAGCCAACCGATGATCGGGAGATTCTCGCTCCATCCAAGCGCCTTGCCGCACTCGGGGCAACGGCTGGCGGGTCGGATCACGCTCAGTCCCAGCGGGACTCGATACGCGATGACATTCACGAAGCTGCCGACTGCCGCACCGACGCACAGCGCAAAGAACCCCTCGACTGCTGCTGGCAGGATGCTCTCGATGGTCGACACGATGGACTCCTCAGGGTGGTTCGCCGCGCGGCCAGCTGTCAGTTGCCGGAACCCTCGGAGCCGGAAAGTTCGGACGCCGTCAGCTCCCTGACGCGCTGCTCGGCGCTCGCCAGCACCGACTGGCATCGCTTGAGGAGTTCGGTGCCCCGCTGGAACGCCCGAAGGCTGTCGTCCAGCGGCTGCGTTCCAGACTCAATCGCCTGCACGGTGTTCCGGAGTTCCAGGAACGCCTCTTCGTAGCTCAGCGATTCGGCCGGGCGAGGCTGCGTGGGGGCGTGTGATGCCATGGATCGATCCTACTTGCTTGTCTTGGGTGTTCGTTCACCCATCGTCGCCGTCCGCTCCCCGTCGGCCCAGAGGATCGTGTGTTCCTTGCAGGATGTCGCATTTTCGGCACGGGCCACGACGCGCCCCTCCTCCGTGCGCACGATGGCGTATCCACGATCGAGCACGGACATCGGGTCCACGGCGGCCAGCCGTCCCGCCACCGTCTCCAGCGAACCTGCCAGCGACTCCAGGCGATGCATCATCATGGGGCTCCAACGATCCGCCACGGTCCTGAATCGTGCTCCTTCCTGCAGGACCAGAGTCGTTGCGGCTGAGAGCATCGCCCGCTGCCAATGAACCAGTCCCTCCCGCTGCCGAAGGATCGAGTTCGCGGGGTCGGTGAGCGCCGGGCGCGACGCCACGGCCTCCAGCGCCTGTCGCCGAGTCGCAAAGTGCCTAGAGAGCGCCAGTCGCATTCGATTCGAGGTGGCGTTGAGTTCCTCCCGCAGCGCGGCGCGGTCAGGAAGGAGCGCCATCACGGCCGCCGTTGGCGTCGCGGCACGATGGTCCGCCACCAAGTCCGCCACGGTGGTGTCGATCTCGTGCCCGATCGCTGCGACGATCGGAAGGGTGGCCTCGTGGATCGCCGCGGCGACGATTTCCTCGTTGAAGCACCACAGGTCTTCGATGCTGCCGCCCCCGCGCGTGAGGATCAAGGCATCGATCCCAAGCCGGGCTGCAGCATGGTCCACGGCCCGCACCGCCGCGGCGATCTCCCGCTCCGCACCGGCGCCCTGGACACGGACATCGACCACCAAGATCTCGGTCGAAGGGAGCCGCGCACGCGCCGTGGCCAGGCAATCTTGCAGGGCAGCGCCGGTACGGCTGGTGATGATCGCGATCCGCGTGGGATGGGACGGCAACGGTCGCTTGAGCGCAGGATCCAGCCACCCACGCTTTCGGAGATCTTCGATGAGGGCCCGCAATGTGGCGTCCAGCCCACCCGCGCCGACGGGTTCCATGGACTCCACTCGCAGCGAGAGCCGGCCGCCCTCCGCCCAATAGCCCACTCGCCCCTTGGCGATGACCTGGTCTCCGTCGCGCGGTCGGACCGAGAGTCGCGCGGCGTCGCTTCGGTAGCAGATCGCCTCGATGACGGCCGCCTCGTCCTTCAGGCGGAAATACAAGTGCGTGCGATCGGTGAGGCGGCTCACTTCCCCGATGACCGTGAGGCGCTCGGGGAACGCGGCGTCAACCGCCTGCGTGATCCGGGCAGCGAGCTGGCTGACGGTGAGCGGTGCCACGGCATCCGGTGTGGGCGACGGTGCCGAGCCAGCTTGCCGCGCCGCTCGCGTCGCATCGACGGACTGGAAGAGCCCCCCAGTCGCGTCCTCTGCCTTGAACGGTTTTCGAATGGCCACGGATGTAATGTACGGGTGTCCATGTCGGCCCCTGCCACGCTCCACGCTGGCGCGACCATCTCCGTCTCCACGCTACCGGGCGTGGGCTCCCGCACGGCGGCGGCCTTCTCGCGACTTGGCATCGGCTCGCTGGAGGATTTGCTGTGGCATATCCCCCACCGCTACGAGCGGCTGCTGGCGGAACAATCGATTTCCGAGGCCGATGGAGCGGCCGCTGACGGCGACCTGCTCACGGTTCGAGGGGAACTTGCGGCGGTGCGAGCCATCCGTGCCGGCGGCGGTCGACCTCGCGTGGAAGCCACCCTCTCTGATGGGAAGTCCACGCTTCGCTTGGTGTGGTTCAACAATCCGTGGATCGCCAAGAAACTCCATCCGGGTGACTGGGGGGTGGCGCACGGCAAGTGCAGCCGATTCCGCGGCTACCTCCAGATCACCAATCCGCAGTGGACTCCGGTCCAACCCGACGCTTCAGAAACGGCGCTGGCCGACGCGCGCCTTCGCCCGATCTATCCCACGACCGAGGACATCCCACAGGATCGATTCGAGCGACTGATCGCGCCGGTGTTGCCGACAGTCCCCACGCTCCTAACGGATTGGCTGCCGGAGGATGAGCGAGCGCACCAGTCGCTTCCCACGATGCCCGAGGCGATGCGCATGGTGCACGCACCGGCGACGCCGCAGGAGGCTGACCTGGGGCGGCGACGCCTGGCGTTTGACGAGCTCTTCCTCCTGCAGGTGGCGCTGGCGATGCGGCGTTGGCAGGTCCGGCACTCGGGCGCGGCGCAAGCCATCGGAGTCTCACCGCAAGTGGACCGCGCGATTCGCGCCCGCCTTCCCTTCTCGCTCACGCCAGACCAGGACCACGCGGTGAGCGAGATTGTGACCGACATGGGCTCCACCGTCCCGATGAATCGGCTCCTCCAGGGCGATGTCGGTTCTGGCAAGACCGCGGTGGCGGTGTATGCACTCCTGGCGGCCGTCGCGGCGGGGCACCAGGGTGCGTTGGTCGCACCCACGGAAATCCTGGCGGAACAGCACGCGCGCAGCTTGCGTTCGATGCTCCAGGGCGCATCGATGGAATGGGCGCTGCTCACCGGTAGCACTCCCGCCGCCGAACGGCGCGCCATTCTGGCGGGACTCTCCGACGGCTCGATCCCGCTGGTGGTGGGCACCCACGCGTTGTTCACCGAGTCGATCGAGTTCAAGAGCCTGGCCATCGCCATCATCGACGAACAACATCGCTTCGGCGTCTCGCAGCGGGCGGCGCTTCGGGCCAAGGCGTTGCTCGGTGCACCGCACACGCTGGTCATGACCGCCACGCCAATCCCGCGGACGCTGGCGATGACCTTCTTCGGTGACCTGGATGTCTCCACGATCCGGCATCCGCCCCCCGGTCGGCAGCCGATTGCCACGCGCGTCGTGGGGTTCGAGAAGTCCGATGAGGTCTACCGATACCTCCGCACGCGCTTGGATGCCGGCGAGCAGGCCTACATCGTCGTGCCTGCGGTGGAAGAGTCGGAGGCTGGCCTTTCCGATGTGGCCAGCACCGTGGAGCGGCTCCGCGCCACCCACTTCGCGGGACTCACCGTGGGGTTCGTGCACGGCAGACTCTCGGCAGACGATCGAGACCGGGCTATGTCTGCATTTCGCGATCGCCGGTCGCATGTCCTGGTGGCCACCGTGGTCATTGAAGTGGGAGTTGATGTTCCCAATGCGTCGCTGATGGTGATCGAGCACGCCGAGCGATTCGGGCTGGCGCAGCTGCACCAGCTGCGTGGGCGAGTCGGGCGCGGCACGGCGAAGAGCCTCTGCGTCTATATGGGGGAACCCACAACCGACGACGCGCGCCGTCGCATGGACGTCATCGGCGGGACGCTGGACGGATTCCGGATCGCCGAGGCTGACTTGGCCATCCGGGGTCCAGGCGACTTTTTTGGCGAGCGCCAGTCCGGCTTGCCTCCGTTTCGCGTCGCCGATCTCATGCAAGATGGGTTGCTCCTGGAGCAGGCCCGCGCCGCTGCCGGGAGGCGGATCGAGCAGAGCCCACACTTGGATCAACCCGACGAACGATTCCTCCGGCTTGCAGCCTTGCAGCGCTACGGCTCCGCGCTTGGGCTAGCGGATGTCGGATGACGCTAAGCGAGTGAACACGAGCCACGCTTCGCCCCTACCATGCACCGCCCATGAGCGCGGCCGTCGAGATCAGCGGACTGGAGTTTCGATACGCGGACGGCTTCCGGCTAGGCGTGGCGTCGCTGCGCGTGGAGGCTGGAGAGCATGTGCTGCTCGCCGGCGGAAGCGGGTGCGGGAAGAGCACGCTTTTGCATCTTGTCGCCGGACTTGAGGACGCTTCGGGGGGATCGATCCATGTGGCGGGGACCGCGATCGGCACGCTGCGGGGAGCGGCACGAGATGCCTTCCGTGGACGGACGATCGGCATGGTCTTCCAGACGCACCACCTGCTGCCGGGATTCTCGGCGCGCGAGAACCTGCTCGTGGCGATGATGGCCAGCTCGATTCCCGAGGCTGATCGAGGCATTCGCGCGGACATGCTGCTGGCAGCTGTCGGCATCGACACCAACGACCGTGACCGTCCCGCCGACCGGTTGAGTGTGGGGCAGCAGCAGCGCGTCGCCGTGGCCCGTGCCGTCGCCGCCCATCCGGTGTTGGTCCTAGCGGACGAACCCACCGCCAGCCTGGACCCCGCCAATGCGGGTGCAGCCATCGAACTTCTCCGCGCCACCTGCCGTGCGCATGGTGCCGCGCTCCTGTGCACCAGTCACGACCCCTCTATGCGCGTTCGGTTTGACCGCGTAGTCGATCTGGAAGAGTGGCAAGGCGCTCCCCATGCTTCCAAGGGGATGGGACACAGCGCATGAGCGACCTTTCAATCGTCCTTCGATCACTCCGCACGCGACTGCTGTCGACCACCATTTCGGTCGCCAGCGTGGCGGTCGCGGTGGCGCTGCTCTTGGTGCTGCTGTCGCTCCGAGAGAGTGCGACGCAAGCCTTCCGCCGCGGATCAGGAAACGCGCACCTCATGGTCGGTGCCGACGCCAGCCCGCTGGTGGTGGTGCTGAACGGCCTCTTCTATGCCAACCCGCCGTCGCGGTCCATTCCCCACGCCAAGGCGCAGGAGATTCGAACCAGTTTCCCGTGGGCGTGGAGCGTCGCCACGCAACTTGGCGACAGTTACCGAGGCAGCCCCCTCGTCGCGACGGAACCGGCATTGTTCACGGCCTTCGAGCCTGTCGCTGGACGCCCGTTCCAGTTTCGCACGGGCGCCGCGTTTGACAGACCGTTCCAGGTCGTCGTCGGTGCCCAGGCTGCGGCGATGCACGGGCTGCGCGTCGGCGACAAGATCGTGACCACGCACGGTTCTTGGGGAAGCCGCGAGGGCGGCCACCAGCACGAGAACCATCCCTGCGAAGTGGTCGGGACTCTTGAGCCGACCGGAAGCGCCCATGACCGAGCGCTCTTTACCGCGCTGGAGACCTCCTGGGTCATTCATGCCGAAGAGAGATTGGAGCGCGAGGAGGCTTCCCACACCGGAGAGGCGGACGGGGATGCGCATGCGGACGACGCTGGTCACGACCACGATCATGGCCACATCCATGTGGAGGTCGCGGATCTGACCGACGAAGATCGGCTGGTCACCGACATCCTTCTTCGGCTGCCCACGCGCCCCGGCTCCGACGCCAGCGCCGCGATGCAGTCTCAATACGACCGGCTGCGTCGCGATCCCACGATCACTGTCGCGCAGCCTGCCCAGGAGGTGGGGCGGCTCTTTGCGATCGTCGGCAGCATCGACGAGATCCTGCTCGCGATGGCGCTGGCGGTTCTGGTCTCCTCCGGCATCGGCATCCTGCTATCGCTGTACAACTCCATGGAGATGCGCCGCCGGCACATCGCGATCCTGCGGGTCTTGGGTACCAGCGCGGGTCGAGTCTTTGGGATGGTCTTGGCCGAGGCCGCGATCATCGGGCTCCTTGGTGCCGTTGGAGGCGTGCTCTTGACCCTTGTCGCCGGAAGCGTTGCGGCCGAGTTGGTCGAAGCGCGAGTCGGGCTTGTGTTGGATTCCATGCCTCCTGTGCGGACGGTGATCGCGGTCGTCGCGGGGTCGGTCGTGCTGGCGATGCTGGCCGGCGTCCTTCCAGCGATTCGCGCCTACGGCACACCCATCGTCCGCCACTTGGGGGCGATCGACTGATGCGCTGGTTTTGGGTCGCCGTGGCGGCGCTTGGTGCGCTGGGAGCTGTCGCGTGGTGGATGGACACACCGGATGGAGGCGCGCCAATGGTCGATGCCCCCGCGGAGTCCGCACGGGCGAGTGCCGGTGCGCATGGCACGGCTCCTACGCCCGCTCCTGCTCCGGTTGCTGCTCCGATTCCTAACGCGTCTGTCGAACCGAACTCGGCTCGGACTACCGCCGTGGCTCCCGCTGCCAATGGTTCGACCCCCAGAGGCGACTCCCTTGCACTCGGGATGGACGCCACCATTTCAGCGGCGACGGTCTCGCCAGGAAACATCACTCGGTTGCCAAGCGGGGCGCTCTCGTGCGACGGCCGGTACGAACTCACGGGTGACGGCACGCGCGAGCGTCCCTACCAAGTGACCTGGGAGTTTCTCACCAGCGCAGAGGACACCTATGTGCCGCGGCTTGGGATGTCGGCGGTTCCGCAGAGACTGGCGATTCTCCAGAACAGTTGGGTCACCGTGAGCGGCTATATCGCCTACCCGCTGGTCGCCACAGAAACTGACGAAGTCCTCCTCATGCTCAACCAGTGGGATGGCTGCTGCATTGGCGTGCCGCCCACCCCGTACGACGCCGTGGAGGTCCGTCTTGAACACGCCATCGAAGTGGGCAGGCGCCACCAGATCCAGTACGCGACCATCACGGGGAAGCTGGAGATCGATCCCTACGTGGTGGACAAGTGGCTGGTCGGCCTCTACCTGATGGAAGACGCCTCACTCACGACAGACCTGTAATGGCTTGCGAAGGCATCGACATCGCGGTCGTGGGTGCGGGAGCGGCAGGCCTCATGGCGGCCATCACCGCGGGGCGGGCCTGTCCAGGTCGATCGATCGTCGCGTTCGACGGCGCGCGGACCATCGGCGCCAAGATCCTGGTCGCCGGAGGCGGCCGCTGCAATGTCACGCACCACCAGGTCACCGAACGCGACTTTGCCGGCGGCTCTCCCAACGCCATCCGCCAGGTCCTTCGGAGTTTCGCAGTGGAGGACACCGTCCGGTTCTTTGGCGAGCTGGGCGTGGAACTCAAGCGCGAAGAGACCGGGAAGCTCTTCCCCGTGACTGACAGCGCGCGCACCGTCCTCAATGCACTGCTTGGGGCCGCGAAAGACGCGGGCGTCCAGATTCGCCACCCCTGCCGGGTGCTCGGCATCGCACGAGCCGATGGCCAGGAAGGCTTTGAGCTAACGACCGATGCCGGGACCGTGAGCGCCACGCGAGTCATCGTCGCCACGGGCGGCAAGGCACTTCCCAAGAGCGGATCCGACGGTGCGGGCTACGACTTCGTGACCGGACTCGGGCACACGCTGCGCGAACCGATCATTCCTTCACTGGCGCCGCTCGTGGTCAATGATCCGGCATGGATCCGCGAACTCTCTGGTGTGGCAACCCGCGCCACCATCACGCTGGTGTCATCGACCGGAAAGCACCTGAAGGTGATCGAGCACGATCTCCTGTGCACCCACTTCGGGCTCAGTGGACCGGGAGCGATGGACATGAGTCGTCACTGGCACATGGCTCGACTGGACGATCGTGGAGCGCATCTGATCATCGACTGGCGCGCAGGGTGGCGCCTGGAAGACTGCGAGGCGTCCTTGCGGAGAGCGCGCGCGCCTGCCCTGGCGTGGCTGCGCCAGCATCTTCCCGAACGCCTCGCTCGCGCACTCCTTGACGCCGCACGGGTGGACCCTGAGGCTTCGCTGCGCCAACTCACTCGCGAGTCGATGCGAGCCCTGACCACGCTGGTGACCCAGTGCCCCGTCCATCCCACCGAGACGCGCGGATTCACCTACGCGGAGGCGACCGCCGGCGGCGTCCCGTTGGACGAGATTCGCCTGCAGACGATGGAGTCGCGCCCGTGCCCGGGGCTGCACCTGTGCGGAGAGATCCTTGATGTTGACGGCCGGATCGGCGGCTTCAACTTCCAGTGGGCGTGGGCGACAGGATTCCTTGCGGGAAGAGCGTCGGCAGGAGCGCTGCCACCTGCCGGATGACTTCTTCCACGTGCGCGGGCTCCGCGGCGCGACCTGGCTCACGCTCCACCAATCGATACCAGTCCGCCACCTTCCATGCCGCGGTGTCGTCGCGGCCTGGCATCCGCGGGACCAGATGCACATGCACATGCGCCGAGCCCTCGCCAAAGGCAATGGCGTAGACACGCATCGCGCCAGTCACCTCGCGGACGGCGTGGCAACTCGCACGGAGCACGGCACCAAACTCGGTGGCCTCCGCATCGGTGAAGTCAGCAGCACCGCCCACATGCCGGTTGGATTCCAGCTGAAACCAACCCCCGAGCGGCGCCGGATGGGCATGATGGCGAAGCGTCCATCGATCCGAGCGCCACGCCACCAGCCGCTCTTGGCCGGGGTCAGAGGACCGCGCGCACACGCCGCACGCCTCGGCTACCGCCCCCGGCGAGGACGGGGGTGAATTCACTTGGTCCCCTTGGGCCCGCCATCCGCCAGGTACTTGTCGTGGATCGCCTTCTCCAGGTCGATGCCGGTGATGTTGGCCAGCGTGCACATCCAGGCCATGCAGTCCGCGAACTCTTCGGAGAGCGCCTTGGGGTCGCCCTTGCCCTTCGCGTGGTTGCCCAGCGCCTCGGCCAGCTCGCCAAACTCCTCCGCGAACCAGAGGAAGGTCCCGCCCACCCCGCGCGCGTTGTCGGTGGCGAAGTAGCGATCGCGAATGTGTTGCTGGAACTGGGCGATGCGCATGTGTGGGATCCGGGGGGGCGAGCGTGAAGGCAGCGTCCACGGCGGGGATCGAACCTGCAACCTTCGCCTTCGGAGGGCGACGCTCTATCCAATTGAGCTACGTGGACTGAGGCGTGGGATACTACCAACGCAGATGCCTCCCGCTGTCGCCAAGAACTCTGCGCTAGCGCTTCTAGCGCTCACCTTCGCCAACTCCGTCGGGACGAGCGTGCTGTGGAACGGCATGAGCTTCGTGCTCAAGCACCAGTTCAACTACCCCGAGTGGAAGACGATGATGGTCTATGTCGTGACCGCGATCGTCTATGTCGGCGTGGCGGTGGCCGCGGGGCCGATCCTGAAGCAAATGCGCGGGAGGCTCTCCCCTCGGGGCTTGATGGGCATCGCATTCGCGTTCGAGGCTTCCCCGGCGCTGGTTCTTCCGTGGGCCAGCCCCGAAGTGGCACTCCTGTATGCCGCCGTCGCCGTCAGCATTGCGGGAGCGCTGCTATGGCCGGTGATGGAGGCCTATGTTGCCGGCGGAAAGCATGGCCACGAGATGCGCCGGTCGATCGGCCTCTGGTGCCTCACCTGGATGTCGGCCGTCACGATCACGCTCATCGCCATGGGACCGCTCTTCCTCCTTGAGAATGTGGCCGGCTGGACGGTGGCCGGCATCTCCCTGATCGGGTTTGCGTCGCTCCTCGCACTCCCGCTGCTTGAGCGCCAGCCGGAGCCCCATCCCCATGACGCCGAGACCGTGCCCGCGGGCTACCACTCGCTCCTGGCGAGCGCCCGCATCCTGCTCCCCGTGTCGTATGTGCTGGTCAGTGCGCTCTCGGCGATGCTGCCGTATGTCCTTTCCGCGCTGCAGTTGCCGGAGACCTGGCAGACTCCCCTCGCCGCCACCTGGCTGGGCGTGCGACTGGTGGTGACCGGCATGCTGGCCATGACGCACAGCTGGCATGGTCGATGGGGAGCGATCCTCCTGTCGGCGATCGCGCTCGTCGGTGGTTTCGCCATCGTCGCCTTCGGCCCGACGACCGCCATCGTGGTCGCGGGGTTGGTCTGCTTTGGCCTTGGGCATGCGATTGCGTACTACGCCGCGCTCTACTACGCGATGCGGGTGGGCAGCGCTGGCGTGGACGCCGGTGGAACGCACGAAGCGCTTATCGGCGCCGGGTATGTAGCGGGACCGCTGGTGGCCGCCGGAGGCGTGACGCTCGCCGGGAGCAGCGGCATGGCCAGTGCGGTGCTCCTCCTGTGCGTGGTGAGCGGCGTCCCCGCGATGATGCCATACCTCAGTTGGCGTCGCCTGCAATCACGCTCGTGAGCGCGCCAGAGAGTTCGCCGTCGAGGAATCGAAATCCGAGTCCCTCCAGCTTGGTTGGAACAGCACATTGCCCCGAGAGCAACAGCTCGTTCGCCATCTCCCCCAACACCAATCGAAGCACACACGCGGGCGCTGGGAGGATGGCGGGTCGGTGAAGCGCTCGTCCGAGCGCCTGGGCGAACTCCCTCTGAGACACCGGTTGCGGCGAGACCACATTGACGGCCCCGTCCACGATCGGGGCTCCGGGGTCCATCAGGAATTGGATCGCACGACAGGCATCGCGGCAGGTGATCCACGACACTCCCTGGCGTCCAGTTCCAACCCGCCCCCCAAGCCCCCACCGAAACGCCGGCAGCATCGACGACAGCGCCCCGCCGTCTCGGGAGAGCACCATGCCAAGCCTGATCGAGATCGTCCGCACTCCGGCATTGCGCAGTGGCTCCGTGGCCACCTCCCAGGCTCCTGCCAACTCTGCGAGAAACCCGCCTCCCTGCGGCTCACCCTCATCGCAGAGTCCATCGGGTCGATTCCCGTAGAAGCCAACGCCAGAGGCGTGCAGGAAAAGCCGCGGACGCTGCTCACACCGCGCGGACCACTCGCAGAGCGCTCGCGTCGCGTCCACTCGGCTCTTCCAGATCCGTTCCTTGCGGCGCCTGGACCATCGACCTGACGCCAGGGACTCACCTGCCAGGTGAATGACGACCTGCGGCATTGGTCCGAACACTTCCAACGCGCCCGTGGCCACATCCCACCGAGCAACGCCGGCCTGGGCGCCTTGGCGAGGATCACGCGTCGCGCGGATGACCAACGCGCCCGCCTGCTCCAATCGCGCGCACAGTGATCGGCCCATAAGCCCGGACGCTCCCGTCACGAGCACGGCTTCTTGCGGTGGCGAACTCACTGTGTGATTCTCGCATAGCGACCGCCAACCGCGCCGCCTCCTAGAATAGACCTTCCATGACCCCCGCCCCAGCCTCTCCCGCTCCAGCCACGGCCGCCCACTGGCAATACGCCCTTGGCTCGCTCCTCTGTCGCATCGTCGTGCCCGCCTGGGTGGCGACCGGTGCCATATTCAAGCTGGTGGAGCGCAATCCGCTTCTCCTCCCACAGCCGATCTTTGACTTGGTCCGCATGGGCGATGGCACCATGGGGATGAAGGGCCTGGACTGGCTGGATTTTGCGCTTCGTGGATTCATCGCGGTCGAGTTCGTGCTGATCGCCATCATGGTCTTCATGCCGGCGCTGGCGCGACGGACGGCACTCCTGATCCTGGGAGCCTTCATCGTGACGCTGCTCGCATTGATCATCCCCCTCTGGGCCAAGGAGGGGGTTGAGAAGGTTCTGAAGGGCTCGTGCGGATGCTTTGGCGAGAGCGGTCCCAATCCGATCATCATGCTGGGGGCCGACACCGCCCTCTTCATTGCCATCGTGATGTTCAAGCCGCGGCACGCCGCGCCGAGCGCCTCCGTGCCCGCGTCCGCACTCGCCGCTCGCGGAGCAACGCTGGCAGCCATCACGGGCGTCGCGCTCTCCGTGGTGGCGTTCGCCGTCCCACCCAAGGGCGACATCGCTCTTCCCGCGCCTCCGGTGGATGAAGGAACGGCTCCCCTCACGCCCATTGATCCAGGAGCTGGCACGGATGGATCGACGGAGCCGGTCGGACCAGCGCCGATTCCTCCGGTCGTCCCGGTTCAGGGCGCTTGGCCCAAGCCACCCGCTTCGCTTGCGGCGTTCTACCTGCCGGAGTTTGCGGAGTGGGTTGGGACGCGGCTGGACTCGCACCCCGAAGCGGCCCTAGTGTCGCCGGCGCCGCCGGCAGACTTCGGCAAGGGCGTTTGGAATGTGGTCTTCTATCGAGAAGACTGCGACCATTGCCATGAACTGCTTGGCACCTACTTCACGCCGACGGTCCGGCACCCCACACTGTGCATCGCGATTCCCGACACGGACCCGGCGGTGGCGATGGAGATGCCATGCGAGGAGTGCCAGCTTCGCACGATGATCAAGGGACCGCAGTATGTCCTCTCCACGCCCGTGCTCCTGCGACTGGAGGACGGTGTGGTGACACGCGTGTGCGGCGATCCAGAGGATCCATCGGAGGTTGAGGCGTGCATCGAATAACGATTCACCGGCGGCTCGTCGACACGGCCACGCCGCTCTTTCTCGTCGTGACGGCACTCCTCCTCCTTCAAGGCGGAACGGCCTGGGCACCGCAGTGGGTGTTGAACCTCCTGGCACGATCGGGAATGGACGCGGTTCCGGCGACCACGCTATGCGCCGCGTCGCTGACCGCAGCGGCCTGCACCATCCTGGCTCTCAGACTCCACCTGCGCGGCTCCCGCATGCTCGCGCGCGTCAGCCTCATGGGCATGGCTTTCGCATCGGTCGCCGAGGGTGCGGCAATCCTTGCCCAGCCTCCGGTGGCTGGGCAGTTGCAAGGTGCTTCCACGCTGCTGTGGGTTGGCGTCGCCCTCGCGTGCTCCCTGGGGCTGCTCATTGGAATCGACCGGACCAAGCCCGCAAGCACGGGCGAAGGGACCGCGGTCCTGACTGGGCGCTCGGTGGCACTGGCCGTGGTGCTTGCCATCGTCGCGGTCGCCATCGTGGTACGAATGCCTATCGCCGACACGATCGAGTTGGAGCGACTCTCGGGGAAGGGCTACGAGCCCATCGAACTGGATACTGCCAGCTGGGTCGGACGGACGCTTCCCGACACGGGTCTATCGCAGCACATTCCTCAACTCACCGCGCTCACGCTGGAGGGCGATTCACTGGTCGTCTTCTACAACCCGCACTGCGGCCATTGCCATGAGCTGTTCTTGGAACACCTCGGGCCGGATCGATCGGAGCGCATCGTGGCGATCGAGGTTCCCCCGGCGAAGGCGCAAGTCGAGGCGGCAGGCGACGACACCGGCGACATTGCATGCGATCACTGCCAGAGAGTCTCACTCGCAGCGGGACCCATGTGGCTTGTGGAGATTCCCACCGTGGTGCGCGTCCGCGACGGCATCGTGACCTGCGTCGCAACCAAGGATTTCGAGCGCTGCCTCAATCCGGTTGCAGGTGACTGAGCGTCCGACCATCCAGCGCCCAGCCATTCCACTGCCGCGGCGCATCCGAGTCGTCTCGAAGCGCGCGGACGATGGCTCGGAGGGTGGCTTCGGGGACGCTCGATTCCACCGTCTGCCCCAGCCACCATGTCAAGAGTTCCGGCGAGATCCGGGCGAGGAGTCGCCTATCCCACACTGGTCCTGCCCCCACCATGCGCTGCATGTGCTCGCGGGCAATGGCCGCCCAGTCCTGCATCAAGTGCGCGTAGGCCGCAGCGTGCGCGGTGCCATTGCCAAAGATCGCGTGGAGCGGCGGCATCACGTCTAGCCGCAAGCGGGCTCGCCGGCGCGCAGGGTCCAGATTGCTCGGGTCCTCGGCCCACTCCAGTCCAAGCGCGAAGGCGCACTCGCGGAGTTCCGCGCGCGAGACATCCAGGAAGGGTCGTGCCAACGCCACCCCAGCGGACCCTGTTCCCATCGGCCTGGCCCATGCCGTGCCTGGATACGGGGGTCGATCACCTCGGAACACCTGCATCAGGAGCGACTCGACCTGGTCGTCGGCGTGATGAGCCGTCACCACAACATTCGCGCCCGACGCAGCGGCCGCCTCCGACAGGGCGAGATAGCGCGCCTCGCGAGCCCGCGCCATGAGGTTGCCATCCCGTGGCACCTCGATGTCCTTGCGGACGAATGGCACGCCCATCGATCGGCACGCTTCTGCGGCAACAGCCGCATCGTTGTCCGCCGATGGTCGCAAGTGGTGATGGACATGAATCGCCGCGACCAACATTGGCGCGCCCTCGCGATGGGAAAGTGCCGCCAGAATCGCCAGCGCCGCGGTGCTGTCTGCGCCGCCACTCAGCGCCAGTGCGAACCTGTCCCTGCTCCCGAGGCCACATCGATGACCAAGATTCCAGGACACCCGCGCCGCAAGCGGATGTCGACCCGCGTCCAGCAATACGCGCGAGGCGGGTGAATCGGTGGCGTGGCTGTCCACGCACCGATCCTATCCCGCCCCGCTCTCCGATTCCGCTTTGTTCCCTCGCCTGTCAGGCCGCGGCACGCTGCTGCTGGATCCGCTGGCGCCGCGCGGCGTTGGTGGGGAGTGCCGTGTTGGTGCGGCGATTGGCGACGGCGGCCGTGTTGATGTGCTCCAGTTCGTGGAGCAGCGCACCAGGCGTGGTGGCATTCGCATCGGCCCCAATCTCCGTGGCCAGGCCCTCGGCGCGACAGAAGATGCCGCCGCCGCAGATCACTGGCATGTCGCTGTACGCGCCGCGAGTCCGCAACGTGTCGATGAGGTCACGGATGGCCGGAACATTGGCGCCAAGTGGCGCCCACACCACCAGCGCATCGGGGCGAAGCGTTCCCGCCTCGTTGATGATCTCGTCCGAGGCGATGCCGCCGCCCGCGAACTGGACCGTCCACCCCGCGCTCTCCACGAGGTCGGCTACCAGCTGTGCGCTCATGTCCTCCACTTCGCCCTCGCCGGCGTAGACCAAGACGGTCTTCCCGTTCCGCGGGCCGTGCGTGTAGCCGGCGCGCCAACCATCCACAATCGAGCGCATCAGGCGGGTCGCGTAGTTGAACGCCAGCGTCGAGATCTGGTCCGACTTCCGCTGCTGGTACAGCATCGAGAGGATCGGCCAGTAGACGTTGTGGCTGATTTCCTCGCAGGTGATCCCGCCGGTGCGGAGGCTCAGGCAGAATTGCCTGGCGGCCTGCCGGTCGCCGGTGAGCAGTGTGTTGAAGAGTCGTTCGATGGCGTGTTCGGTATTCATGGTCGGTTCCTCTCTCGCGTACTGTGTCGTTGCGGTTCGATTCGTGAGTGCGTGGCGCGGCGTGTTCCGTCGCGTGCTTGCTTGTCGGCACCCTCCACGGCGCTTCCAAAGTGATGGTCCGATATCGGAATCGAGCTCGTTATCGGTACCATGTCCGCCCTCGTGCCCGACCAGTCAGCCGACCCAGCAGCTTCCGGCAACTCGGCATCGGAGCACGAATCGGGTCCTGCATGGTCGCGGGACCGACTCTCACGCGACCCACACGCGGATGCCGAGAAGGCCGCGCGGGTGCAAGCGATGTTCACCTCGATCGCGCACGCCTACGACCTCAACAATCGGCTGCACTCCTTCGGGATGGACCAAGCTTGGAGGAGGGCGACGGTCCGCGCGGTCGAACCCAAGCCGACGGACCGCGTGCTCGATGTCGCGTGCGGCACGGGCGACCTGACCGAGGCGTTCGCGCGAAGAGGTGTCGCCCACGCCACGGGTGCCGACTACACGCCCGCCATGCTGGCGCTGGCCCGAGCCAAGCTGGCGCGGCGGCGACCGACGCTTCCCATCGAGTACATCGAGGCCGATGCGCAGGCGCTGCCCTTCGAGGACGCCAACTTCGACATCGTCAGCATCGCCTTTGGCATCCGCAATGTCGCCGACACCGCCCGGGCTCTCAGGGAGTTTCGTCGCGTTCTTGCGCCCGGCGGGAGGCTGGCCATCCTGGAGTTTGGGCAGCCCAGGAACGCCTTGCTCCGTTGGGCCAACCGGGCGTACACCGAGCGGATCATGCCGATGACCGCATCGATCATCGCCCGAGACCGATCTGGTGCCTATGCGTACCTTCCGCGGAGCGTGGAAACCTATCTTGCACCACCGGCCCTGGCGGCCGCGGTGGAGCGAGCGGGCTTCAACCGCGTGCGACAGGTCTCGATGACGTTTGGGGTGTGCGTCCTCACCGTCGCCCACGCCGCCGAGAGGCACGTGGCGACCTGACGCGCCCGATCTCAGGCGTGTTTTATGTCCCGCGGGCGGCCAAGGTGCTGTCGATCCCCGAGAAACAGGCACTGCGCGATCCTCACCGCCTGCCTCTGCGCCAGACGCGATGTGTTGGCTCCGTGCTCCGTCCACCCCGTGCTCGCCTCCTCGGCCGTGGTGGCGCCCAAGTCAGCACCATACCCCTTCAGCGCGCCCTCAAACTCGCCGCGGGTCCACTCCCAGTGGTAGGTGAAGCCGTAGACCGAGGTTCCAATCACAAAGGCGACTGGGTCGTGACCGACGGTGGCCAGTGGCCGTGCGGTTGGGGGGAGCGCCGCCACCCGCTCGCTGGACCAAGTCCACCACGCCTGGAGCCATGGCTGGCCGGCGAAGAGCGGATCTTCCTTCCCGTGATGCGTCAGGGAGACGCTGGCCCAACCCGACAAGATCGACGGGATCGGTGCGACTGAACCACCAAGCGTTGCAGCGACGAGCCGGGCCCCAAACCCCAGCCCGACGATGGGCAGACCCCGCATCTGGGCAGCGCCGATGAGCCGTCGCTCGGCCTCCAGGCCGGGCATGCTCACGCTGGACTGCGGGACATGATCGCCCAGGACCAGTCCGGTGAGGTCATCGGCATCGACGGGGAGCGGCTCGTCCTTCCACCGGCGCACGACGCGCACGGCGAAGCCATGGACTCGCAGGGCCTGTGCGCAGTGGCCAGCGCCGGCGAACGAGGCATGTTCCACAATCACAATGCTCATGGCGCCATCCTACGAGTGCCACGCTAGGTACCGGTGCCGAAATAGCGCTTCGATCGGTCGGGGACGGGTCCTGCGACGGTACCGTCTGGCGGATGCGGGATGGCACTGAAGGGCACGAGGTCGGGCGTCGGGGCGAGGACATCGTCGCGGCGATCGTCATGGGCCGCGGCGCCACCATCGTCGCTCGGAACCTCCGTGTGGGGCGCGCCGAGATCGACATCCTCGCCGTGACGGACCGGGAAACCCTGGCCATCGAAGTCAAGACTTCCGGCGATGGCTCGATGTCGCTGGCGGACCTGGCCGAGAGGATCACGCCACGCCAACTCCGCCGTGTCCGGAGTGCGGCCCTCCGGCACGCCATGTCGCACGGGCTCCCCACACAGGTTCGCACGCTGGCCGCCTTGGTGAGGCACGCACCCGGCACGCCGCCATGCATCCAATGGCTGGATGGACTGGACGACGCCACTTACTCCGGGAAGTAGCGCTGGATGGCGATCGCGACCAGTCGCCGCCGCATCTCGTCAAAGTCACTGCTGATCCACCGGTCGCGGAGCGAATAGAGGTACTTGTTCTTCTCTCGCATCCACCGCATCGACTCCAATTCGCTCCGGATCGCCAGTTGCACGACGGGATCCCAGAGGCTGATGGACGATGGCTGGGTCACCTCCAGCACGCAGTACCACTCCACCCGCGTTGGCCGGGTGATGGGAGCGGTCACCGAGCCCGGCCCAGCGGCGACCAGTGCCATCCGGATGTCGTCGGCAACCTCAAGGGCAGAGAGTCCCGCCTCGGGGAGGTCAAACGAATTCCATTGGCCTCCCCTCTCCAGTCCCAGCCTGGCCGCGATGTCGGCAAAGGTCGCGCCACCCTCCAGTGCGGCGGTGACCTCCCCGACGCGCGGGTCATCCGATGGAAGGCGAATGCGCCCGATGGAGACGCGACCGGCCGCCTCCTGCTGCATGCGCAGGCGCGCGAACGCCAACTCGACATCGCGCCAGGCCACCACGACGCGCGGCTGCACACGCTTGCGAAGGAGGTCCATCGCCAAGGCTTCGTTCTTGCGTTCGTTCACGAAGGCGTCCAACGACATCCCGTAGAGCTCGCTGATGGACGACTCGGCGCCAAAGCGCGTCCCGCCATATCCCGCGATCGTGTTCTCCCGAATCTGCTGGAGGAATGAGAGGAGCCCGATGCGCATCTCGGGCGAGAGTTGCTGCTCGGCCTCGGCGAGGATGAGCTCATTGTCGACATACTGCTCCAGTCGGGTGGACACCAGCTGTGCGGTGGCCAGCCGTGCCTGCTCGTCCGGCTGCTCGACAGCCAGGCGGAGGATCCGGTCTTCCAGCGTGTCCAGAAACTCTCCCGCGTACAGGGGGCGACCGTTGATCTGCCCGATGAGCGCATCCACCACCCATCGCCGGCCCACTCGCATCGAGCCTCCGCTGCCAGCGCTCCCCTCGCCGCTCGCGCCAGGCTCCGCCGCGTCATTCCCCGCCTCTTTCACGGCTGGCGGCGCCGGGTTTGGGCGCTCCACAGGGCCTGCAAAGGCTGCCGCAGTGACTTCTCGCGCGGCGTCCGGAAGCGGCTCGACTCCGCGACACGATGGGATGAGCACGATGAGGATGAGCGGTGCACATCGCCTCACCCACGCTCGACGCACACACACGGCGTCGGTCCAAGCTGGCTTCCTTGCTTGCATTCCGAGGAGTCTAACGCTGCTTGGACACCTATACTCGTCCCATGACGGACCAGCCTCAACTCCACATCGACAGCGACTGGAAGGCGCAGGCCGAGGCCGAGCGGCAGCGGTTGGCGGAGCAGGAGTCGGCGAAGGCGGCCAGCGACGGCCACGGTGACGGTCGAGGTGACGCGTTACCTCCGGCGGACATGCGTTCCCTGGTCGGCATGATGGCGACCCAGGCGCTCTCTGGGCTTGGGATGTACGGCGATCGGGAGTCCGGTCGCATCGTCGTCGATTTCGAGGGCGCCAAGTTTGCCATCGATCTCCTGGGTGTCCTGGAGGAGAAGACAAAGGGCAACCTCACCGACGAGGAAGCCGCCGAACTGAAGCAGGTGCTCGCTGAACTGCGATCCCGGTTCGTGCAACTCGTCCAGGTGGTCGCGCAGCAGCAGCAGGCCGGCGGGGGCGCGACCGTGTCACCGGTTTCTGGGGCCACCACCCCATCAGCTGCCGGTGGCTCCAAGCCGAGCATCATCATTCCAGGGTGACCGGGGAGGACGAGGGCGTCTACGTCGGGGCACGCAGCAACATCGAGTAACTCAAGCCCAGGGCCACGAGCGCCGTTGCGAGGCTCACCAGACCGACGCGACGATCCAGCCCGGACGAATTCCCACGCACCGCGGCTGCGGCCAGGAGCGGCAGCATGAGCACGACTGGCACCTCGGCGTATCGCTCCCACGATTTGGGGTTCACCATGAGTGATGCGGCGAGCAACACCATGGCTCCAGCAATCACCAACATCTCCCGGCCATGGCCGCGGCCTCGCATGCTCCGTGCGTAGAGCACGCAGACCCCCGCACCGAGGGCGGCGCCAGTGATCATCACGAGGCTGCGATCGGCGATCGTGGGGCCCAGTTGCGCCACGCTCCAGAGCATGCCGCCAAATCGTCCTGCTGCCTTATCGAAGGAGGACAGCGGGATGCAGGCCAGGATGCCTGCAACGACCACCACTCCCGTCACGCGGCGAAACCGATCTCCGCGCAGGAAGACGGCAATGCCAGCGCCCCAGAGGAAGACGACCGACAGGAACACCAAGAGCGCCGACGGATTGAAGGCCTCGCCGTGACGACTGCGGTATGCCGGAGGCACCAACCCGCCCCACGACCATGCCATCGCGCCGACTATCGCGAGCGGGATCACGATGGCGACCATCGATGGCAACATCTTCCGCCATCCAGGGCGATCGCCCATGAGGATCGGCAAGAGTGCGGCGACCACCACGGCGCCCTCCACCCACAGGAAGCTCTGCCGCACCAAGACAGCCGCGATCATGCCGCCGGC
>JAQCEQ010000006.1 GCA_027618565.1 Planctomycetota bacterium | reverse complement strand
CGGCGTCGGGCGTCGCGTCGACATCCAGGTCCGCGATCACGGTGTGCCGATGGGCGGTGCTCATCGGTCTGCCACTGACGCGTCGCGGGCCAGCAGCGCCAGAGCCACCTTGTAGACGGGTCCGGCGCCCATCGTGACCAGCAGGTCACCATCCCGGAGTTCATCCATGAGCGTTGCCGTCGCCCTGCCGAACGGCGCGGTGTAGGCCGCCGAGCCGCCCAGCGCGCGGATGCGATCCACTAGATCGCGTGCGGACACCAGCTGCCGCTCCGCCTCCGAGTCACGCACGAAGTAGATGTCAGGCAGGAGGGTCCGGTCGGCACACCGAAATGCGCGCGCAAAGTCCTCGAGCAGAAACCTCGTCCGGCTGTGCTGGTGCGGCTGGAAGACGCACAGCAGCCGGCGCGGCTGGTAGTGCTCGCGGAGTGCGAGCAGCGTCAACCGGCACTCGGTGGGGTGATGGCCGTAATCGTCAACGACGGTCGCTTCGCCACCGTCGCTGGTGCGAAACGAGCCCAGGCGCTGCATGCGACGGTCCACGCCGGCAAAGGTGGAGAGCGCGTGCTCGATCGACGTCCGTTCGGCGCCCGCCCAGAGGCCCAGGATCCCCGCGGCTGCGGCATTCAGGCGGTTGTGCTGCCCGGGGATCGATGGGGTCCATCGGAGCACTTCGCTGGACCCGTCATGCACGGTGGTCGTTCGGCCCGAGCCTTCCCATCCGACGCGGTAGTCGGCTGCATCGTCAAGACCAAAGGTGCTCACACGCGCCGTGGTGCCGGCGGCAACTCGCTCGCGGTGCGCCCCAGCAGACGCGATGAGCAACCGACCGCCGTCGCAGGCCCCGGGGAGCCGCCTGGCGAAGCCGGCGAAGGAGTCGATGACCGCATCCAGGTCGGCAAAGAAATCCAGGTGGTCGGCCTCGATGTTGTTGATGAGCCCGAACCGGGGGGCGTGTCGATGGAACGAGTTCGTGTACTCGCATGCTTCGGCGACGAAGAAGCCCGGAGCACCCGCCAGCGGGCCCGTGGGCACGATCGCCGCACCGGTGCGCGAGCCGCCGCCGATCTGGGCGCATGTCGCCCCAATGATGACGCTGGGATCCAGTCCCGCCGACGTCAGGACATGGCCCAGGATCGAGGCGGTGCTGCTCTTGCCGTGAGTGCCGGCAATGGATATGCCGGTGCGCTCGCGCTGCAGGTCGCCCAGGAACTCGGCATAGGAACGGACGTCCAGGTGGACGGCGTGGGCCGCGCGCCTGGAGGGGTGGCCCTCCGGGATGGCCGCACTGGCGACGACGAGCTCGCAGTCCGTCGGCAGGCATCCAGGTTCGCCGACGCTCACCCTGATTCCCGCGACCTGCAGCGAGGCCGTCAACTCCGACGCCTCCATGTCTTCGCCCGTCACGCGTGCCCCCATGGCCTTCGCCATCATCGCCAGCCCCGACATGCCGGAACCGCCGATGCCGATGAAGTGGATGCGTCTCCCGCTGACGGTGCGGGGAGTTGCCGCCGGCCCTGCGGGCTGGTGCTGTGCAGGGCTGGGTTGGTTCACGGCATCCATATCGGCTTGTGCCACCGCGCCGCTGTCACGATTGCGCGGCACGACAAGACTCTACAATCCTGCCCCGATGACCGATGCCGGATCGATCCCGTTGCAAGCCCAAGTCCTGATCGTCGATGACGAAGGCGAGCATGCAGAGGCCATGGCCGATGCCTTGCGCCGGCCGGGCCACATCTGCACGGTGGTGCACTCCCGGGACGCGGCCAGGGACGAGCTGACCTTCGGGAACTTCGACGTGGTCGTGACGGACCTCGTCATGGAGACCCCGGACGCGGGGCTGGAGGTGCTCCGCCTGGCGCGGGAGCACCAGCCCAGTGCCGCCGCGATCCTGGTGACGGCGCATGGCGACATCGCCACCGCCAAGGCCGCCCTCAAGGGGGGCGCCTGGGACTTCATCGAGAAGCCGCTGGACCTGGAGGTCTTCCGATCGCTGGTGCAGCGGGCTGCGGAGACGGTCGCACTGCGATCGGCCAATGCAGACTTGCGGGACAAGGTTGATGCGGCGTTTGGCCTTGGGGGGATCATTGGCGTCTCCCCGGCGATCCGTGCCGTCACGGACGCGATCCGGCGTGTGGCGCCCAGCATGCTCCCCGTCTTGGTGACTGGCGAGAGCGGCACGGGGAAGGAATTGGTGGCGCGGGCCATCCACCAGTTCTCGCGGCGCGCGGAGAAGCGCTTTGTCCCCTTCAATGCCGCTGGGATGACCGAGAGCCTCGTGGAAGACCAGCTGTTCGGGCACATGCGGGGCGCCTACACGGGAGCCGATCGGGACCGGGAAGGCGTGTTCGAGTACGCCGACCGTGGCACGCTCTTCATCGACGAGATCGGCGACATGCAGCTGGGGATGCAACCCAAGATCCTCCGTGCGCTGGAAAAGGGGGAGATCATCCGCCTCGGAGCCAACGAACCCCGCAAAGTGGATGTCCGATTCGTGAGCGCGACCAACCGTGACCTCAAGGCGATGGGAAAGGCCGGGCACTTTCGCGAGGACCTGTATTTCCGCCTTCGAGGAACGGAGATCCACATCCCTCCGCTCCGGGAGCGACGGGAGGACATTCCCGTGCTGATCCGGCATGCTGCGTCCCGATTCGCGCAGGAACTTGGCCGTGCGGTGCCCGCCTTCACGGACGGCGCGATGATGCGGCTCCTCTCCTACGCCTGGCCGGGCAATGTCCGAGAGCTCCTCAACACGGTGCACCAGATGTTGGTCATGGTGCCTGGAGACAGCATGGAAGTCACTGATGTCCCGGACGAGATCCGCGGAGCGGAGTCGGACGACCTCGCGCACCACCCGGTCCGAGGCAGCCTGGCGGGCATCGGCATCGAGCAACTGGAACGCGAGGCGATCCGGCAGACGCTCGCGCTCACGCAGGGGAACCGCGAGAAGACCGCGCAGCTCCTGGGGATGGGAGAGCGGACGCTCTATCGCAAGCTGAAGGACTACGGGATGCGCTGAAGCGCACCGGACCCATGCCCGGCATCCTGTTCCGACACACCGCGCTCGATCTTCTCCGGGTCTTCGTGGTCACCGCCCTGGTCCTGGCCGTGGTCGTGGCCTTTGGATCGCTCATCAAGCCGCTCGCCGCCAACCTGCTTGGACCCCTGAGCGCGCTCCGGTACGCCGGCATGGCGATGGTGCCGGTGCTGGAGTACGCGGTTCCGTTCGCGACGGCGTTCGCCTGCACCCTGACCACCCACCGCATGGCCGTGGACCATGAGGTGACCGCGATGGGTGCGGCTGGCATCCCCATGTCCCGGATCCTCCTGCCTCAGGTAGCGGTGGGATCGGTGTGTGGGCTCCTCTTGTTCGCGATGGTCAACACGGCCGTCCCTGAAGTCGAGAACCGCATGCGGGAAATGCTGGCGCGCGAGGCCGGGCGCGTCGTGCTGTCGCAGTTGCGCGACGGCAAGAGCGTGTCCGCCGGGAATGTCGTGATCCATGCGGACGCCGCACAGCCACTGGCCGTCCCCGAGGCTCCGGTGACGGCGGGCCAGCCGGTTCCCCGCGATCGACTGCTCCTCATGGGCGTGACCGCGTTCGAATCGGCGCCCGATGGCACGCCGCTGACGGAGTTCGTCGCCAAGCGCGCGGTGGTGGACCTCTATGAACTTCCCTCCTCGGGGACTCTCCCTGCGTCCACGGCGCTCAAGATGCGGTTGGAGGACGCGGTGCTGTTCCGCCCGGCGGAAGGCAGCGTGGCCAGCGTGCCAGTCGTGGAGCCGGGTGCCTTCGTGATCGGCGCCCTAGGGGCGCGACCGACGAAGTTTCTCGCCGGACCTGAGTTGCTTGGCGCGATCGATGAACCCGGCCAGACCGCCCAGGCCCTGGAGGCCCGTCGCCAGCTTGAGCTGGAACTGGGGGACGCGATCGCGCTCTTGACGGCGAAGCAGACGCTTGAAGAGGGCGGCACCCTGGAGCTTGTCGATCCCGCCACCGCCCGCCAGTACTCGATCGGTGGAGCGCGGCTCGTGGGTCGAGTGCTCACGCCCGAGCCGGGAAGGGATCGGTTCACCGTGACCGAGCGATCGGGCGACTCGATCCTCCGGACGGCGACGATGCGCCGCGCCACCGTCGAGCGTGCGCGCGGCGAGTGGATCGACCTTGCGGGGGGCCGCTGGGTCTCGACGGACCTCGTCGGCGATGAAGCCGTTGCCACCAGCGCGGGGAACGGCGCCCCGCTGCGATGGCCCCGTCGACTGGAGGGACTGCGCCTCCCAGCGACGCCGGTGCAGGGAAACGACGATGACGAGTTGCGGCGGGTCACGGCCCAGGTCAGCTCCCAGGAGGGCCCTTGGCAAGCGGCCATCTTGCGAGCCAATGCCAATTGGGATAGAGCAAGCAGGAGCGTGCAGGTGTCGGCGGTGGCCTATCTCCAGTTGCGGCTTCACGCCGCAGCCTTGGTGCCCATTGCCGCGCTGCTGGGCGCCGTCGCGGCGGTGCTCCTGCGAGGCTCGTCGCCGCTGGCTGTCTACGCGGTTGCCTTCCTCCCCACGCTCTGCGCCGTGATCATCGGCGCACAGGGGAAAGAGATGATCCGGGACGGAGAGTCCACGGTCGGGTTGGCCGTGATGTGGAGCGGCCCGGCTGTCATGTTGCTGGTTGGCCTGCTGGGGCTGCGGAAGGCAGGACATCCCTGATGGGCGCGTTCCCTTGGATCGGCACGCGCCTGGATCGGCACATCGCGCGGCGATTCCTGCAGGACTTCATCATCCTGTTTCTGATGCTCTTTGCATTTGCGACTCTGATCGACGCCGTCCTTCGACTGGAAGAGTTCCGCGCCGCTGCGGCCGCCCTCATGGGAGGCGAGGCGCACGCCCGATGGTGGCATGTCCTGGCGACCATCGGCTCGTTCCATGGTCCCCGCGTCTTCCAGTTCTATCAATACCTCTTCGGGCTGGTAGCCGTCGCCGCGGCCGGATTCACCGTGGCCCGCATGCAGAAGGACCGCGAGCTCATCGCCATGCTCTCGGCGGGCATCTCGCTCCCGCGAGTGGCGGCGCCCATCCTGGTCGGCACCGCGCTTCTGTGCGGGCTGCAGGTGGTCAACCAGGAAGTGATCCTTCCCGTGCTGTCCCCGCACCTGGCGAGTGACTTGAAGGAGATTGGAGGTCGGAACACGAAGTGGGCGATCCCGCTGGAGGTGGACGCGCGAGGAAACCTGTTCCGCGCCGCGTCGTTCGACCCGTCGGCGGGAGTCCTGGAACGTGTCGTGATCTACAGAAGGGGCCCCGACGGACAACTCAAGCAGCGGATTTCCGCGCCTCGCGCCAGGTGGTCCCAAGCGGAGCAAGCCTGGATCCTGGAAGGAGGCGTGGCGGACGCTCGAGGGGCTGCCGCTCCCGGGACGGCTCGCGAAACCACCACGGCGGTGCCGCTCGCCTCCATCCCCAGCGACCTTGGACCAACGGCCCTCTCGTTGCGGCAAAGTGCGCTGGCGGCGCACTTGATCCCCACGATGACGCTCCGCCAGATGCGCAGCGCGGGCTCGATCGGACCCGTCGCCTATCGCCACCTGGTCGGTTCGCGCATCGCGGTGCTCGTCGTGAACCTCGCGCTTCTCGCCATCAGTTTGCCATTCCTGCTGCGGCGCGAGCCCGTGGGGCTCCTCAAGCCGGCCATCGAGTCCGCCGCGGTGATGGTGCCGCTGGGGATTCTCTCGCTCGGTGCGTTGGCGGTTCCCAACCCGTGGCTGGGTCCTGCGGTCGGCCTCATGCTCCCCGTCGCGGTGCTCGTCCCGCTGGCGGCGTGGCGACTCGCTGCAATGAAGACCTGACCCGTCGACGCGAGCTAGCGCTCAGAGAGCGTTGGGTCGATCACCGTGACACGGCTGCCTGCGCGGAGCCGGGCCGCCATGGCATCCATCGCGGATCGCTGCGCGCGAAGGAGCGCCTCGCGCGAGAGCGCCTCTCGAACCTGGTCAAGGGCGGTTCCATCCGGGGGGAGCACCCGCTCCACTCGTGCCAGGACGATGCTCCCCGGGAGCAGGATCGGCTGCGTCATCGCGCCTGTGTCCAGCGAGGAGACGGCTTCACGCAACGCCGCCGGGAGGGCGGGGTCCGCGCGGCTGACTGGCCCGATCAAGCCACCCAGTGATGCGCTCGGGTCGATGCTCATCGCCAGGGCGACCGACTCGAACCGGTCGCCCGCCTCCAAGGCGTCGCGGACGCCCGACAATTCCTCGGGCGTTCGCACCGCGATCAGCCGCACCACCCGCCGCTCCCCATGCCGGATCGCGTGCAGTTGTTCGACCGCGCCCTCGGGCACCCGGACATCTGGAGCCGTGAGCGCACGAAGTGCGGCGTTGCGCCACAGGAGTGCCTTCCATCGAACCTCCCCAAGCCCACGGCGGGACCGGAATTCCGACACGACGACGGCCGATCCGTCTCCGCCGAGGAGTTCCAGGAAGAGCGACTCCTCCGCCGTGCATTGGGCTTGGGTCACCTGCATGCCGCGTTCGCGCAGCACCTCCCGCAGAGCGGTTTCCAGCACGATCTCCTCCAGCACTTCGACGCCCGCCCGTTCGCGCAGGCGGGTCTCGAGGTCCGAGGGCATGATCGCCTCGCCGTTGGCCAGGGCGACCGGTCGCACGGGCGATATTGGCGGGGCGGCGACGCTTGCGAGGACACCCCCGCGCCCACGAGAGGTTGTCGATCCACTCTCGCATCCATGCATCATCGCGGAGGCAAGCCCCACGAGTGCCGGTGCGAGCAAGGACCATCTCGTGGGGTGGCTCATGGTTCCACCCGATCGACGGCCGGGACGTGGTAGATCGAGCCATTGCGTGTCTTGGCGATCGGCTGCAGCTCCAGCAGCAGCCACTTCATCGCGTCGGGAGTCATCGCGGGGTGGAGCCAGGACTAGGGCACGAGCCACCCAGCCATCGACCCGGCCACTGAGCCAGCCCCTGAGCGTGGCTCGCCCGAAGAAAAAACCCGCAGGCCGATCGCTCGGCGTGCGGGTTGGCGGGTTGGCGCGGCTCTTCGGTTCGACGGGCATCGGCGCCGGAGGCTACACCTCGTCTGCGCGCCCAAAGAGGAGTGGCTGGTCAGGCCGCGCGGGCGGCCGTGGCCGTCTTCACCAGTGTCTCGAAGGTTGTCGGATCCTCGATCGCAATCTGCGAGAGCATCTTGCGGTTGAGGGCGCAGCACGCCTTGTTGAGGCCATTGATGAACACGCTGTAGCGCGTCCCGTTCATCCGGCAAGCCGCGGTGATTCGGGTGATCCAGAGACTGCGCATCTCGCGGCGACGAGAGCGTCGGTCACGCCAGGCAAACCGGCCGGCGCGCATGAGCGCCACCTTGGCCTGTTGCTTGTGGCGGCTCTTGGTTCCGAAATAGCCGCGTGCTTCGCGAAGCAACTTGCGGCGGGCTTGGGTGCGGGCTGCGCCCTTGCGTGCTCGTGCCATGGTGGCACTCCTTCATGGTTGCCTTGGCGGGGGTTCCTGACACGCGTCAGGGAACGCTTTGGGCCCGACAGGCGGATGCGAGAGACGGGAAACGAATCGACCGGCGCTTGGCTCAGCTGGCGGCTTGCGCCTTGGACGCCGCGCGTTCGCGGGCGGCATCGGCGGCCTCGTGCTGCTCTTGGGACCGGAGCGGCCGGAACAGGAGCTTCTTGAGTTCCTTCAGGTTGCCGCCACGGGCGTATCGGCTCTTACGGTACGACTGGATCTGCGTGCCGGTCTTGTTGCTCTTCAAGTGTCGCCCGTGGGGCGCCTTGAATCGGACCTTGCCGCTCTTGGTGATCTTGACCCGCTTGAGCAGGCCCTTGTGCGACTTGTTCTTGGGCATGGCTGGACCCCTGCGAGGGGAGCCGGGCAAGGTACCACAAGCCACCTGCTCCGGCAAGGGCTTCCCAGCCGTCGGTCGCAGCGCGGGCACACTGTTGCAGGCCGGCTCAGTGAGCCAGAACGATCTCGAAGGGGTCCTCGCGGAGTTCAGAGAACTGGAATCGCTCCACCCCGTCCATCGCACGCGGGAGCCAGATGTTGTCGCTCTCGGCATGTCCGAGCCCCACCATCACGGGCGTGGTGAACCAGCGGACCGAGCCATCGCCGCCGAGGACATTTTGCCCCCGAGCATCGTGGTTGGGGGAATTGGTGAGGGGATCGACCACCAAGAACCCGCCGTCCAACACTTGTCCGCAGGCGGGCTGCGCACCTCCGGTGACGGCGCCGTCCTCGCTCCTCATCCGGTAGCCACTCGACTCCGCGCAGATCCGTTGTCCCTGCCGAAGCCGGCAGATGAAGGGATTGGCATCCGAGGCCAGCGGCGTCTCCTGCTGGTACGCCAAGATGAGGTGGGTCCGGTGCATCGGGATCCGGATGGAGATCGGGTTCTTGCCGCAGCACTTGGTGCAGGCACCGTGGCAGTAGCCGCGCGACTCCAGCGTGTGGAGGCAGCCTTCGGCGGTGGATTCCATCGCCTCGTCGGAGGCGGTCAGCCCCTCGGTGCGCGGTCGATCGAAGAGTGAGCCGACGAATGCCGCCTGGGGCGCGTACCCATTGTGATCGTCGGCGTAGCAGTCCATGCCCTGGAAGAGATCGCCAAAGTTGGCGGCACAGGCCGTGAGGTCGGCGCTGTGGCGCACGCGGCTGGCGACCGGGAAGAAGATGGCGATACCAATGAGCAGGAGCGCCGCGACCGTGATGAAATCCGGGATGCGGATGCCCCGGCCGCCGGATCGTCCCTTCGTCGCATCGCCGTCCGCGCGGAGCCGCTCACAACGCGCTGACTCCTCACGGTCGATCCGAGCGAGCGTTGCATCGACCAAGGAGGCGTCGGGTTGCGGGCATGGCTCCATCTTGGAGAGTGCGGCGATAGGCCCGAGGTGGCGTTCCATCCAGACCTTGACGAGTGCCCGAACCTCGGGATCCTTGATCCGTGAGAGGTCCCACTCCGCCTGGACCAAGGCGTCAAGCGCTTCGGCATCCGGGCCGGCGAGTGCGGGTTCGTCGTGAGGCGAGGGGTCTGAGTGTGCGTCGCGTGGTGTCGTCATGATGGGTCGTTGCCCTCGCCGTTCTTTCGCATCCATGCCTCGGAGAACCGCGCCACGGCGGCGTGAAGCCTGCTCTTGACCGTTCCAAGCGGGATGTTCAGCACCTCGGCGACCTGTTGGTAACTCATGCGCTGAAAATAGCCCAGGAGCAGGATTTCTCGATGCAGTTCTGGGAGCGCATCCACGACACTCCTGACGCGCTGCGCCACTTCGGCCTTCTGCACCTGCGACTCCACCGCTTCGCTGCCATCGGGGATCAGCGTGGCCACCGTCGCGTCGCCGTCCTCCCCCATTGGCGCGTCAAGGCTTGGCATGCGGTGCTTCTTGGTCCTCCGGTGGAGGTCGCGAGCCTTGTTGGTGGCGATCGTGAAGAGCCAAGGTCGGAAGGGTCTCGTGGGGTCGAAGGTGTGACCGGCCAGATGGATCTGCACGAAGGTCTCCTGAAACGCGTCTTCGGCGAGCGCGGCGTTCCCCATGTAGCGGAAGAGGTAACCGTAGACCTCATTCCGATAACGCTGGATGAGCACTCGGAGTGCGTGTTCCGCGCCGCTCTGATGCGCCAGGAGGAGCGTGGTGTCATCCATGTCCTCCAGTTCGTGCATCGCGGGGGCCGCCATCGATTCCATCGTAGGGGCGTTTTCCTGGGCTCGTCCCCGCCGCGAGCGCCCACCAGCCGTGCCGGCTATCGACGCAAGGTCGGCGATGCCGCTCAACGATGACAGCGTGATGGTGCCCACGATGGCCATACCGACTGCTATGGAGCAAACCGGCCCCTGGGTTCATTCGGAGGGAACCGAATTGGGAGGCAGCCATCACCGATGTGTGCAAATTGTCCGGTTCGATCCCCGGAAGTGCCATTCCGAGAGACTCCCGAGCATGTCCTTTCGCAAGTCGTCCGTGTCCTACCTCCGTTTTCGTCCGACGGGACCAGCGCCGCAGGCTGGGTCGGAGGCGATCTGGGAGGCGTTTCGGCGGAACAAGATCAGCGCCGAGTCGCTGGGAAAGGGGGGGCAGCCCGCCATCGGCTGGATCGGGGGCAGGCATGTGCTGGATCTGACCTTTGGCTGGGAAACCAACTCCTTTGGGGGTTCGATCCTTGTCGCGATGCGCCGTGATGCCGTGCGCGTTCCCCATGAGCTCCGTCACGCCTACCAGGCACTGGCCGAAGACGCGTACCGCACCACGCTCCCGGTTGATGAGCGGGCTCGGCCGCTTTCGCACCGAGAACGAACCGAGGCGAAGACCGTTGCTGACCGGCAGGGCATGGACGAGGTGGCCCGAGGCCACCACCGGACGATCAGGCAGGTGCCCGTGCTATGGGATATCCCAGGCGCGATGGTGCTGGCTCCGGGAGGCAGTGACGAGTCACGATCGCACCTGAACATGCTGTTCCGTGAGTCGTTCGGCATATCCCTCGCTCCACTTGGTGCCGGTGAGTTGGCGGCACAGTCTCATCAGGGCGGAAGGCGGGCGGTGGACGACATGAGCGCCGCAACCTTTGGCGTGGATCCCGTCGATCCCGGTTCACCCATGCCGCGTCCGTCGTGGTCCGCCGGAGATATCGGGGACATTCTTGGCAATGAGTTCCTCATCTGGCTCTGGTGGCACGCGGAAGCGGGGGAGTCGCTCCAGGTGGACGCTGATGCGGTCACCTTCCTTCCCGAGCGCGTGCTGGACCTGTCGTGTGCGTGGGACACCACGGGAACGACCGCGCTGCGCACGGATTTCCCCACGCGCCTGCGCGAGGCGCGCCGTGCGCTGGCCAGCGGCAAGTGGCCTCGCCGGATGGGGTTCACGATGGAGTGCGGCGGCGATTCCTTCCGGGCCACCATTCGCGGCGAAAACCTGGCCATCGCCGGGCTCGCGTTGCCCAGGGACGAGGACGCGCCGAAGACCGATCGAGAATCCACGGAGCGCCGCATCGACAAGATCCTCTCCTTCGAGAGGACGGTCCGTCGGCTCTTTGAGTCGTTCGTGCGGGTTCGGCTCGGTGCCGGGTGGGACAGTGCCGAGCGTGAGATCGCGGCGTGGGTTCACCGGGATCATCCACTGGGGCGAGCTGCGGGCACCATCGACGCCGTCGCCGTCGCACACCACACCGAGACGGCCGGCGCCGCTCGCTAGTTGAAGGTGTCCGCGTCGGCCGCGACGAAGTTGAACTTCTGGGCACCCAGTGCCGCGGAGGCCATCAGCCCCTTGTGGTCCAGGACAAACACGGCGACCCCGTCTGAATAGTTGGCCGCTGCTGCGGCGCCGGCAGAGAGTGCCGTGACGCTGGCACTTGCGCTTGGGGCCCACTGGCCAGCCGTGAACTTGTCAAAGGCCGCCTTGTCCTTGAAGAAGATCAGTTCGTCGTACGCCGCGCCGCCAATCTGGAACCCGATCGAGCCCTGGGAGAGGTCGGCGTACCCGACGGGATTTCGCCCCTCAAACACGATGCCGCGTCCGTACGCGCCGCCCACGATGAACGCCCCTGTGCCAACTTCCGGAAACACGACATACCCATACGACCGCTCAAAGAAGGTGGTGAGGCTGGTGTCCGTGTCCTGGGACTTCCGAATCGTGGACGACACTGCGTCCTTCAGGGAGAGCTGCTTACCGCGGGTGTTCGGAGCCGTCTGGCAGGCGGAGAGGTTCATCATGACCATGCTGCCGAGAACGCAAGCGAGCAAGGCAGTGGCAGTTCTGGATTGGGTGAGACTCTTCATGGCGCGTGTTTTACCCGGAACACGTCAGCCCGTGAGGGATGGCCATTCCTGAAATGCTTGTCGTGCAGCACGGCAGTACGCGGTCAGGAGCTCCAGGTCTTTGGTGCCGCGCGTTCGTTCCAGCCCGCTGGATGCATCAACGCCCGCGCCGCGGGTCAAACCAACGACGCGGGCGACATTGGAGGGGTCCACTCCACCGGCCACGATGGCGATCGACCTGAAGGGTGCGATGGCGTCGTGGGCGGATGCCCAGTCGTGTTCAGTCCCGGAGCCGGGGGAGGCGTGGTCGTAGAGCCGCGCTTTCGGCGCAAGACCGACCCGGGCCGCGCGGCCGGAGAGATCCATCGCATCGGGTCCAGCGAGGATGAGGTCGATCCCCCGATCCCGAATCGTGCGCGCCGCTTCGTCCGAGATCGAGCCGTGTACCTGGATGGGTCCCGACCACTCTGAAAGCAGGGGATCACCTTGGACGAGATCGACCACCACAGCAATGACTGCGCAAGGGAGCCCGGCCCAGCGCTGGGCCAGTCCCAGGGCGTGATTCAACGAGACCGTGCGCGGCGAACCCTCTGCGAGGACACATCCAAGGAGATTGGCGCCCGCCTCCACCGCCGCGATTCCGTGCTCGGCCTCGCGCAGCCCGCACGCCTTGATCCAGGGTGCGGCAACGCCGGCGAGCCGTGCTGGCGTGGTGGTCATGCGCTGGCGACCTCGGCTCGCAGCGTGGCTGCGGCCTGCTTGGCTTGCTGGCTTGCTCGCTCGCACAGGCCGTCCAGGAACGCGAGGGCGCCGGCGCCGTCGCCGATGCGCTTCCAACTCACGACAGCCGCGAGGAGCCGGACATCGTCGGCCTGTGCGCCGCCATCCAACTTTGGAATCGCCACGGTCCATGCCCGCACCGCCTCCTTCCACAATTGGTGGGAGGCCAGCATGTTGCCCATGCGCAGCAATTCGGCGCTGGTGAACTTGGATTGCAGCTCCGGAGGGAGGTGCGCCCATTCCGCAGCCGCCGTGTTGTCGTCCTGGAGGGCAAGCGCGCGGCGGGCCGTGGCGTCGGGCGGGGCGACTGGCGGTGGCGTGGGCTCGGCGGGGGACGGAGTCGAATCGCGTGCCGGGGCCTGCCATAGGCCGCCTCGCTGTGACGCGTCAACGGCATCGCGCATGGCCTTGCGTCGCGATCGCTGTTTCCAGGCGTACACGACATCCCACTCCGTCCGCGAGAGCCATCCCACCTTGAGGAGCACCACCATCGCGCCAAACCCTGCCACATACCCCGCGAGGTGCGCGCCGTACGCCACGCCCGCGTTGGCACCCATCAATCCGTAGAGGTCAAAGAAGACTTGGATGCCCACCGCGATTGGTGCCGGGAGGCTGAAGACTCCCAAGAGGATGAAGAGGTTGAGAAACCGAACCCGGGCACGTGGGAAGAGCGCCAGGAAGGCGCCGGTCACGCCGCAGATCGCGCCGCTGGCGCCCACCAGGATGCCCCGAGGCTCCAGCCACTCCTGGGTGAGCCCGCTCAGGATCGACGCCGCCACGAAGAGCCCAATGAATCCCCATGAGCCGAGTCGGCGCTCGACGGCGCGGCCGAAGGCGAGCAGGAAGATCATGTTGCCGATCAGGTGCCAGATGCTGAGCCAGTCGTGCGTGAGGGCGTAGGTCACCCATCGCCAGACCTCCCAGCCGTGGCCTGGGAGCACGGCGAGTGCGCCGATGATCCTGGGCATGGGGTTGCTGCCGACCAGGGTCGTGTCGCCGCGTCCAAGCTGGAAGGCGGCGGTCACGGCAACGGCCACGCACAGAGCAGCGATCGAAAAAGTCGCCGGAGTCGGGCGGTTGGGGTCCCTGTCGGTGCCGAGTGGAATCATGGGTGGTCGCCTTACTATAGAGTTTCGCCCCATGCCAGCCGCGCTTCATTTTGACAAGGGTCTCGCCAACACGATCGCCGCGGAGACCAGCCTCTCGTTCATCGATGGCGAGAAGGGCGTGCTGGAATATGTGGGGATCGACATCGACTCCCTCGCCCGTCAGTCCACCTTCGAGGAGACGACCTTCCTCCTGTGGCGTCGCCGGCTCCCCACCTCGGGCGAGTTGTCCGCCTTTGAGCGCGAACTCCACGCCCACGCGCCGCTGCCGCACGGCATGCTGGACCTGGTCCGGTTGTTCCCGCGGTCCGCGCCCCCGATGCATGCGCTCCGGACGCTGGTCTCCGCGCTGGCGCTCTTCGACGCCGAGGCGGACGATTCGTCGCCGGCCGCGAACGAGCGTAAGTCGATGCGGCTGATCGCCCGGACACCCGGACTGATCGCCGCGTTTGACCGGCATCGCAAGGGCAAGCCAATCCTCGAGGCTGACCCCTCGGCGGGACTGGCTCGCGACTTCCTTCGGATGCTCAACGGCGCGGAGCCGACGGCCGCGATGGCACAGGCGCTGGATGTCTGCCTCATCTTGCACGCGGACCACGGGCTCAATGCCAGCACCTTCGGCGCTCGCGTGACGATTGCCACGCTCAGCGACATGTACTCGGCGATGGCCACCGCGGTGGGCACGCTCAAGGGACCGCTGCATGGCGGCGCCAACGAGGGCGTCATGCAGATGCTGGAGGAGATCGGCTCCATCGATGCGGTCGATGGCTACATGCGGGAGAAGCTGGCGAACAAGGACAAGGTGATGGGCTTTGGCCACCGGGTCTACAAGGCGTATGACCCGCGCGCGACCTACCTGAAGACCTTCGCTGAGAAGATCGCCCGCGACACGGGGAACGAGCGCCTCTTCGAGATGAGCAAGCGGATCGAGTCGATCATGCACGAGGCGGTGGCCGCCAAGGGGATCTATCCCAACGTCGATTTCTACAGCGCCACCACCTACGCCTCGCTCGGCCTGGACCTGGACCTCTTCACGTGCATCTTTGCGATGAGCCGCATGGCGGGCTGGACCGGGCACTGCATCGAGCAACTGGACGGCAACAGGCTCATCCGGCCGCACGCCGAGTACACGGGCCCGCACGGCGTGGCGTACACGACGATCGACAGGCGGTAGGCATGTGCGTTCGCGGCCGGTGCCGCTGCACGGCGCGCACATTCGCCGGCGCTCAGTCGGGCTTCACCATCTGCGGGTAGATGAGCACGCGGTCGTGGCACATGAGGACCAGGTCCGGTGCGCCATCGCCCGTGACATCCGCGATCACCCCTTGGCTGGGCTCGAATTCGCGCCGGTCGCCGGCGCTGAACATCTTCGTTTCGTAGAGCTCGAAGCCCATCGCGTGCCGGAGGTTGAGCGCCTCGGTCACCGCGATGATGTCAGCCATCTGCTCCGCGGCATCCAGCGCCACGAGGTCGGTGAACCCGTCGGCATTGATGTCACCGGAGATGAGCTCGTGGGGGACACGCGCCGTGGAATCGCTTCGCCACGAGGCCACCGTGTCCAGTTTCGGGCGCGAGCCGCCGAAGGCCATGACGCCGAACGCATCGCTGCCCACCAGCAGCAGCGCATCGCCGTCGGCACCGGACAGCTGGCCCGCGCGCATGCTGAGGAAGGTGCCATCGCCGGTGGGCAGGGACTCCGTCGTGGACCAAGCACCGTCGGGACCGCGGTCAAACAGCAGGATCGCGGAGTTCTCCTTGTCCAGGGCTGCAAGGCGCGACCCAATTCGATCGAGCGCGACCAACTTGGCGTCCCCGCGGGGCGCATTCACCTGCGTGACCACCGTCCAGCCAGAGGTCGGGTTGTATCGGAGTGCGCGGAGGTAGTTGCGATCGGCGATCACCAGTTCTTCCTTGCCATCGCCGTCAAGGTCCAGCGCCACGGAGTTGTCGGCACCCGCGGCCTGCGCAAGCCCGAACTGGGCCATGTCCTTGGACTCGACCAACGCGAAGGTGGGGGCAGTCTCTGCGGCAGCGGCCTGGCCGGCGCCGTCCGCCGCCTCCGCGGCGTCGCCTTCAGTCACCTGTCGCACCATCATCATCGGCTTCTCTGGAGTGAAGAGCAGGATGTCCTTGCGGCCGTCCTGGTCGGCGTCAATGCTGAGGATCGTGGAGGGGGCGCGGCTGAGCGAGCCGAGGTCAACGCTGGTGCGGCCCGCTGATGGGTCCTTCGCGGGGAGGAGCTCCAGGGAGTAGTTGCGTCCATCCTTGGTAACCACCGCGACCCACGGCTCGCCGCGAATCGTCACCACGCCAAGGGTGCTGGGAACGCGACCCTTGGCCAGGGGCAGCGACTCGGGGAACCCAAGGTGGCCGGCCGCGTCGGTGCGCGCCACGCCGGCAACGCCTTCCTTCTCGCTGGCCACCAGGACCTCCGCCTTGCCGTCGCCGTCCAGGTCGGCCACCGCCAGCGAGTCAAGGTCGGCGTAGCTGGGAGCATCAAGCGCGGCGCCGAGGCCGACCCCCGGTCGCTGCGGGAAGATGGACACCGCATTGCGCTCCGTGTTGGTGGCGAGCACCTCGGGGAGCCCATCTCCATTGATGTCGGCAATCGCCAGCTGTCTCTTCCGGTTGCTTGGGTCGGTGAAGGCCCAGGTGCGCATCGACCCATCGGCCTCTCCTCCCGGTGCGACGGTCGCCTCGCCGACGGAGTAGAGGATCATGCGCTTGCTCGGGCGTTCGATGCACGCCAACAGGGCCGCGTCGCGTCCGGGCACACGGACCACGGAGGCATCGTGCAGCGCCGGCATCTCGAAGCGGCTCTGCGGTCCCAGCACCTTGCCTTCACCCTCGCGCGAGCCAAACCAGGCGCGGACCGGAGCGGCGTCGTCTGGCACCAGCCCCAAGACATCGACCAGCCCATCGCCATTGAAGTCCTCCAGCTCCATCGCCACGATCGCCGGACCGCCGGCGGAGAGTTCCGTCGGCGCGCCAAGCTTGGCGCCATCCATCGGGAACACTTGGATGCGTCCGTCCGCGATCGCCAGCACTTCGGGCGTGGCGTCGCCCGTGACATCGGCAACGGCCAGCGCGCCCCGTCCGGGGAGGAGCTTCTTGACCTTGTGCCGTTGCGCCACCTCGAACACGCCGGGAGCGGACTGCCGGGTGAAGACGATCTTCTCAGGATGCCCGATGTGGATCAGGTCCATGCGGCCGTCGCCGTCAAAGTCGAAGGGGACAATCGCCGCGACGGCCTCGCTCACCGGCACTTCCACCCGGCGATAGCGCCAGTGTTCCGGGAACTCATTGACCTTGGACGGTGCGACCTCGTCGGCGGGCGACGCGTCTCGCTTCTGCAGGTGGACTTCGATCCGGCTGCGGCGGTCGTTGGCGACGATGACATCGCTCAGGCCATCGCCGTTCATGTCGGCGACCTCCAGCGGGCCGGCGTTGGAGTCGATCTTGATGACCTCCAGTCCCTCAAAGCCGTAGTGCGGCGCGAGTGCGTCGTCGGCCCAGGATGGGAGCGCGACCGACAGGGCCAGCCAAGTGCCGGCGAGGAGCTGGAGCGGGGCGCGGAGGGAGAGGATCGGTCGTCCGGAGCGTGTCATGGAGCGCCTATGCTAGGACCCCACGCCATTCGCGTCGCCCCGGAGATTCCACGCACCATGATCTGCTCCCTCGTCCTTGCCACGATGCTTTTTGCGTCACCCGTCACGGCTCAGGGGGCATCGGCGCCGGGAATGGATGTGGTGGTCCTCAAGAGCGGTTCCCGGGTGGAAGGCACGGTCATCAAGCGCTCGGACCGCCGGGTCTGGGTTGATGTCGGTCCAGACGTGATCGTGTTCGAGATGGAAGATGTCACGGAAGTGCTGGAAGGCGCCGCCGAGGGACCCTCGCGCGTGGTGGCTGACGATCTCTTCCGGCACGCGGTGGATCCCCCGCAGCTCTCTCCCAAGGAGCATGCCAAGCGGATCGGTCCTGCGGTCATCAAGGTCTCCACCCCCGGTGGGCTGGGATCCGGGGTCATCATCAGTCCCGAGGGATACGCCATCACCAACGCCCATGTCGTGCAGGGTGAGAGCGCGATTCGATGCACCGTCTGGTTCCCCCAGCCCGACGGCACGCTCAAGCGGACGGAGGTGGACGACGTGGAAATCGTCGGCGTGAACAACCACCTGGACCTGGCGCTCCTCAAGATGGAGCATCCCGAGAACGGGTCCTTCGAGGCTGCGCCAATCGTGAAGGAGGAGAAGTTCGAGATCGGCCAGCAGGTGTTCGCGATCGGAAACCCACTCGGGCTGGAGCGCACGCTGACGCAGGGGGTCATCTCCACGACGCAGCGGGACTTCGACGGCCTCACCTACATCCAGACGGACACGCCGATCAATCCCGGGAATTCCGGTGGGCCGCTCTTCAACACCAGCGGCGAGGTGATCGGGATCACCAACATGGGCATCCGCGGTGGCGAGGCACTCGGATTCGCCATTCCAAGCCGGTATGTGAAGGACTTTGTCCGCAATCGAGAGGCGTTCGCCTACGACCACCGGAACCCCAATTCGGGGCACAACTACCACCAGCCCCCGACCCGTGCCGACTTCACGCCGCCGCCCGAAGTGCGCGACGGTTCTTCCGCCACGCCGTGAACTTTCCCGCCATGAAGACTCTTCCATCACTGTACGCAGCGCTTTTTCTCTCGCTCTCATCCGGGGTCGCCGTCCTCGGCGCGAGCGCACCGCCGCCCATCGAGCAGGTGGCGCCCGACAACGCACTGGCTTCGCTGTGGTGTGCCGACCTGGCGAGCTTCGTGGAGTCGTGGAAGGGCACCCCGATGTACCGGGCGCTGGACGACGAGCGGCTGAAGGAATCGCTCGGTCAGGTCCGCAAGGCGATGGAGGACCGCAAGAAGGAACTGGCTGGGGGGGGAGACGACGGCGGTAATGATTTTGATGCCGTGGGCTGGCCGTCCGCCGTCGGTGCCTCGGTGTTCACCGACTTTGACGCCGAGATGGACGCCGACCAGTTGGCGTACTTCCTCTACGCCGATTTTGGAGATCGCGCCGACAAGGCGTGGGAACTCCTTGCGCGGGCCTTCAGGCTGGCGGCGGAGGAGTCGAAGTGGGTGCTCGAGGAAGAGGAGATCGACGGGCAACCCGCGCTCGTCGCCACGTTCCCGGAGGAGGACCTGGATGCAGGCGACTTCGACATGGGGCCGATGGCGATGGTGAGCCAAGTGGTGCTCCCCGCCGACGGATTCGTCATCACGCGCAGCGGCTCCACCCTGATCGGCGCGAGTGCGCTCCACATCGCGGAGGACCTGGCCGTCCACCTCGGTGCGCCTCCCGCGACCGGTCGCCTCTCCGGAACCGACGGCTGGCGCGATGCGCAAGGGAGCATTGGCGGAAGCCAGCTGGCGGTTGCCGCGTTCATCGCGCCCCTCGCCAAGATCTCGCAGCCCCTCATGGCGGGTGAGGCCGCGGGGGCGCAGGGTGTCCTGCAGGCACTCCTTGGCGACATCACGACGGTCACGGTCGGGGTGAGTGCCGGACAGGGCGATCGTCAACTGGAACTCAGCGCCAGCGTCGTGCATCCCGGCGGTCCCGAAGGCCTCTTCAAGCTGCTCGAAGTCCCCGCAGCCGTCACCGAGCCGTCCAAGGCGATGGGGGACGATTGCATCAACTACGGCATCTGGAACATTGACCTCTCTGGAGTCCCGCGCTTGATCGAAGAGATTCTTGCGGCGGTTCCAGAGGAGATCGCGGACGAAGTCGATCCGCTCATCCGTGGCTACATGCCCGCCATCAACAAGGCGTTTAGCGCCATGGGGCCGCGGATCGAGATGGCCAGCCGCGCCGACGACGCGGAGATGGGCGGTCTCGCCAGCCTGACCCGAATCGCCTGCAAGGATGAGCGAGCCGCGCTTCCGCTGGTCCAGTTGTGGGGCCCGCAACTTGGCTTGGTCCCCACTGAGTTTCAGGGCGCCCAGGTGTTCGCCTCGAACGAGCCGGACTCGCCTGCGCTGGGAATCTCGCCAACGGCGCTGTTCATGGGGTCTCGGGGTGCCGTGGAGGGCGCCCTTCGCGCTGCTGGCAATGCTGATGCGAGCTCGATTGGGCAGCAGGCGCTCTACGCTCGGGCGGTCGAAGCGATCGGCACCGGTCCCTTCGTCGGATGGAGCGTCGAGGACACCGTGGGGATGATGGAGGCCCAGGAGTCGGCGGCCTTCGAGCGGCTGGACATGCTCTTACAGGTTGGAGTGGCGGAGGCGTTCATGGGCGACGATGCATTGGCCTCCCTTGGCGAGGGATTTGCAAAGATCGACTTCAAGGCCCTGCGGGAGTTTGTCGGCCCCAAGGTGTTCGCGGTGACCCAGTCTCGCGAGCGACTGACGTCCCGTTGGATGCTGCTCACTCCGTGAGCGAGCGTGGCGAGCGGGAGTCGCCGTGGGCGGCGGCGATCGCCTTGAGCACCACTTCATCCGAGGTGGGGTCGTCGGGCGTCCCCAGCATCGCGTGATCCGCGGTTGAGGCAACAATCGAGTGCCCACCGCGGTCCAGCGCCAGAAGGTCATTCACCTGCTGCTGCGGGACGATGCGGTCTGCGGCGCCAGCCACCAAGATCACCCGCTCACCCTGCTTGGTGAGCGAACGGAGCGCGGCGTCGGTCGACGGCTCGCTCCCGGTGCGCGCCCGCAGCACCCACTCTGCAGCGCGCGCCAGTCCGGGGATGCGGATTCCATGGGTCGCCAGCCGTGACTGGATCGGGTGCCGGGCGGTCTCATAGGGCGCCCACGCGACCGTCGACGCAATGAGCCTCTCTCGCGCCAGCGCTGCCGCCGCACGGATCGCGATCGAGCCACCCATCGAGTGTCCCGCGAGGATGACGCCCTGTCGCCGGGCGTCGCCATCGGAACTCTTGGAACCGATGGAGTGGACAAGCGTGATCACATCGCGTGTCTCGAAGGCGCCCACACCAGTCCTGGCCTCACTGTCGCCGTGCCCAGGAAGGTCGGGGAGGTACGCCACGCGACACTGGCCAAGCCAGGGTTGGAGGCGTCGAAGGCTGTCGATCCGTGATCGGCCCCATCCGTGGAGGAGAACGAGATCCGGTGCGGAATCGCCGCCGTGGCATCGCACCCGCCAGACGGGCATTCGGGCATTGCCGACCTCCGTGAATTCCAGCCCGCACGCCGCAGGATCCGGGGGGAATCCATGCGCAAGGGCCCATCCAGCGGTGGCGCGGCGCGGGCGACGGGCTCCCCAGGCGATCATGGCCGCCGCCAGGGAGAAGGCGATGCCCGCCCCAAGCAGGACGAATCCGAGGAGGGTCAACGCTGGCGCGATGATGTCCACGGCGAACTGAGTTAGCAACACGCTGACTCAACGCGCTGGAGGAATTTCGCGGCACTGTCGGCGAGGCCGGCCAGCCCGAGTCGCTGGCGGAGGACCTCGCGCTCTCCGTCGGGAATCGCCAGGAGGTTCACTTCGACATTGGCAAGCCCAGCCTGCAACGCGGCGTGGGCCAGGATCGTGGCAACCCGTACATCGCTGACCAGCATCCGCGTGGTGACACCCGGATACTCCGAGAGCGCCGCCAGCAGGAGCGCGGACAGCGTCACCACATCATGTGGCACGCTGATGGCACGCGCCGTTGCCACGGCCAGCGCCTCCGCGTCAACGCCAGGCTGGCGCTGCAGCGCATTGAGCGATTGGTAGGCGATCGCATCGTCGTGAGCCAGCCGGAGTGCCGCCTCACGGATCCGAGTGGCATCAAGCAATCGAGCGCGATTCGCGGCCTCGTGCTCCAGGAACTTCGTCTTGCCGACCGTGTACTCCAAGACCATGCCCGCCAGCGCTGCGGCCTGGGCCAGCGTGATCGCCGCTGCCGCGCCTCCGCCGGGCGCGGGCGTCTTGGAGGCGAGAGCGGCCAGGTACTCCGCGACAGAGTCCGCCGCGGGGGGCCTCGCGCCAGGATCGCTCATGATCGAACCTCGGCGCCGAAGGAGCTCTTGAGGGACTTCAGGGCCTCTGCCGTCGCCGCATCGGCTTCCTCGCGCCGGAGCGTCCGGTCATCGGCCCGGAAGGTGAGCCTCATCGTCACGGACTTGCGGTTGGCACCGACCTGCTTGCCGCGGAAGGTGGTGACAAACCGGAGATCCACCAGGGACGGGAGCCCCAGCGATTGCACGGCGCCCTCCAGGCTCTTCCACGACACCGCATTGTCCACCACCAGCGAGAGGTCTCGCTCGGTCGACGGGAAGGAGGGGAGTGCATGCACTCTCACCTCGGGGGGAAAGACCCGGATCGACTCCAGCAGGTCCAGTTCCACGGCGGCGACCGGGCCATCCACCCCGGCTGCCTTCAGTGCGCCCGAGGTCACCAGCCCGATGGACCCGATCCTTCGCCCCGACACGGCCACATCGGCGGACGGTGCCAGCCCGGTCGCGGAGGATGAAGTGAAGCTGGGGCGTGACCCAGTGAGCATTCGCACCAAGCGTTCGACGGCTCCGCGAAGCGTGCGGTAGCACGACTCGCCAGTCCCGTCGCCGGGGCAGATCGCGCCGATGAGCGTTGGCTCGCGATGGTCGGTGCCCGTGACGGTGAACGCACGCGCCACCTCGAAGATGGATGGCCGCTCGCCGGCTCGGTCCGTGTTGGTGGCCAAGACCTCCAGCAGGCTGGGCACGAGGCTTGGGCGAAGCACGGGGGCAAGCGCGCGTTCGTCATCCAGCCGGAGGACCGACCCGGCGCCGCCGGAATGCGATGCGGCCGCGCGCTCGGAGATGAGCGTGTGCGTCACGGCTTCCAAGTACCCCAGTCCCGCAAGCAGGTCCTTGGCCGCACGCGTCGCCTGCACCTGAGCGGAGGGCGGGTGGGCGCGCACCGCGATCGTGTCGCGCATCGGGATGCGATCCATCCCTCGCAGCCGTGCCACTTCCTCGATTAGGTCCACCTCACGCTCAAGGTCGATGCGGCCGGGAGGGATCGTGGTCTCGATGTTCGCTCCACCCGAATCGACGGTGGGTCGCAGTCCCAGGGGCGCGAGCAGGTCGACCATGTCCTTGGCGCTGACATCGCACCCCAGGAGCGCGGCACAGCGATTGACCCGCACGGTGACCGTGCGTTCGGGGGCGACGGGCTTGCCGCCCACAGAGAGCCCCTCCTCAGGCGTTCCGCCCGCCGTCTGCACGATGAGCTCCGCCAGCCGCGCCGACGCGGCGGCGACCTGTGCGGGATCCACGCCGCGCTCGAACCGGTACGAAGAGTCACTGGTGATACCCAGCCCGCGGCTGGCGCTCCGCACGGCGCGTGGTGCAAATGTGGCCGCCTCCAGCACGATGTCCTTCGTGGACTCGGTGATCGCCGAAGCGGCGCCGCCCTTCACGCCGGCGATGGCCACCGGGCTGGCTGCGTCGGCGATGACCAGGTCGCCCGCGCGCAGTGCGATTGGCTTGGCACCATCGCCGATGGGAAGCAGCGTCTCGCCGGCCCTCGCGTGCCGGACGGTGATCGACGGCCCCTTGAGCTTCTGCAGGTCAAAGACATGTGTTGGCTGCCCGAGCTCGAAGAGCACGTAGTTGGTGCAGTCAACAAGGTTGTTTCGGGGAATCTGCCCGATGGTCCTGAGTCGAGACTGCATCCACTCCGGGCTGGGTCCCGCCGTCACGCCGCGGATCACTCGCGCGGAGTAGAAGGGACAGGCCTCGGTGTCCTGGACGGTGACCGGGATCAGGCCTCCGGCGGTGCGGGCCACCCGCCCGGTGGAACCCGAGGGGTCGCGCGCCTGCCGTCCGGTCGCCGCCGCGATCTCCCGAGCCAGCCCCAGATGGGAGAGGCAGTCCCCCCGGTTGCTGGTCAGTTCCACCTCCAGCCAAGTGTCGCCGTCGGGCGTGTCGCCCCACACTTCCACGGGGAAGCCTGCCAGCGTGAGGCGCTCCGCGGCCTCGGCGAGGCTGACAGGCCGGTCGAGCAGATCGTTGAGCCACTGCAGGCTGGCACGCATGGGATGGGAAGGTAGTCGATGGAGCGTTGGTAGAGTCAGCCCCGATGATGGATGGTGCGGATGCAAGGTCCTGCCGACGACTGATCGATGCATGGGTCGCGAGGTGCCCGCTGGGACGAGCCTTGGCACCCACGGCGGCTCTCGCGGTTGTCCTCTTCAGTGGCGGCTGCTCGCTCCGGACGGTTCCAGCGGAGGGAGCTGCGCCGAGCGACTTCGCCGTCGAAGTGGTCGTCCAGCCGGCGAACCCGGCGACGCCAGAGGCACTCGCCGAGCGTCGCCCCGCGGTGTACTTGCTGCAGCCGGGCGGTGAATACTCCGCGGCCATGGGGATCCCTGATCCATCCGTCGTGCGTCCGGCACCCATGCGGCACTTGGACCCGTCGCAAGTCGATGCGATGTGGGAACTGCTGGTGGGATTGGGGTTCGACCCACGGCGATCGACCGCACCCGTCGCCGCCGGACAGCGCCCGGGAATGACGAACGGGACGCAGTCCTGCATGGTGGCGATCTGGGTTCGAGGGGATGGCTCTGCGCGTTGGTGGCACCTGCCGATCGACGGTGAGGCTGCGTCCCCAGCGGCCACCCGCGTGGCCCGCCAGTGCGCGGCCCTCGCGTGGGCCACCGATGGCATTCCCCCACGCACCGCGCCGCCACGCTTTGACTTTGGTCCCGACCCGTACGCCTCATTCCGCGAGCCGCCGGCAAGCGCCAGCGTGCCACCGGGGAAGTCACCATGAGAGATTGCGCGTGTGCGATCCTGGCGGGTGCCACGGCGATGTCGCTCATCGCCGGCTGCACGGACCCTCCGGCGCTCAACGCGGACGCCGCGCTTCGGGATGCCGCCATCCCCTGCGCTGCACGCGTTGAACTTTTGGTCACCTGGCCCTCGCAGGGGAAGGCCGAGCGGTTTGAGGTCCATCGAGGGATCTTGGCGTGGGGTGGCGGAGCGGCAGCGCTGCAGGGAGGATCGACATGGAAGTCAGGACTGACCCCGGCGGCATGTGAGTCCATCAGCGACTCGCTGGCGGCCCTGTGTGCCGATCCGCCCGTGAAGGAAGAGGCGGGGTCTGACCAGGATCAGTTCGACCTCGTCCTCTGGTGCGACGGGAAATCCAAGAGGGTGATCGCGCCATGGCCGTGCTCGGCACTGGAGCCGGTTCACGCGCTCCTGGCGGACCTCGCTCGGCAGCGACTCACGCCCGCACTGGACAAGTTGCCTACCGCGGGGCAGAAGTTGGAGTGATGCAGGCGAATGCAGGAACCCTGCAGGTTGACGCAGGGTGGCTTGTGCATTCCTTCACAAGGAGGCGACAACTTCGGGCGCGTCCGCGGCGCCGCGGAATCGAGCGGTGGATGAATTGTGAATCTCTCGAGGCGACTTGACACAGCCCATGAACCGAGGGCTAGGCTTCGATGAGCCCGAGTTGTGTGGGACCTTGCCAAGGAGGTCCGCATGAGCGCAACAGTTGACGAACGACCGACCCCGACGGTGGAGCCTCAGGCGACGATTGATGCTGTCGCGCGTTCGTACGACGCGCTCCACAATGCGCTCGTTGACCGGCTGCGACGGATGGTGGGCGGTGCGCGCGCCGAGGATGCAGTGCAGGAGCTCTTCATGCGGCTGCTTCGCACGGGGCCCGGCGACGCCAGTCGGCTCACCTTTTCGTACTTGTTCGTGTGCGCACGGAGAATTGCGGCTCGGATGGCGCAACGCGATGACGCGCGACGCCGCATTGCCGAATCGGCTGCGCCGGAGCTCCCCGTACTCGACTTCATGGAGCCGCAGGGGGAGAGCCAGGAAGCGTGCCTCGTGTTTGAGATGCTTCGCGGGCTCTCTCGGCGAGAGTGGGATGTCGTGCAACTGACGGTGTTGGGCAGCTTGACCAACGAGCAGGCGGCGGAGTCGCTTGGCCTCCCGGCGAGCACGGTCCGTGGGCTGCGCCAGCGCGCGATGGCGCGCATTCGGGAGCAGTTCACGGCCAGGCAAGTGCACGCCGCCTGACCCGCAGGCGGGAGTGCAAGGGGGCGCGGGCGTGATTCCCTAGAATCGACATCCCATGCACGGTCCGATCGTGGGCATCGATCTTGGCACGACCAATTCGCTGGTTGCCGTGTGCGACGAGCGTGGCCCCCGCGTGCTCCGTGACGCACGCGGCGGGGCGCTGGTGCCAAGCGTCGTGCGATTCTCGGCGGATGGCAGCGTTGAGGAAGTAGGCGTGGGTGCGGTGGCGTTGGCGGCTCAGGATCGCGAGTTCCTGGCTCGGACGGTGTCGGGCTCCAAGCGCGCGTTGGGACGGAGTCTGGCCGAGGTCTCCGTCGATGGAGGCGGGTGGGCGCTGCGCGGCATGGGGCAGGTGGTCGATGACGGTCGCGGGCGCCCTTCCTACGAGATGCCTCATGCCCGGCGAAGTCCCGAGCAGGTCGCCGCGGCGATCCTTCGCCACCTCATGGATTTCGCTCAAGCCCAGTTGGGAGGGACTGGCGAGGGAACGGCGCGCGCCGTCATCACGGTTCCAGCCTATTTCGACGACGCCCAGCGGCAGGCCACTCGCGATGCCGCACGCCTTGCCGGGATTGAGGCCGTCCGGATCATCAACGAACCCACCGCTGCCGCGCTCGCCTACGGCATCGGCCGCGAGGGAGGCTCCACCGAGACGATCGCGGTCTTCGACCTCGGCGGCGGCACCTTTGACATCTCGATCCTGCAGGTCACGCCACCGGCAAAGGGAGGAGCGGGGGCGGACCTGGATGCGGGCCTGTTTCGGGTGCTGTCCACGGCGGGCGACACGCAGCTGGGCGGCGATGACCTGGACATCGCGATGGCGCGCGAGGTGTGCCCAGGTGCGCACGATCTCCCTCCTGAGGATCGGCACGCACTCCTCCTGGCCTGCACGCGGGCAAAGCACCGGCTCAGCGATGCTGCGTCGGCAACAATCCCGTTCCGTGGAGTGGAGCATGCCTTGACCGCGGCACGACTCGCCGAGCTCGCCGCACCCTGGGTCTCTCGTGCCATCGCCGCGTGCGACCGCGCGTGGAGCGATGCGGGCCGGCCCGCGATCGACCGTCTGCTCATGGTGGGTGGATCCACGCGCTCGCCGTTCGTGCGAGTGGCCGCCGGGGCGTTCTTCGGCGTGGAGCCGTCGACGGCGCTAGACCCAGACCAGGTGGTGGCGCTCGGGGCAAGCATCCAGGCGGCCGTCCTGTCGGGGCGACGCACGGACATCCTCCTCCTGGACGTGGTGCCGCTCTCGCTGGGGATCGAGACCGCCGGCGGGGCGTTCGCCAAGCTCATCATGCGCAACTCGACCATCCCCACGCGCGCGTCGGAGATGTTCTCCACCGGGGTCGATGGACAGCGGCGCATCGCCCTCCATGTCCTTCAGGGCGAGCGCGAGCTGGCCCGTGACTGCCGCTCGCTCGCGCAATGCGAGCTGACGGTGCCGTCGATGCCTGCCGGCATCCCACAGGTCGAAGTCACCTTCACGGTGGACGCCAGCGGGCTCCTTTCGGTGCACGCCATGGAGCGGCGCACGGGGATCCGTGCGGGCGTGCAAGTGATTCCGTCCTACGGACTCTCGCGTGACGAGGTGGAGGCGATGGAGCGCGACTCGATCCTGCACGCGCGGGACGACATGAGGCGGCATCGCGTGATCGACCTCATAGCCAACGCCTCGCTGGACCTTCGGTGGGTGGAGTCGGCGACGGCGCGCGTGGGCGGCACGCTTCCGGCCCATGTGCGTGAGACCATCCAGGCGGCCGCCGTTGCACTCCAGGCGCATATCGATGCCGCGCGCGCCGATCTTGACGCGGTCGATCCCGATGAGTTCTTTCGCGCCAAGGAGGCCCTGGACCGGGCCAGCGTGCCCGTGCACGAATTGAGCATCGTGCAAAGCCTCAAAGACCTTGAGGTCCAGACCCGAGGAACCGCACCATGAGCGACCCCGACATGAAGATCTGTCTCATCGTGACCGCCGCCGGAAGCAGCCAGCGATTCGGCGCCGACAAGCTGGGCGAGGACCTGGGTGGCCGGCCGGTCCTGCTCCGGGCGGTCGAGCCATTCACGAAGAGGACCGAGGTCACCACGATCCTGGTCGCCGCGCCGCCGGACTCCATCGATGCATTCACCACCCGGTTCGGCCCCACGCTTCTGTTCCACGGCGTACGGATCGTGCCCGGCGGACGCACGGCGCGGTGGGAGACGGTGAAGGCGGCGCTGGCCTATGTCCCCGAGGACTGCACCCATGTCGCTATCCATGACGGCGCGCGGCCGTGCGTCTCCAATGAACTCCTGGACCGTCTCTTCGCCGCCGCCGCGATCGCCGCCGCGGTGGTCCCCGGACTGGAGGTCAGCGACACTGTCAAACGCGTCGGCGCCGAGCGCGTGGCCGCTGCCGAGGATGACGCGCTGGCCGACGCGATCTTGGGCGATGCGGGCTGTGAGGCGGCGCAGGGTCGATTGGTGGAGGCGACGCTCCCCCGGGACGGCCTGGTCCTGGTGCAGACGCCGCAGGTGTTCGCGCGTGGGGTGCTGTGTGCGGCCTACTCCAGTGTCGACCTGCATGGTGCGACCGACGACGCATCGGTGGTGGAGCGCGCCGGGCACGCGGTGATGGTGGTGGACGGCGACCCGCGAAACATCAAGGTCACCACCAAGGCTGACCTGGCGCTGGCACGGATCTTCTCCAATGCCAGGGCGCCCGCCGCGACGGACCGTGCCGATCATCTTCGCTTCTAGGGCGACTGGCTCGGCGACTGTCGGTCCATCGAGGATGCGGACACCGTGAGGCGCGCTTTCGTGCCGCCGCGCTTCTTGGAGGCGCCGCCTCCGCAGCAGGCAGCATCCTTGCGCCGCCGGGGCAGGAGCGGCCACGCGACGACCAGCAGCGCGCCGAGCGCCATCGCGGACACGAGCCAGAATTGCCAGTCGTCAGCTGGCATCAGAATTGTCCCGCGATGAAGTACGCCAGTGCCCCCGCGCACCAAGCAAGCCCGCTCATGTAGGAGAACTGGAGGAGCGGCCACTTCCAGGACCCCGTCTCCCGCCGGACGACGGCCAGCGTGGGGAGACACTGCAGCGCGAGCACATAGAAGACCAGGAGTGCGATCGCCGATGGGTGGTCGAGGAGGGGAGTCCCGTCAGCGCGCGTGGACTGGCGGACCATCGCCATCGTGCTCTCATCGACTTCTGAGTCGTCACCCGCACCGACGAGGACCTTCAGGCTGGAGACGAAGACCTCGCGCGCGAGGAAACTGCTCAGGACGGCGACCACCACCTCGCGGTCCATGCCAAGCGGCCTGAACGCGGGCTCGAAGACGGCGCCCAACTGTCCCGCGAAACTCCCCGCACGCTGTGCGCGAGCCTGCAACCGGTCGGCATTCGCCTCCATCCCTGCGGCCCCCTCGGCATCGACCTGGACCAGGGCGGCGGCCTCCAGGCGAAGTGCGCTCACCTGGGCCGTTTCCCCAACCTGTGGGAACGCACTGAGCCACCACATCGCGATGCAGATTGCCAGAATGATCGAGCCGGCTTGCCGGAGGAAAATGCCGCCGCGCGATGCCGCAATCGAGATCGCCACGCCCAGGTCGGGGCGACGGTACGCGGGAAGTTCCAGGACCATCGGCGCCGCGCGTCCCGGCAAGGCCGTCTTGCCCAGGATCCACGCCGTGAACAGCGCCGCGGTGGCCCCGAGTGCGTAGCAGCCGACAAACGCGGCACCCGCCCAGAGTGGGTGGTCAGCCAACAGGAGCGAGATCACCAGAACATAGACCGGGACTCGTGCGCTGCAGGAGAGGAACGGTGCAACAAAGATCGTCGCCAGCCGGTCGCGCGTGTTGGGGATCAGGCGCGTGGCCATGATCCCGGGGAGCGCGCACGCATGGCTGGAGAGCAGTGGGATGAAGGATTGCCCGGGCAGGCCGAACCGTCGCATCACGCGATCCATCGCAAAGGATGCCCGCGCGAGGTACCCGCAGTCCTCCAGGAGCGCCAGCAAGAAGAACAGAAGGCAGATCTGCGGCAAGAACACCACCGTGCCGGCAATCCCTCCGACCACTCCCTCCGAGACGAGATCGGCCAGGAACCCGGCCGGAAGGAGTTCGTGTGCCAACCCGCCAAGGGTTCCGAAGGCCATGTCGATCCACTCCATCGGGTACTGCGCGAGCCAGTAGATGCTTGCGAACAGCCCGGCCATCACGATCGCAAAGATCGCCAGGCCGGCGATGGGGTGCGTGAACGCCATGTCGAGGCGCTCTGCAAAGGTGTCGGAGTCGCTGCTGTCCGTGGTGCTGCCGCCGCCACAGGCCGCGAACACCATTCCCGCCCACTCCACGAGCGCGCGGTCTCCCGGCTCCGCAAGCGCGGGTGGGGCGTGTGGTCCATCCACTTGGCGCAGCCTCACGGGGCCTCGCGCCGTGCCAGCCACAGTCTCGACCAGGTCCAGGCACCCTGATCCGGTGCGGGCGGAGATGGCCACGACCGGGCATCGCAGGAGTGTGCCCAGCGTGGCGGTGTCGATGGTGAGCCCCTGCCGAGACGCCTCATCGGAAAGATTGAGCGCGACGACCGCGCGAGTGCTCCGCCGCAGGACCGTGGCCGCAAACTGGAGGTTGCGCCCGAGGTTGGTCGCATCCAGGACGATCGTGACGACGTCGGGCGCTGGGCCGTCGTCGCCCTCCAGCGCACGAACCACGACGCGTGCCTCCGGGGATTCCAGGTGGAGGCCATACATGCCGGGCAGGTCCACGATGTCGATCGCGGTGCCGTCGTTGGCCCACGACCTTCCCAAGTGCTCTTCGACGGTGGAGCCTGGGTAGTTGGCCGTTCGTGCGCGAAGGCCACAGAGTCGATTGAAGAGCGTGGTCTTCCCGACATTCGGGTTTCCCACGAGCACCGTGGTGACCGGCGAGATGGGAACCGCGGTCATGGCCGTGTCGTGGGGTCGTCGATGGGTTCCACGAACACGCGGTCGGCGAGCCAAGGTCCGATGGCGATTTTCGTGCGGTCCACCGCGATGATGCACGCATGGCCGGAGCAGCGCTTGAGTTCGCACTGGTCTCCAAGCCCCATGGCGGCGAGCAGGCAACGGTCACCCGAAGGCAGGTCGTCAAGCGTCGTGCAGTCCACGCGCGCGCGCTGGCCCGGCTTGAGCTGGCTCAAGGGGATTCGGATCGGTTCTGGTGCCTTCACGGCTGGCATCGAACCATCATATTGAGACTGGTTCGCAATGGCAAGAGGGACGGAGTTCTTCCTCTTCTTGTCCATTTCACGCCTTCCCAGGTACCTCGACCAATCTTCATCGATCGTTGGCTCGGACCCCTCGCTCCAGCGTGTCCAGAGCCGCTCCAGTTCCGAACGGCACCATCCGCACCCGGTCCCCGCGCCGAGGCACTCGCTGAGTTGCGATGGAACACGCGGCTGCTCTCTCGCAAGGAATCCCTGAAGCTTGCGGAGGCTCACGCGGTGGCAGACGCACACATGTTCGTCAGGACCCATGGTTATGCCGGCGCCGGTTCGATGACATCCACTTCAAGCCCGACGACGGCATCGCAAAACGGGCCGATGTATGGCCGCAGATTCTGCCTGAAGATGCCCGCAGCGGGTCGGTCGGGATCCAGCCGGACATTGAGCCGGACCTTTCCCTCAACGATGACCTCGCCGCCGGCTTCAAGCGTGTCGCGGAGTCGGTCACCGATCCGCCGATTCAAGGTGAAGGTGATGGGGATCACGGTCTCGCCCCTGGCGTCCCGCGCCTGTCGATCGCCATCCGAAAGAGGCTCCGAGGCCATCACGCTCCACTGCCCGTCGCGTGCGCGAGTCGCGCGATCCACACGGAGCCGCCACTGCACCGTCGTGCGTTGCCACGCCTTGGCCTCGGAGATCGACCACGCATCGATCTCGCGAAGGACTCGCTTCAGCTGTGCGGGTTCGTCGGTGACGTTGTACGGGTTGGTCCCGAACCGAGCGACATACCGCAGGCGTTCATAGGCGATGATCTCGTCAGGGGATGCGGCGATGGACGGAATGACGGTGGCATCCTCGATCTGGTGCGCGGGGTCTTTGGAGATGGGCGGTGTCGATGGGCCCGGATCTTGCCCCGCGGGCGTGCCGGGCGCCTCAGGAACCGGGTCCGGAGCGGCACCCGGGTCGCGTGTGGGAGCGCCCTCCAACGCCGCGATGCGCGCCTTCAGTGCCTCCAGTTCTTGTTCCAGCGCCAGGAGCCGCTCTCGGAGCTGCTCATTCTCGCGACGGAGCTCCGCATCGCTCTGCGCGTGGGCCCCGGTCCCCGTCACGAGGAGCAGCATCGCCGCGAGCAGGGCGGCTGCCGCGCGTTCCGAAGCCAAATGCATGGCGATCAAGGGTGGGAATCGCACTCGGGGCTATCCTTTACGCAGGAGTCTATCGGTGGCACACCACGGCACGGCATCGGTTGAGCGATTGGCGGACGACGCGCGCCGTGCCATGTCATTGGCGGGCGCCCTGCGGCTGGCCAGGCGCGTATTGCCGGTCGTCGGATTCTCCCTCTTGGGGCTGGCCCTCCTCTCGCGTGTTCTCTCGCATTGGGTCGAGGGTTCGGCGTCGCCGGCAGTCTCGGGTGCGGTCATGGCCACTGCTGGCGTGGCCATGTTCACTGCGCTGGCCATCGGACGGCGTCGCTCCAGGGTGTCGCGACTGGTGGCCGCTGCCGAGGTGGATGAACGACTCAAGCTGGACAGCCGATTGTCGTCGGCCCTGGCACTGGCGGGGTCCGACGATCCGTTTGCCCGCGCTGCGGTGGCTGATGGCGTGTCGTGCGCGGGTGACCCCACGCTTCGCTCGCGAGTGAAGCGCGCCTTTGACGAGCCCTGGATGCTCCCCTCCAAGGTGGGTGCGGCGTCCTTCGTCGTCGGGTGCCTCGTGCTCTTCTTCGTGCCGGCATGGACGCCGGCACCGGCGGCGCCGACCATCGACCCCGCACTGCTGGCGGAAGTACGCGAAGCCAGCGAAGCAGAGGTCACGGCGATCACCGAAGCGATCGACGCCAACGAAGACCTGGCCAAGTTGATGGAGGGCGAAGGTGCCCAGTTTGCACAGGACGCGATGGACGGTGCCCGGACGCCGGAAGACATCCGAAGAGAGGCATCCAGGCGAATCACGGAGATGAGCCAGCGGCTCGAGAGCCTCCTCAAGGGAGAGCAGGCGCAGGAACTGGCGGCGCTGGAGCGAGCCACGGCGTCGTTGCCCATCCCCGATGATGCCTCGGTCAAGCCACTCGCCGAGGCCCTCAAGCGAGGCGACTTTGCGAAGGCGGCGGAGGAACTCCGGAAATTGGAGCAGGCGGCGGCCTCCGGCGACATGGATGCCCAGGCGCGCGAGCGTATGCAGGAGCAGCTGGAGCAATTGGCCAAGGCACTGGAGAACGCGGCGCAACGCCAGCAAGGGCTTCGCGATGCACTGGCCAGCGCCGGACTTGATCCAGACCTCGCCTCCAACCCGGGCGCGCTTCGACAGGCCATGGAGGCAGCCAAGGGACTGACCCAAGCACAGCGCCAAGCGCTCCAGAATGCGGTGAACGCGCAAGCAAAGGCATCGGATGCGGCACAGAAGATGGCGTCTGAGTGTCGGGGTGCGTGCGACAATCCGGGTGCCGGCGAAGGTGCCGCCTCCGGGGCCGGTTCCGGCAAGGGGGCGATGGACGAGTTTGCCAAGTTGGATGAAATGTTGGCGGCAGCGCGCGACGCACAAGGGCAGTGCCAGGGCGGTTCCCCGACTGCGTTGGCAGGGCTGGGCGCAAGTCAGGGCCAGGTGGGGCCGGGAATGCAGGGGCCGGGGATCGGCGCTGGAGGCGAGGCGGACAAGACATCGACGGCCACAGGGCTCCGGACTCGCAAGGTCAAGGTGGAGAATCGGGGAGGAGAAGTCATTGCGAGGCAGCTCATCGACAACCCCAATCCGGAAGCGGGACAGGTGAGCAGCGTCCTGAGCGATGTGACTCGCGAAGTGGAGCGCGGAGCCGAGGGTGCCACGCCGGAGGACCCGATTCCCCCGCACCTGCGCGACGCGCACCAGCGGTACTTCGGCGAGTTGAAGCGCAAACTGGAGGAGAAGGCGCGCAAGGCGGGGGATTCGTGACGCCGCGGGGGGGCGCGTGGCGACGAGCGAGTGTCCGCATTCACGGCCCCGGTTGGACTGAACGAGTGATTCGGGGCGGCCTCGTGGTGGGCCTCGTGTTCGTCGTCGCCATGCTTGCCGGCTGCGGCGATGCCGGAGTGAAGCCTTCAAGCGAGTTCATCGTGTATGCCTCCGCAGATGAACCCGTAGCCCGCGCCGTCGTGGATGCATTCACGGCGCAGACGGACATTCCAGTCGTCCTCCATCTGGACACCGAGGCTTCCAAGACGACCGGGCTTGCGGAGCGCATTCGGCGAGAGGCCACTCATCCCGTGGCGGACGTGTTCTGGAGCAGCGAGCACACGGTGATGGATCAGCTCGCGGCAGAGGACCTGCTCGCGCCGCTTGGGCTGGCCGTGCCGGACGCGTGGCCGGCTGACTTGATTGGAGGCGGTGGTCGGTGGGCTGGATTTGCGGGGCGTTGTCGAGTCCTGGTGTTCCCGGCAGATGCAGCGCCGCCACCGGCGGCATCGATGGAGTCGATCATGCTTGCCCTGCGCAGCGGTGAGCGGCTGGCGCTGGCTGATCCGCGTTTTGGAACGACACGTGGCCACCTGATGGCGCTTGCCGGGGAGTTGGTGCAGGCTCGCGGCGTGGACGCCTGGAATTCGTGGTGCGAACGACTCGCCGGGACGAATCCGCTCATCCTCACCGGCGGCAATGCCGCGGTGGTGGATGCCGTCGCCAGCGGTGATGCCGCGCTTGGCATCACGGACACCGACGATGCCTTGGCCGCGATCGCCGGCGGACGGAAGATCCAATTCCAGGTGATCGCGCTCCTCGATGGAGAAGGGCCGTGCGGCGCGGGCAGCGCGTTCATCATCCCCAACACGGTGGGAATCGTGCGTGGCAACGACAGCCCCCGCGACGCGGAAGCATTTGCCCGATTCCTCCTGGGCGAATCCGTCGAGACCATGCTGGCCCAGAGCGCCAGTGCCAACATCCCGCTCGGATCCGGTGCCACGCCTCCCGCTGGGCTGGCACTGGGAATGCCGTGCCTTCTCTCGCCGTCTGCAACGCGAGCGGCACTCGCCAGTGCGGCGATCGACCCGCTGAGCGTGCTGCAGGCGGCGCTCCGAGACGCGAGTGGGACCGATGGGTGAAGCATCGCTGCTTGAGCCGTGGTCCACGACAGAGTGGCGCACGGTCGCCTGGGTGTTGGTGATCGCCGTGGCGTCGGCGGCTGCCGCGCTGGTGACGGCACCAGCTGTGCGAGTGGGGTCCGCGCGCTTCTGGGTCCTTGTGGCCGCGGCGATCACGCCGCCGTTCACGACATGGTTCTGCCTGTGGAGCATCGTGGCCCCGGACAGGCCGCTCGGCATGTTCCTCGGGAGTGGTGCTGGCGTCACGGTGGAGGGCTGGCGACTGGTGGCACTGGCATGCTCACTCCTGGTGTGGGGAGGTGCGATGGCGACGCTGGCGTGCGTGGCCTGGCGAGAGGCGCGCCCATCCGATGCATTGGTGCGGCTGGACGGTGCAACTTTCTTGCAGCGATTCCGGATCGAGTGGCACCGACGCGCGCCGGGCGCTGCCGCTGGAGGCATGGCGGTCGCGCTGGTGCTCAGTGGTGAGTCGACGGTGTTTGACCTGGCGCAGGTCCGGACCGTGGCCTTCGAGTTGAGGTCCTTGGTGGCGCTGGGCACTCCCACCGCCGAGGTGCTTTGGCTGAGCGCACCGATGTTCGCCTCGGCGGTTGTCCTGGCGGGGATTGGATCGTGCGCACTCGCGCGAAGGCTGCAGCGACGGGCAAGCGAGACCTCCGAGCGAGAGGTCGATGTGCCGCTGGGAACCGGGGCGCGTGTTCTGGCCGGACTCCTCCCCGCGAGCGGCGCGCTTGCGCTCCTGTGCGTGACCGTGGTCCCTTGGTTCATCGCGGGTGACGAGTCCCTGCGCATCGAGCACATCGCCGGCGCCTTGCGATCGATCGCCGAGGCCCTCGCGGTCGGCGTGGCGTTGAGTGCGTGCGCCGTCGGCGCATGGTGGTGGCTGGCGGTGCGCCGGCGCGGGCGGTGGGCCATCGCCTCGGCCACGTCGCTCACGCTGGTGGCTGCCGCGATGCCTCCGGCACTGGTGGCGACGCTCGTGCGCGAAGTGTCCGACGGATGGCCTGCGCTCCTCCTGGGGCATGCGGTGCGATTGGCCCCCGTCGCATGGATCGGCGCGCTGGTGGCGTGGTCAGGCGTGGACCCAGCACTGGTGGATGCCGCGCGCCTCACCGGACGCGGACGACCGTTGTTGATGGCACAGTCCCCGATGCTCAGGCGACTGGCCGGGACCACCCTGGCGATCGGAACGCTCCTGGCATTCACGGATGTCTCGCTTTCGTCGCTCCTTGAGCCTGTGGGTGCGGATCGACTGGCGACGCGATTGGTCGATGCGCTGCACTACCAACGGCCGGGACCCATCGTGCTGGTGCTGCCGATCGTCGGGATCGCGGTCGTGGGGTGGTGCGCGGTGCGATGGTGGCGAGTGCGTGGGAAGGCCATCGCCTCGGTGGTGCTGGCCATGGCACTCGGCTGCTCGCTCGCCGGGTGCGACCAGGTGCTTGCCAACGAGCACGAAGTCTCGACCGAGAACCCCAGCGTCAGGCTCGTCATCGGCTCGCCTGGCCGATCGCCCGGTTGCTTCGAGATGCCGCGGGCGCTTTCGGTCGATCCCGCCGACGGCTCGATCGTGGTCATCGACAAGACCGGTCGTGTGCAACGATTCAGTGGTGACGGGACGTTGCTCAACACATGGAAGATGCCCGCGGTAGAGCGGGGCAAGCCGACCGGCGTGAGCATCGGCCCCGATGGGTCGATCTGGGTCGCCGACACTCATGAGCATCGGGTGGTCCGGTTCGATCGAGAGGGGAACCTGCTCCAGGTGGTGGGAGAGGGCGGCACGGGTCCGGGACAGTTCATCTATCCAACGGATGTGGCCATCCGCAGCGACGGGCGAATCCTGGTGAGCGAGTACGGCGGGAATGACCGCATCCACGAGTTTGCCGCCGATGGATCGTGGCTGAGGTGCTTCGGCGTTCGCGGGCCGCTGGACGATTCTGGCATCGAGGAGGAACGCCTCACCGGGATCCCGCACCTTGACCGCCCGCAGGCCATCGTGCTGGATGAGGCGGCAGGTCGCCTCTTCGTCGCAGATGCGTGCCACCACAGAATCGTGGAGCTTGACCTGGACGGGCGGTTCATTCGGGCGATCGGGTCGGCCGGCATGGAACACGGCCACCTCTGGTACCCGTACGGCGTGGATCGACTGGGCGATGGGGAACTGGTGGTGTCGGAGTTTGGCGCCAACCGGCTTCAGGTGATCGACCTGGAGAGTGCGGCCATCACGCGCAGCATCGGCTCGGGCGGGAGCGATGTCGGGCAGTTCGCGGCCCCATGGGCGGTGGCGGTTCGTGGGGGACGAGTCCATGTGTGCGACTCTCGCAACGGTCGCGTCCAAGTCCTGGAACCGTAGACTGGCCATCCCATGGGTGAAGGCCTCGAGTTCACGCTGGAGCGCCCGGTCGCCCTCCTCCTGTTGGGGCTGATTCCGATCTTTGCGATCCTCGCATGGCGACGGCGCGCGGCGATTGGAACTGTGCGAGCATCGGTTGCGATCACGATTCGCGGCCTTCTCATCGCGCTCCTGGCGCTGAGCCTGGCCCAGCCCACCGCCAAGCGCCAAGGAGAAGGCGTGAGCACGATGGTGGTGGTGGATGTCAGCGAGTCCGTGCCGCTTGAGTTGCAGGAGGCCGCATTCAAGGTTGTGGAGGAAGCACTGGCGACTCGCGAGCGGCCCATCGACCGCCTCGGGCTGGTGACCGCCGGGCGCGACGCGGTGACCCTGAGCATGCCAAGCACCGCACCGGGCAACCTGGACGATGTCGGCATCACCGAGCGCGACGCGACGGACCTGGAGGGTGCGGTGCGCCGGTCGCTGGCGCTCCTCCCGCCCGACACCAGCCATCGGCTGCTCTTGGTGAGCGATGGAAACGAGACCACGGGTTCGTTGCGGGAGGCGGCCATGGCGGCTCGTGCCGCCGGCGTGCCGATCGACGTGATCCCTCTGGAGTACCGGCGCGATGCGGAGGTGGTGCTGGAGTCTGTGCAGGCGCCTGCACGCGGTCGAGTTGGTCAGCCGGTCGACCTCAAGGTGGTGGTCAAGTCACCCAAGGAAACCTCGGGGAAGCTCTTCCTCTGGCAAGACAGTGTCCAGGTGGATCTCTCGCCAAGCGACGCCGGCGACGGGGTCGCGGTCAGGCTGGATCCCGGCAGCAACACGATCCGGCTGCCCGTCGAGCTCTTCCACGCCGGTGCCTCGCGATACCGTGTCTCGTTTGTTCCCGTGGAGGGCAGTGGCGATGCGCTGGTCCAGAACAATTCGGGCGAGGCCATCGTGTTCGCGGGAGGGGAGGGGCGCGTGCTCATCATCGATCCATCCATCGGGCAGGGCGGGGCGGAGAGTGCGATCGTCGCGCGTGCGCTGCGGGCCGCGCAGATCGGCGTCGACATCGCTGACCCGTCCTCCCTCAACGACCCTCTCGCGCTGGCCTCCTACGACGCCGTGATCCTGGCAAACGTGGCGAGGTTTGACATCTCCAACCAGCTGGACCGCGCGCTCAAGTCCTATGTCGCGGACCTTGGCGGAGGGCTGTGGATGTTGGGTGGCGACCACGCGTTTGGCGCCGGCGGCTGGATCGGGAGCGAGGCGGCGGCCGTCCTTCCCGTGAAGATGGACCCGCCCGCCACGCGTGAACTGCCGCGCGGCGCGCTGGCGCTCATCATGCACTCGTGCGAGTTGCCGGAGGGCAATTACTGGGCAGAGAAAATTGCGTTGGCGGCCATCGAGACGCTGAGCGCGCAGGACTACCTGGGCATCGTGTCGTTTGCCTGGAACAACGCCGGTTCCGGCTCCAGCTGGCAGTACCCGATGCAGCTGGCCGGCGACAAGGTCAAGGCCCGTGTCGTTGCGCGCACGATGAGCGTCGGCGACATGCCGGACTTTGAGTCGTCGCTCAAGCTGGCCTACGAGGGGCTGATGGGCGTCAAGGCGGGGCAGCGCCACATCATCATCATTTCCGATGGCGACCCCAGCCCGCCGCAGCAGTTACTCCTGGACAGTTGCCGCGCGGAGGGGATCTCCATCACGACGGTCATGGTCGCTGGGCACGGCACGGCCACCGACCTCCAGAACATGCGCGCCGTTGCCGAGCAGACGGGCGGCACCTTCCACAATGTCATCAACCCCAAGCTGCTCCCCAAGGTGGTGACCAAGGAAGCGACGATGGTGTCTCGTTCGCTCATCGTGGAAGGCGACTTCCAGCCGACAGTCCTGCAGTCCAACTCTGGGCCCATGACCGGGCTCTCAACGGTGCCGCCGATCCAGGGGTATGTCGTCACCGTCCCCCGCGGCGGACTGGCGGAGATTGGTGTCCTCAACATGGCGGCGGACGCGCGTCGGCCGGGGAGTTCCTACGACGACCCGATCTTTGCGTGGTGGAACCATGGCACCGGGCGTGCGGCCGCGCTCACCACGGACTTGGCAGGTCGATGGGGCGCGGCGTGGGCTTCATGGTCGGGGCTGCAGGGATTTGTGGAGCGGACGGTGCGATGGCTGATGCGCCCGCCCTCTCCGCAGGATGTGGCGATGCGAATGACGCTGGAGGGCGAGTCCATCCAGATCGAGATCGAGACCGGCACGGGCGAATCACGGGTGGCGGGGCGTACGGCGACCATCCTGCGTCCCGATGGCACGGCCGAGGCTGTTCGACTGGAGCAAGTGGCGCCGGGCCGATGGCACGGAGAGCACCCGGTGTCCGCGCGCGGTGCCTACTTGGTTCAGGTGCCGCTCGTGGGCCCAGCGGGTGGCGGCGGGGGAGTCCTGCACGCGGCGGTCAGCTCTCCGTACCCTCGCGAGTACCTGGCCACGCGCGACAACGCGCCGCTCCTTCGTGAAGTCGCTGAGCTCACGGGTGGTCGTGTGCTTTCGCTCCAGGGCGCAGCCAGCAGCAACCTGTTCCTCGCCGAAGGGCTCAAGATCCCAACTGCGCAGCGCCGGATCTGGGACCTGCTCGCGCTCATTGCAGCGATCGCGCTCATCATCGACATCGCCGCGCGGCGGCTGGTGTTCGACCGATCCGGGGCGACCTCACTGGCGCAGCGCGTCGTGGGTGCCACGGCATCCGGTTCGCGCGGGGGGCTGGATGCGCTGAGGCGTGTGCGCGAAGGCGAGGCGACTCGGGACGTGGGCGCAGAAACCTCGACACCTGCAACCACCGCGATGCCGCGCAAGGACCCAGGCTCGCGCCGGACGGCTTCAGCGGCTCCCGCGAGCGTTGCCTCGCCCAGCGACGGCGAATCCGCGCACCGGCGAGACGAGGCGGTGACCGGCACAGAGTCGGAGCCCACCGACGGTGCCTCGGATGCCTCGCTCTCCCCCCTGGAGCGACTGCGCCGCGCCCGCGAGCGCGCACGACGGGAGGTGGACGATGGCCAGTGAAGTGGTGGTTCCCGCGAGCGCGTCCGACGCGGAAGTCCGAGCCGCGTGCCATGAGTTCCGGCAGGTCGCCGGTCGATTGCGTGCGCAGGCGGAGCATGTCGTGGTGGGGCAGGGCGCGGTGGTCCGCGAAGTCCTGATCGCCTTGCTCTCGGGTGGGCATGTGCTTCTGGAGGGGATGCCGGGGCTTGGAAAGACGCTGCTTGTGCGAACGCTCGCACAGGCGCTCTCGCTCACCTTTGGACGCATCCAGTGCACGCCCGACTTGATGCCCGCCGACATCACGGGGACAACCGTGATCGCAGAAGACCCGAACACGCATCGGCGTCGACAGCACTTTCGGACGGGACCGATCTTCCACCAGATCCTCTTGGTGGACGAGATCAATCGAGCCACTCCCAAGAGCCAGTCGGCGCTCCTGGAGGCGATGCAGGAACACCAGGTGACCGCCGGCAGCGAGACGCGGCGGCTCCCCGAGCCGTTCTTCGTGCTGGCCACGCAAAACCCGATCGAGCAGGAGGGCACCTATCCGCTGCCCGAGGCGCAGCTGGACCGATTCCTGATGAAGGTGTTGGTCCCGGGCGTCACGCTGGCAGGGCTCAATGCCGTGCTGTCCAAGACGACGACGGCGTCCACTCCGGAGGTGAAGCCTGTCCTGGACGAGCGCGGCATCGCTCGTGCGATGGCGCTGGCGCGGCAAGTCGCCGTGGCAGCGCATGTCCGCGATTTCGCGATTCGCCTGGTGATGGCCACGCGTCCCGACGGCGCGGAATGCCCCGAGCGCCTTCGCCGGTTCATCGCCGTCGGCGCCAGCCCGCGCGCGCTGCAGGCACTGGTGTGTGCCGCACGGGTGCGCGCGCTCTTCGACGGCCGCCACGCCATCTCCACCGTGGACATCGCCGCGATGGCGCGACCATGCCTGCGGCATCGCCTCGCCCGCAGCTTCGAGGCGGAGGCCGAGGGCCGGACGGTGGACGCGATCATCGACGCGCTGGTGGCGCAGGTTCCTCGTGTTCCGGAGGACCACTCGTGATCACCCGCGTCGACGAACTCCTGGATTCCCGGCTCATGGCGCGGCTGGACACGCTGGACGTGGTCAGCCGCAAGGTCTTCATGGGCAAGGTCCAGGGCGAACGCCGGTCACGCCGCCGAGGGCAGAGCGTGGAGTTTGCCGACTACCGCCCCTATGCCGAGGGTGACGACCTCCGCTTCGTGGACTGGAACATCTACGGCCGCCTGGATCGCCTCTTCCTCAAGATGTTCATGGAGGAGGAAGACCTCTCGCTCATCCTCGCGCTGGACTGCAGTGGGTCGATGAAGGGAGGCGAGCCATCCAAGTTTGACTTTGTACGACGCCTGGCGATGTCGCTTGGCTACATCGGCTTGGTGAACCAGTCGCGCGTGGGGTGCTTTGCCTTTGGCGGCGACCGCACGGAGCGGCTGACCGGGCTGCGAGGTCGGCGTCGCATCCGAGACCTTGGGCAATGGATCCTGGCGCGCGAGGCAGGTGGCGAATTCCAGTTCCCCGACGCCATGCGGTCGATCGCCCTGGGCGGCCAGGGTCGCGGCGTACTGGTCGTCGTGTCGGACTTCCTGTTCCCCGAGGGGGCGGAAACTGGGCTGAAGGCGATCGCCGGTCGCGGCTTCGATGTCTTCGCGATCCAGTGCCTGGCCCCCGAGGAGATCGACCCATCCACGGCCCTCACTGGCGATATGAGATTGGTGGACAGCGAGCGCGGCACTCCGGTGGAAGTGAGCATCACCACACGCACCGTCGATGCGTACAAGGATCGGCTTCGCGAACACACCGAGGATCTGCGCGAAGCCTGCATCCGTCGCGGGATCACGCACATGCAAGTGCGCACCGACATGCCGATGGATGACCTCTTGCTGGACTACCTGCGCCGACGGGGGCTCCTCAAGTGACCTGGCTGGACCCGTGGACCGGACTGTTGGTGGCGGGAGGCCTCCTGCCACCCCTCATCGCGCTCTACATCCTGAAGTTGCGCCGGCGCACGCGCGAGGTGCCCAGCACGCTCCTGTGGCGGACCGCGACCGCGGACCTTCGCGCCAATGTCCCATTCCAGCGGCTGCGGTTCAGCCTGCTCTTGCTGCTGCAGTTCCTGGTCCTGGCGCTCCTCGCGCTCGCGCTGTCGCAGCCGGAAGTCCAGGGCGGCGCACGAGCCGGAAAGCACGCGATGCTGATCGACCGATCGCTCTCGATGCAGGCACAGGATGGCGACGGTGGTGCGACTGGTGCCCAGGCGACGCGGCTCGCGGAAGCGAAGCGCCAGGCCACCGACCGGATCGCGTCGCTGCATTCGGGTAGCTTCTGGATGGGCGATTCCGCCAGTGTCATGGTGGTGGCGTTTGGTGGGAGCGCGCAAGTGCTGTCGGGCTTCACGGACGGCGAACAGCAGTCGTCCGATGCCGTGGAGACGGTGGAGCCGGTCGATGGCAGCTCAGAGATCCTGGAGGCGATCGAACTGGTGCGATCCGCGCTCGCCACGGTCAATCCCGACGACCAGGAGGCTGCCGCGCCGGAGGAAGTGGTGCTGGAGATCTTCAGCGACGGGCGGATCGACGACCTCTCTGGCGTGGCGCTTCGCCCGGAAGAGTCGATCATCTTTCATTCCATCGGTGATCCCGCGGCAGCGAACAGGGGAGTGGTGTCGCTTGGCATGACTCGCGACCCTGACGAACCGTCCCTGGTCAAGACGCTGGCTCGATTGGTCCACTGGGGCGACGTTGACCAGGAGGCTGATGTGGAGCTGCGCGTGGACGGCCGCCCGCGTGCCGTGCTTCCGGTGCCGACCCGGCTGCCGGCGCGGGTCTCGGTGGACGGTGTCCTCCGCCCCGGCGAGGTGGAAGTCGCGTTCCCGGCCATCGCCTTGCCGCAAGGTGGCTTGGTGGAGGTGGCGTTCTCGGAGCCAGACATGTTGCCCCGCGACGATGTGGCGGGCATCATCGTGCCGCCCCCTCGTGAACTTCGCCTGGCGCTGCTGGGCGCGGATGACTTCGTCCTCCGCTCGGTGCTGGAGAGCCTGGAGCCAGCGGAACTGGTTGAGTTCTCGGCGAAGGAGTTTCTGGAGCGAAGCCAGCAGGACGAGGCGTTCAGCCGCTCATTCGATGCCATCATCGTGCGAGGGACGCTGCCTCTGCCGCTTCCTCCGGGTCGATACCTCTGCTTCGGCAACCCCGAAGGGCTTCCCGGCGTGGAGGTCTTTGGCACCAAGGAAGGTGCCGTCGTGGTTGGCTCGCGCAGTGACCACGCCCTCTTGCGGTATGTCGCACTGGATGAATTGGTGGTTCGATTACACGCTGCGGTGGTCCCCACCGCTCGAGGCGAAGTGGTGATCGAGGGATCCGAGGGACCGCTCGCCATCGCCAGCGTGGCGCCCTCCCTGCAGCTGGTGATCGTGCCGTTTGACCCGCTCGACTCCAACTGGCCGTTCCAGCGCGGGTTCCTGAACTTTTCCAGCAACGCCGTCCAGTGGCTGGCTGGATTTGCCCGGCCGATCGCCGCGGAACCTCGTGCGCTGGGTCAGTCGCACCGAGTGGAGGCTGGAGGCGCGGGGCGCACGGTCCAGGCCACGCATGCGTCAGGGCGCGTGCGGTCGGCCATGTCTGGCGCCGACGGGCTGGCGGTGGTGGGACCGTTGGATCTCCTGGGAATCTGGTCGATCGAAGTCGGCGGCGTCACCACCAGCCGCATCGCAGTAGAGGGTCCCGGCGAAGACGAGTCGCGCCTGGATGTTGCCAACGAGCTGCAGGTCTCCAGCCCCAACGGGCAGGCCGTGTCGGCGAGCGGCAGCGGCGGCGGTCGCCGTGCGATCTGGTCGTGGCTGCTCCTGGCGGCGCTGGCGATGCTGGCGCTGGAGTGGTGGTGGTACTTGCGGCAGGTGTGACGCGCTCGCGACTCAACCCTGGGATGCGATGCCGTCAGCCGCCGCTGGCGGGGACGCATCCCCGCGTCGGATCGCAGCCTCGTCAATCCCCAGGTACTCGCGCATGTGCTGGTCGAAGATCGCCTGGTGCTCGTCACGCGAAAAATCCAGGCGAAGTTCATTGATCACCTTGGTGCCTTGGCCGATCCAGTCGCGCCAGGTCTCCGCGGAGATGTTGTCGCCGATCCACAGCCCGACGGGTCCGCGGAAGGGCGGCGCGGCCAGCTTGGTTCCCGGCCTGCCTGTTCGCTGGCACACGAAGGTGCCCGACGCGCGCAGCGCCTCCGCTGCGGCATCGACCGGCACCGCAACCTGAGGAGGCTCCCGTCCGATCGAGCGAAGCATCTTCGCCATCGCTTCGGCGGGCATGCGGTCGCCTCGGCTTGAGGCGATCTCGTAGCCCTTGCCGAGCAATTCCACGGCCTTGTCTTCCCACCCGGCTCCAAGCATCGCCTGGCCAGCCAGTTGGTAGGCCTTGCTCATGTCGGGGACAATCTCCGTGCATCGCACGAAGGACTGCGCGGCTTCGGCGTGGCGACCCGCCTGAAGGTAGGCGTTCCCCAGCGAGAAGTGCGCCATCTCGTTGGTGGGATCGGCCGAGGCCATCTTCTCGAACTGGGCGATCCGGTCAATGCCATTGGGTGCCGTCATGAACCAACCATCGTACGCCCGAATGTGTCACAATGCCCACGTGAGCGCTCTGCGCACTTCCCTCGCCGGCATCGACCTCCACTCGCCGCTGATCGGCGCCGCCGGAACCGCGGGATACACCACGGAACTTTCAGACGCGGGCGCGCTCCGCTCGCTTGGCGCCGTCACCAGCAAGAGCCTCACGCTGCACCCTCGCGAAGGGAACGAGCTCCCACGCGTGATTCCCCTGAGGGCGGGCATGCTCAACGCGATCGGCCTGGCCAACATGGGGATCGATCAGTTCATCGCTGAGCGCGCCGGCGACGCAAGCGCGATGCCGTGCCGACTCTTCGCGTCCGTCGCAGGCCATTGCGTCGACGACTTCGTGCAAGTGGCGGCGCGGCTGGACCGCGAGACGGAGGTCCCGCTCATCGAGCTCAATGTCTCGTGCCCCAACACCGTCGATGGCCGCACCTTCACGGCAGATCCATCGGCACTGAACGAGATGGTCTCGCAGGTTCGCGCCGTCGTCACGCGCGCGAAACTGTTTGCCAAGTTGCCGCCGGATGGCGATACCGTGGCGCTCGCCGGCGGCGCGGTGGAAGCGGGGGTGGACGGGCTGACGCTCTGCAACACCCTTCCGGCGATGGCGATCGATGTGGTGTCGCGGCGCTACAAGTTGGCCAACCGGCGCGGAGGCCTCAGCGGGCCGGCGTTGCACGCTGTCGCCGTCCGCGTCGTCCACGATGTGCGGTGCCAGGTCACGCAGGGCCGGCTTCCCATCATTGGCCTGGGCGGCGTCGTGGCGTGGGACGATGCCGCGGAACTGATTCTTGCCGGTGCTGACGCCGTTGGGCTGGGGACGATCTTGCTCGCTGATCCCTCCGCGCCTCGTCGCATCCGTCAGGGGCTGGAGTCCTGGCTCACCTCGCAAGGCGTCGAATCCATCGCTTCGCTGGTGGGGCAAGTCGGTTCCTGATGCTGCCGTCGATCACCAAGGAAGAGCGAGTCGCGTTCGATGAGCTCCTCGAGGAAGTGTTGGCATCGCTTCCCGCGGCACTGCACGCGCTCCTGGAGGAGTGTCCACTGGCCGTGGAAGACCACCCCTCTCGCGCGATCTACGAAGAGATGGGTCTGGATCCCGAGGACGATGACCTCTGCGGGCTGCACACTGGCGTCCCGCTGACGGAGCGCACCAACCAGGCCTCAGGGGTGGTGGAGGACACGCTCCTCATCTTTCGCCGGGGGATCATCGACCAGGCCGGCGGCTTCGAGCCGTTGGTGGATGACGACACGGGCGAGCCATTGGGCGGGCGCGATGCCGTGAGCGAGGAGATCCGGATCACGGTCCTCCACGAGATCGGCCATCACTTCGGCCTTGGCGAGGATGACCTGGACCGCTTGGGATACGCCTGATGCTCCGCGGACACCCGATGGACGACACGGCAATGTGACAGGCCGGCGCGCTCAGACCGTCGCTTCGGCCTGTTCTGGCTCGGCGGCCAGCCACAGGATCCGACGGCAGGTGGAACACTGGAAGACGGCATCGGCATGCGTCGCTACCGCGGAGAAGATTGCCGTGGGGAGCTCCATGTTGCATTCCGCGCAGGCGAATTCCCGGCGCTTGGCATCGACGGTCACGACCTCGGCCATCGTCTCGCCATCGGTGGCATCCGCCAGCTGGTTGAAGAGCGCCAACTCGACGGCTGGCACATCGGCCGCGGCACGGTCACGCGCGACCTCCAGTTCCGTGAGTCGTTCGCCGATGTCGGCGCGGCGCTCGATCAGTTCCGTCTCCGCCAGTTCCATGGCATGGTGCCGACGGGAGACCTCGGCGGCGGCGGCTTGCACTTGGGTGTCCAGCTGGTCGGCCTTCTCCATGAAGTTCAGGGCGCTGCTGTCCAGCTCGCCGCGCTTGTCCTGTTGGAGTTTCATGTCGGCCAGCAGGGTCTCGTACTGGCGCATGTTGGTGCTCTTGTTGAGCTCCTCGCGGTGGCGCTCGATGCGGGACTGGACGGAACCCGATTCCGCCTCGATGTTGGCCGCAGCGGCGCGCAACTGCATCGCCTGGACCTTGAGTTCGCGTGCGCGGATCCCGGCGTCAACCTCCGCATGCTTCGACTTCGCCAGCGCCGCTTCCGCCCCATCGAGCCGCGTCCGGAGTGCACGAAGCTGTCGGTCGGCGTGGTGGAGGGTGAGCAGGTTGGCAATGAGCGACATCGGGACCGTGATCGTAGCAGGTGAGGTGCTCTCACCCAAGAAGCGGCACATGGCAATCACACGCCTGCCTCAGCACGGCCAGCGCCAATGGACCGGTGATCGTGAGTGAATCGACCACATCCAGGATGCCACCCATGCCGGGGAAGCATCGACCCGAGTCCTTGGCGCCAGCGGAGCGCTTGAGAAGGCTCTCGAAGAGGTCGCCGGCCGGTCCTGCGATTGCCGCCAATGCTGCGAAGAGCAACCAGTGCTGCCATGTCAGCGCAGCGAGTGGAGTCGCCAGCGAACACTGGCTGATCGCCACGGCGCCGACTGCAGCGAATACGGCACCGCCAGCCAATCCCTCCCAGGTCTTCCCCGGGCTCAGCCACGGCGCCAGCTTGTGTCGACCGATCGCTGTCCCCGTGACGTAGGCGCCAATGTCCGTTGCCTTCACCACCATGATGGCGTACGCGGCGGTGGCGGCACCCTGTGATCCGACGAGCGATGCCCAACAACCAAGGGACACTCCAAGCCAAAGGAATGACACGAAGGCGGTGACCGATGCCTTAGTGCCGCGATCGCTCTCACCGCTCGTGATCGCGGCCAGCGCGGCAATCATCAATGCCACGAACACGCCCGCCGCGCCCCACGAGAGATCGCCACCGCTGAGCCCCAGCACGGTGGCCACTCCCGCCGCCGCACCGAGCGGTCCCACCCACGATGGAGCCGAGCCTCTCCCCACCAATCGTCCCACTTCCGCGCCGCCAATGATCGCCACCACCGTCCCGGCGATCCACCACGCGGGTGCGCGCACCATCAGCGCCCCAAGCGCAACCTGTGGCCACAGCCGGTCGAGGAAGACCAGTGCCACGAGGAGCCCGATGAGGACGCCGCCGGTCAGGATGCGGTAGCGAAGCATCCGAAAATGCTAATCCGTACGGCTCATTCGCGCAGCCTGGTGATAGGCTGCGGAATCATGTCAACGCCAACCTCTGCGTCAACGCCACACGCTGCCGACGACAGCACCACTCGCCGCACCTTCATCGCCGCCACGGCAGCGGTCGGCGCGGCCGGGCTGGTGGCACCATTCGCCATCGGTGCTCCCCGCGCGCAGTCTGGAACCAGGACGCTCAATCTGGGGCTGGTCGGGTGTGGCGGACGCGGTTCGGGCGCCGCCAATGACTCGCTCTCGGCGAACCCCAATGTCCGGCTGGTGGCGATGGCGGATGTGGTCCCCGAGAAGGCGCGCTCCGCCCGATACGCCCTGGCCAAGGAGCACGCCGGCCGAGTGGACGTGTCGGACTCCTCGATCTACGGCGGCTTGGACGGCTACAAGCAGGTGATCGCGGACTCGAATGTGGACATCGTGCTTTTTGCCACCAGCCCGGGATTTCGCCCCCGTCACATCGCCGAAGCAGTGGCCGCGAAGAAGCATGTGTTCGCCGAGAAGCCAACATGCGTTGACCCAGCTGGCTACAAGATCTGCTGCACCGCCAATGACCAGGCCCTCAAGCAGGGGACGGCCATCGTCACCGGGACGCAGTATCGGCGCCAGACTTCGTTCGTCGAGGGCGTGAAGCGCATCCACGATGGCATGATCGGCGACATCGTGGAGATGACGGCTCGCTACTGCGGCGGACCGATCTGGTACCGAGGGCGCGAGGGCGGCATGTCCGACGCGCAGTACCAGATCCACAACTGGATGCACTTCATCTGGCTCTCAGGCGACCAGCCGGCCGAGCAAGCGGTCCACAACCTGGATGTCGTGCACTGGGTGATGGGCGGGCCGCCGGAATCGTGTTTTGCGTCGGGCGGGCGATTCACCAAGCCCGAGGACAGCGAAATGTGGGACTCATGCAGTGCGTCGTTCGCCTGGAAGGATGGTCGGCAATGCGACTACAAGTCCCGCCAGCTCCCGCAGTCTGCGACGGACTTTGACAATATCGTCTTTGGCAGCAAGGGGACCGCGTACCTGCGCGCCTTCAACAGCGGAACACAGATCTACGACCGCTCTGGCAAGGAACTCTTCAGCATGAAGGGCGACATCGGAGCCGCCTACAAGCAGGAGCACAAGGACCTGGTGGACTCCATCCTCGCCGGGAAGCCGATCGTGGAGTTGCGGCAAACCGCGGAGAGCTCGCTCATGGCGGTGATGGCGCGCGAGTCCGGCTACAGCGGCCAGAAGCTCACCTGGGAGTTCATCTCGGACACCTCGCAACTGGACCTGTTCCCGCAGGAACTCACGCTTGGCGGCGAGTTGCCGTTGCCCTTCGTCCGGGTGCCTGGCACCTACATGATGGTGTGATCGAAGATTGCGTTGGCGTCACGCGTGGGGGTTCTTGGGCGCAGGCTCCGACGCTGTCTTGGGCAAGAACGACGCCACCTGGAGCCCGTACAGCGCGCCCAGCCACATCACATACACCCACAGCATGAAGAGCGTGATCGCTCCGGCGGAACCGTACAGCAGGTTCACCGCTCCGATTCCGATGATCGCATTGGAGAACGCCCACTTCGCACTCAAGAGAATGATGGCCCCAACGATGGCCCCCGTGAGGTTGGCGCGCCAAGCGAGCGGGACGGTTGGCAGCACGGCGTAGGCCCAGAAGAGCGCCATGCCGGTGACCAAGAAGTCCCGCACCACCCTGATCATCGCGCCGGTTCCCGCCACAGACTCGATCGCTCCCCAGAGCCAGGCGCCGCACAGCACGCCCAACGCGATGAGGATCGGACCGGCGGTGAGCGCCACCCAGTAGGCCGCCAGACGCTTGAGGAAGGACCGCGGGCGCCGACGTCCGGTGATGTCATCAAAACTGACCTCGATCTGAGTCGCAAGCGCGTAACCGCTGTAGATGAGGAGTCCGACGCCGATCCAGGTCAGGGCCGTGAGGTTCATGTCCAGCGCATGGCTGACCAGGTCCAGGATCCAGGAACTGAGCGTGCCTTCGGCTGGCGGGCCCGCAGAGACCGTGGCAACGCTCCCGACAACGCTCACGTGCCCCGCGCCGGCACCCTCAAGCGCACGCCCCGTGAGATCCATGATCCGATCCCTTCCGAGGAAGGCGCGTGCGGTCACGCCAGCGAGCACGATCACGGGCGGGAGGCTGAAGAGTGTCCTGTAGGTGAGCGCCGCAGCCATCGTGGGCGCACGATTCTCCGACAGCGCATCGGCTGCGCGACGAGCGCCGCCGACCATCCGTCGGAATCGGTCAGTCTCAAGGAACGAGCGAAGCGTCATGCGCGCAGGCTACGCCGCATGCGCGACGGTGTTACTTGACGACATCACTCGCGAGGTCAGGCGACGATGTCCTTCGCAACGATGCCGTGGACATCCGTCAGGCGGAAATCACGGCCCGCGTAGTTGTAGGTGAGCCGCTCGTGGTCAAGACCCAGGAGGTGCAGGATCGTGGCGTGCCAATCGTGGATGTGCATCTTGCCATCGACGGCCTCCAAACCGTAGTCGTCGGTGGAACCGTACGAGAGCCCGCCCTTGATGCCGCCGCCGGCAGCCCACATCGCGAAGCCCTTGTTGTTGTGATCGCGGCCGTCGTTGCCCTGCGCGTAGGGGGTGCGTCCAAACTCACCGCCCCAGAGGACCAAGGTGTCCTTGAGCATGCCGCGTTGCTTGAGGTCCGTGAGCAGCGCCGCGATTGGTTGGTCGATCGACTGGCACTTGTTCTCCAACTCGGCCTTGAGGTTGCGGTGGTGATCCCATCCGCCCACCGTGACTTCGACAAAGCGCACGCCAGTCTCTGCCAGTCGCCGGGCCAGGAGGCACTGGCGCCCGAAGCCGTCGGTCGGCTGCGAACCGATGCCGTACATCTCCAGCGTGCGCTGGTTCTCGCCGCTGATGTCGACCAGGCCTGGTACCTCGGACTGCATACGGAAGGCCAGCTCGTAGCTCTCGATGATGCCCTCCACCTGGTCGTCGCCCTTGAGGCGCTTCTCGCGTTCTGAATTGAGTATCTGAACCAGGTCCAGTTGCTCGCGCTGCCCTTCCACGCCGTACGAAGTGTTCGTCAGGTTGGGGACCGCGTCGCCCTGGGTGGAGGGTCTCTGGCGCCGACCCTGGGCCTGGCGATTGCCGCCGCCGGACATGCGCATCGGCGACCCCTGGTAGTACGCAGGGAGGAACGCGCTGCCGTAGGTCTGCGCGCTTCGGCTGGGATTGACGGTGACGAAACCGGGAAGGTTCTCGTTGACGGTTCCCAGTCCGTAGAGCGACCACGCGCCAAGGCTGGGTCGCACGAACTGGAACGACCCCGTGTGCATTTGCAACTGCGCCTGTGCGTGCGCGGGGACGGTGGTGTGCATGCCGCGCAGCAGGCACATCTCGTCCGCGTGCTTGGCGGTCTCGCTGAAGAGGTCGCTGATATAGAGACCAGACTTCCCACTCTTGCGGAAGGTCCAGGGGCTCCCAAGCAACTTGGCACCGCGCCTGAACCCGCTCGAGAGTTCCTTGCCGGTATCGGCCTGCAACTTGGGCTTGTAGTCAAAGGTGTCCACATGGCTGGGGCCGCCATCCATGCAGAGAAAGATCACGCGCTTGGCCTTGCCGGAGAAGTGCCCGCTCCTGGGGGCGAGCGGATTGCTGGTGTCCTGCGGAGCGAGGATCGATCGAGGACCCGAAGCCGCGGCCGCCTGGGCCGCCAGGCTGGCGAACGCGATGTAGCCAAACCCTGCGGAGAGCGACTTGAGCATGTCGCGGCGGTTGTGGACGGTGACGCGGTTGTTGCAGCAGTCCATGTGATTCGTCCTCGATCGTTGCGGGAAGTGCCGCAACCGATTCCTACAGGTCAACTCAGTCCAGGGTTCGGAACTCGGCGGTCATAAAGAGGGATTGGCAAAACGCTGTCCAGGCGCGGTTGCGAAGCGGGTTATTGGCAAACCCGCTGCGCTGCTCGGCGGAGGCAAACGCGTCGAAGAACTTTCGGCTGGCGGCCTTCTCGGTGGAGGTCGGCTCGCGGCCAAGCGCCAAGCGGAAGGCAAGGTCGATCTTGTCGTTGTCCTTAAGGCCAGACTTCTCCAGTCGGCTGGCAAAGTCAGCGGCAACCGCCACAGCCGAGGGGTCGTTCATGAGGTAGAGCGCTTGGGTGGCGACAGTCGTCTCGGTGCGATTGCCGCAGGGAAGTGCCGGATCGCAGAAGTCAAAGACATCCAGCATCTCGGGCACCTTGTCGCGGAGTATGGGCAGATAGATGCTCCGGATCGGCACCGAATCATCCAGGAGCAAGTCGGCCCGACCGCCGTCGCGGACGGGCCCCTCGAAGGACTGGACCTGACTCCCCGGGGGCGGCGCATCCATGAGAGTCCCAGACGCGACCAGCATCGCATCTCGGATTGCCTCTCCCTCCAGTCTGCGCTGCGGCATGCGCCAGTAGTGGTCGGCATCTGGATCTTCGCGCATGCCCTTGGCGTCGGTCTTGCTGGACAGCCGGTATGCGTGGCTCAACGCGACCTCGCGAATCATCGCCTTGGTGGACCACTCCAGCTCCACGAACCGAGCCGCGAGGTAATCCAGCAATTCCGGGTGGGATGGTGGCAGCCCACTCATCCCAAAGTTGTCTGGCGTCGGGACGATGCCCTTGCCGAACATGTGGCCCCAGATGCGATTGACGGCGACTCGTGCCGTGAGAGGATTCTCGTGGGAGGTGACCCATTCCGCCAGTTCAAGGCGGCCGGAGCCGCGTTCGATGGTGGGCACCCAGTCACCCTCGAACAGCTGCGGGAAGCCACGCACCACCGTCTCGCCGGGCTTCTCCACCTCGCCGCGTTGGAGGACTGGGGCGTTCCGGCCCGCGCCCTCTTCCACCGCCATGCACACATAGTTGGCGTCATTGGGTGCGCCGTTCTCGTCGTAGCGAGCCGTCACCTCGTCGAGCGCTGTGATGGCCTGCCGGAAGTTTCGAATCTGCCCTCGGTCGACTTGCGTCCCGTTCTTCTGCGCCTCCTCCTCCAGGCGCGTGATGCGGTTTTCCAATTCCTGTCTGGCGCGCTCGCCAATCTGAAGCTGGGCCGCGCCGACCGGCGCCCCGACCGGGACCGTCCCGCGGGGAAGCGCAGCGAGGTCTGCGGGGAAATTGTTGCCCGGGCTGGGCGAAGTTCCATACAGCGTCTTGGTGCTCAGGAAGATCCCCGCGACGCGGTAATAGTCCGACTGCGGGATCGGGTCAAACTTGTGGTCGTGGCAGCGCGCGCACGCGATGGTGAGCCCCAGCATCGACTGACCCATCGCGTCGATCTGCTCATCGATGACATCGGCGGTGAACTGTGCGCGACCGCGCGTGTTGTGGCCTTTGGAACCGATGGCCAGGAATCCGGTGGCAATGAGGTTCTCGGCCCTCTCCTGCGGCGTCGCGGCGGGGAGGAGGTCTCCGGCCAACTGCTCCGAAAGGAACTCGTCGAAGGGCTTATCGGCGTTGAAGGAATCGATGACATAGTCGCGGTACCGCCAGGCGAAGGGGTAGGCGATGTTCGTTTCCTTGCCGCTGGATTCCGCATAGCGCGCGACATCCAGCCAGTGCCGGCCCCATCGCTCTCCAAAGGCATCGCTGGCGAGCAATCGATCCACCACCTTCTCGAAGGCAGCGGGTGTCCGGTCTCGCGCGAAGCCGTCTTGCTCTTCGATCGTCGGCGGAAGTCCCGTCAGGTCGAAGGTGACGCGGCGCAGCCACGAAGTCTTGTCGGCATCGGCAACCGGCCTGAGTCCGGCCTTGGTCATGTCGTCAAGCAGGAATCGATCAATCTCTCCCCAGCACCAGCCCTTGGAGTCCGCCGCAGGAACGGGGTAGAGGAGCACGGGCTTGTACGACCAGTGCGCCCGCGCCTTGCCCCAGTCGACATAGCCGTCGGTGCGGATGTTGGGGGCGTCGGCGACCGTGACAACCTCGCCCACCGCGGGCGCCATTCCCATTGGCACCATGGCATCGCCCATCATCTCGCCGGCGGCGGACGGCATCGGAGCGCCGAGCCGCACCCACTCCTCGAAGTCCTTCACCACCGAGGCCGGGAGCGGCTTGGATGGCGGCATCTCAATGTCGGGGTCCTTGTAGTGCAGGGCTCGGATGATCAGGCTCTCGCTTGGCTTGCCGGGGATCAGCGCGGGTCCGCTCGATCCGCCACCCAGGATGTCCGCCTCGGAGTCCAGTCGAAGGCCACCCTTCACCTTGCCGTCGGCGCTGTGGCACTTGAAGCACTCGCGCTCCAGGATGGGAAGGATCTTCCCCTCGTAGAGCTTGAGGCCCGCGACTCGGTCAGCCTCGGATTGGGGGGAGGCGGGCGCCGCTGCCGAGAGCGCGAACACCGCGGCCGCGGAAAGGACAAACAGGTCGTGCACGGCTTCAGACGATCGTGGCATGGCTCCAGTATTGTCGAGATTGCCAGCACTGCGGACCAGAATTCCGGAGAATCAAGGGGCAGAAAGTATGGAATTCGCTTCGTCGGAGCCCGAGGAGGCTCCCAACCCGAGATCGTCCAGGAGCCGGTACGAGGTCGGGTTGTCGGGGAGGAACGCGTGGAACCCTGCCTCCACGAAGACCGCGACCATGTTGGCGGCAAGCAAGAGGGCCACGAACCAGACGGTGAGCTTGCTGAATAGCCCAAACTGGATCCGGTGAGGGTCCAGCCATCGGCATGAGAAGAGGTTGAACCCTGACACCGCCACCACCACGGTGAAGACAACGAGAGCCCAGGTGTAGAGGTGGTAACCCATGATGGGGCTCCCATACCCCGCGCCCGGTCCGGAGTCGCAGACATGGAGAGCGATCTGCCGGAGCGAACCCGCGCCACCGACAATGGCACCAAGGATGCTCATGCCATACCCAGTGGCGTACTCGCTTGGCGTGACATTTCCCTTGCGCGCCGCCAGGAGGATGGCCGCGGTGCCGAGGATCGCAAGGAGCATTCCCATGCGCTGGACGATGCAGAGTGGGCAGGGGAGCTCGCCGGCGCCAAACTGCACGACGAATGCGCTGGTCAGCACAGCGCCGACGGCGAGGATGTTGAAGTGGCAGGTCCAGAAACCGAGCCGTTGGAGGAAGTCGTTCATGGTGCTCTAGCCGATCCTGTCGGGCAGGGGCTCCGGTCAGAGGCTGATCTGGAGCGGGTCGGTCATGTGGTGCTTGAGGAGAAGTGCCACACCGACGAGGGCGACCAGGAAGAGACACTGCCCAAGCGTCCGGCGACCCTTCCAGAAACAGCCAAGCGACCCCAGCATGAGGGCGAAGAGGAAGGTGTCCACCATGGTCGCAGCGTAGCGGCACGGGTTAGCATCCGTCCATGCTTCCGACAATTGCCATCGCACTCCTCTGCTGTGCCCCGATTCAGGACGCGCCCGCTGCCGAGACCGGCGCCGCGGCGTCATCGGTTCCTCCGCCGCCCGTGCCGGTGCTTCGTGGCGAAATGGGAATTCGGATGAAGCGCTCAGGTCGAGTGGAGAGCGCGCAGACCGAGAGCGTCATGTGGGAGCCAGAGGTGTTCCGTGGGGAGGTCGTGGTAGCCCAGATCGTCAAGTCCGTTGGACCTGTGACAGAGGGAGAGACGATCCTCCTCCTGGAGGCGACGGACGGCGAACTGGAACGGCAGCTGGAGGACGCTGAGCGTGGCCTCGATCACGCACGCCAGCGCCAGGACTTGCAGGCCCGCGAGCAGGCGATGCAGGCGGAGCGCGCGGCCACCCATATCCTTCGAACTCAGCACAACCTGGAGTTGTCGCAGCGTGGCCTTGCACGGTGGGTCGAATACGGCAACGCAAAGACTCTGGAGTTCAGCCAACTGGGGACCCAAGGCGCGGTCGACAACTTGGCGGACCAGGCGGAAGAACTCTCGCAGCTGGAGAAGCTTTACGAGGGCGCCACCCTCGATGGCCAGACGCGCGACATCGTCTTGGAGCGCGCGCGGCGCAGCCTCACGCGGTCGGTGCGATACACCCACTACAACATCGCCGACGGCGACTACTACCGGGCCGTGGAGCACCAGGAGCAGGACCGCCGCGTGCGCGAGGCTGCGCAGGATGCGGAAGTGGATGCGCGGCACGCCGGCGAGAACCTGGAGATTGCCACGGCACGCGCCGGCATGGCGTCCATCGAGGCGGCGGAACAGGTGGAGAATGCGGAGCGTCAGTTCGCCAAGTTGCGCGCCGATCGCGATTCTCTCACTGTGAAAGCCCCGCAATCCGGCATCATGGGTCCCATTGGTCAGCAACCCCAGGACAAGGTCGGCCCCAATGCGCCACTCGCGGAAGTGGTCAATCCGACCGCGCTGCAGGTCAAGATCTCCCTTCCAGCCGACATGACTCGCGTGATCTCGGTCGGAGCGCCAGTTTCGTTGCACTTTGCCGACCTTCCGGACCGAGACTGCGCCGGGACGATCACGCAGATCAGCCCGATCGGTCGAGCCGAAGGCGAGGGGACGGTCTTTGATGCCGTGGTCACGCTGGCGCCTGGGCCCCAGCCGCCGCCGGTCGGCCTCGCGGCCTCAGTCGAGGCGAGAGGCACGCTTCAGTCCGCGCTCCAGGTTCCCAAGAAGGCGCTGCAGAAAAACGATGACGGCGACCAAGTCGTCCGAGTGCAGCGAGGTGAAGTCACGGTGGAAGTGGCGGTCGTCACCGGACTGTCGCAGGGCGACATGGTGGAAATCATCAGTGGGCTGGCCCCGGGCGAGCTGGTCTTCATGGGTGAGCAATGAGCGGACGGCTCACGCTCGCGGCAGTGCTCCTGGCGGCAGCCGTTGTGGGCTGCCAATCCGCTTCGACGACGCGCGCGCCTGCTGCGGCAACACAGCCCGGTGAGTCCAACGCTGCGGTGGCTTCCAGTCCTCCGCGTGTCATCCCCGACGCACCGGAGTGGTCATCCGATGACGCGCGTGCGCGGGCACTGGAGTGGCTCCTCACGAACCAGAACCCGGATGGGTCGTGGGGAACCTTCCACACGATGCGGACGAGGGAGATCTATCTGGACACCTCGGCCAGCCACCGTGCGTTCCACGGCGCCACGACGGCGCTGTGCACGCAGGCACTGATCGAGCCAGCGCGCACCGATGAACGCGCTCGTCGGGCGCTTGATCGTGCCGTGGCGTGGGTGTTGGCGTCCAAGCCGATCGGGGCGGCGTCCGGCGGGACTTTTTACGATGTCTGGGCGCACACCTACCTCATCGACCTCGGCGTGCGCCTGCTGGAGGAGCCCGGATTCGAGGATCGAGAAGTGCCCATCCGCGTGATGGTGCAGCGGGAAGTGGACTTCTCTTTCGCGCGCCAATCGCTGGATGGGGGTTGGGGCTACTACGACTTCCAGGGCTCCTTTGAACGCCCGACCGGCCACGAGACCACCAGCTTCAACACCGGTGCGATGATCGTCTCGTTCGATGGCGCCAGGCGCGTGGGCATCACGGTGGACGAGGCGCGGGTGCAACGCGCGATCAAGCGGCTGGAACTCTTCCGGCTCCCCGACGGCGCGTTCGTCTACGGGACCTACGCGAAGTATCGGCCTGGCACGGGGTTCAATCGACCAAGCGGGACTTCGGGGCGACTTCAGGTCTGTCACCTCGCGCTCTACGACAATCACGCCGGTGGCGTGGGGCAGGCGGAGCTGGCGCAGGGGCTTGGGCACCTGCGGGACCGCCACCACTACATCGAGATCGGTCGCGGACGCCCGATTCCGCACGAAGCGTTCTACTCCAACAGTGGCTACTACTACTTTTTCGGCCACTACTACGCGTCGCGCGTGATCGCTGCATTGACCGCCCCCGATACGCGCGAGTCATACCGCGCGTGGCTGGATGACCTCATGCGACGGATCCAGTTCACGGATGGATCGTGGTTCGACTATCCGCTCTACGGATACGGCCATGCGTATGGCACCGGCTTCGGGCTCTTGACGATGCAGCAACTGCAGAAGCTGGAGTCGAGCACCGAGACCGCGTCGCGGTCCACCGCCACCGATACCGCCACCGCCACCGATACCGCCACCGTCACCCAAGACTGATTGCCGGTGCCAGCAGCACCACGCGCTGCGTGGAGTCCAGGGGATGCACAAAGGCCGGCGGGGAGTCGCCCCGCAATCGTGAGGCCGTCGCCGGGTCCATGATCGCTTCCACGCGTGCCCCGCACGCCGCCGCCAACTCGGTGGGTTGGTGGGTGTGCAGGTGGTCGCGACCAATCGCGCGCGCGATCTGGTCGTGATAGTCGCGGCAGGCGTCGCCCGCGGGCTGGTGAATGGAGTCGTAAGGAAGTCCCACCTCCGCGATCATGCGAGAGTCTGGGTGCGAAGCCAGCGCGGTGCGGATCAGCGAAATGGCGGCGGCGGGGGCGATGTAGTACAGCAGGCCCTCCATCACCCATGTGGTCGGCTGCGTGGCGTCCCAGCCGGAGCCAGAGAGTGCGGAGGAAACCGCGCCAGGATCCGCCGCGTCGCAGGGGCGATTGCGCCAGCGAGGTGCCACGCCACGCGCGTGCTTCTGGACGAGTGCGCGCTTGGCCTCGACATTCTCGATGTCCAACTCCCAGGCGCGAGCATGCGGGTTGGTGGCGAGCCAGTCGATCGCCAGCGGCGACCAGCCGGCACCTGGCACGATCAGTTGCCTCACGGTGCGGGGCTCTTCGTCCGCCAGGCGCAACAGGAACTGCCACACCGACCATTTGCGCAATCGCGCATGCGGGACGGCGTGTCGGTGGGTTCGGGCCATCGCCTGCGCCCATTGTGGGTCGGTCCCCGTGAGCATTACTCGCACCAGCGCGCGTCCCTCCGGCGTGAACGCCGCCTCGTCCCCGGCAAGGGTGAGAATCAGGTCGCTGGTGGCGCCGACATGCACGTGCGGGACTGTAGCCGCCGGGTCCATCCACGATCGCCTGTGTGGTTGAATACTGAGATGGCTGAGACTCCGACGCAGCAGATCCCCGCGACCAAGGCGGCCCATGCCAATCGTGCCGTGGTGATGGCGGTGATCGTGGCAGCCCTTGGGTATTTCGTGGATATCTACGACCTTGTGCTCTTCAGCGTCCTGCGTGTGGACAGTCTGAAGTCGCTGGGACTCACCGGCGACCAGCTCACCCATGTTGGCGTGAGCCTCCTCAACGACCAGATGTGGGGGATGCTGGCGGGCGGCGTCGCGTGGGGCGTTCTGGGCGATCGGCGCGGCCGCATCAGCGTGCTGTTTGGATCGATCACCCTCTACTCCATCGCCAACATCCTGAATGGATTCGTGGCGGATGTCCCGGCGGAGAGCGGCTGGCATGGCCTGCTGGCGTCGCTTGGGCTTCAGACCGCGGTGGGCCAGTATTCAGCGTGCCGATTCCTCGCGGGACTGGGGCTTGCAGGCGAGCTGGGCGCGGGCATCACGCTTGTCTCTGAACTCTTGGGCAAGCACGCACGGGGCTACGGCACCACGATCGTGGCATCGTTTGGCATCTGCGGTGCGCTGTTGGCGGTCCTGATCGCCAAAGCGACGGACTGGCGTGTGAGCTACTTCATCGGCGGAGGCATGGGGCTGGTGCTGCTGGGGCTTCGCATCGGTGTCGTGGAGAGTGGCATCTTCAAGAAGGTGCATGCCGCCGGCGTGCACCTGGGCAACCCGCTCATGCTGCTCTGGCCGCCGCGGCGACTCTTGCGCTACGCGGCGGTGGTTCTCATGGCATTGCCGATCTGGTTCATCGTGGCGATTCCCGTGGTGTTTGCTCCGGAAATCGGGAAGGCGATGGGCATCGTGGACCCAATCACCGGCGCCGCGTTGGTCAATGCGGGCACGGCGGTGGCGTGGTGCTACGGAGGACTGGCGATCGGTGACCTGAGCAGTGGCCTGTTGAGCCAGTGGTTGCGAAGTCGCAAGAAGGCCCTGGCGCTGTACCAAGCGGTGACCGCCGCGACCTTCGTCGCGTCCTACTTCGCGATCAAGGCCAATCCGGATCCGCAGACCTATTACCTGTGGAGCGGCATCATGGGCATTGGCATCGGCTACTGGGCCGTGTTTGTCACGGTCAGCGCGGAGCAGTTTGGCACCAACTTGCGTGCGACCGCGGCCACAAGCGCACCAAACTTCGTGCGCGGCAGCGTCCCACTGGTCACCACGGCATGGATCTGGCTCAAGGGGACGGGGGAGATCGCATCGGACGGCACCACCGCCGGAATCGGTCCCGTCGCGGCCGCGGCGTGGGTTGGCCTGGTCACGATGGCGGTGGCCGCGATCGCGCTGGCCTGCCTGCGGGAGACCTATGGGACGGACCTGGAGTTCACGGAGGAGGTGTGAGGGTCCAAGGACCCCGGCGCTTCCCGACCCGCCCTCCGACACTTCTTGAAAAACTCCACGATGACCGGCGACGACGATCGATCGAACGAGTGGTTGCCATCGGAGATGTAGGTCACGACGGGAGTGTCGGTCTCGGATCGATAGATGAGGCCGCGGCCGCCGGTGGTTCCGTTCGGGAACGGCACGCCTTCGCCGGTGCAGCCGTTGAGGACCTTGGCGCCATCGATCGTCGCTGCCTGCCACTCCCACTTGACCAGTGGATCATTGGTGGCGCCGATGTGCATCATGGGCATCGGGTCGCCCAGGTTGTCGTCGCGACCGAGCCGTACGGCGGCGGCGGAACTTGGTGCGATGGCCGCAAGCGTGTGGCCGCGTTGGCTCCACAGCAGATAACTGAATCCGCCTCCATTGCTGTGCCCGGTGGAGTAGACGCGTGCGCGGTCGCCACCCTCGCCCAGGAGCGACTCAAGCATCGCGTCGTAGAAGTGCAGGTCGCGGTCATCCATGTGGCCGGGGGTTGACTGCCATCCACTTCGTTGTCCCTCGGGATCGGTGAGCCGCCCGGGAGTCCGAAGCCCCTGCGGATATACGAACATCGCTTCGGGCCAGTGTTCTTCAATGTCGTAACTCCTACGGACCTGCCGGGCATTGCCGCCGTGGCCGTGGAAGACAAAGACGATGGGGTGTGGCGTGCTGGCGTCGGCTGTGACGGTGGGCGCGGAGTCGGCGGCGGCGACCGTGGTGGCAACGGAGACGGCAGGCACCACGATCGCGGCGCGCTCAAGTCCGTCCACTGTCCATGTGCGGGTGGTGGGGGAGCGGTCTTGTGGCGGCGTGGTTGGTGCCGAAGCGACCGTGGGTGCGCCGGCACTGGCGGTGTCGTCGCGCGCTTTGACCGTGGAGGTCGTCGTCGGCTGATCTGACTCGCGTTGGGCACACCTCCCACCCAGTGACGCAAGGGCAATCAGCGCGACGGCAATCGCAAACCTGAACTGATTCATGGACACAGTTGACCGTGCGCGCGAGTGTCGGGACGAACTCCCCGAGCTTCGCGTGCCTCAGCGTGCTATCGCAAAATGCTCGCGAGTCTTGCCCTTCTTGAGTTCCGCAGCGATCCAGCGCGGCGTCTTGCCGCGACCGCTCCAGGTCGCGCCGGACTTCGGATCGCGATACTTGGGCGTGACTACGGAGCGTCCGTCCTTGGCGCCTTGCCTCTTGCCACCGGTCTTCGGCTTGGCTGCGGATGCGCTCTGGCGCTTCCTGCCGGCCTTCCGCGCCACCGCACGGCCCTGCGTGGCATTGGTGACAGGGGCTCCAACCTCCTCCCAGTTGAGGTTGTGCCCCTCCATGAGCACCTTGATGCGTTCTTTGGCTTCAACGATCGCCGTCTGGCGAAGCGCGGCCGCTTCGGATTTCAATTGGTCGATCTGCTGGAGGACTTCCTTGTATTTGGTGGTCATTCCGGACACAATACCACAATACCGGTTATTCAGATGGCACCGGAGCACTGGTGGGCGCTGGAGCCACCGCGGATGACGCTTCGGAATTTTGTTCCGCGGCTGGGGCCTCGACCTGAACTTCGCGCCGCGTTGCCCACGCGATCGCGCCGGTGAGATGCTGCAGAAACGCTGGCTCCGAATACGACTCCTTGGTGTGGCCGCCGCCGGTATAGATGGCGCGGGCGGGGTTGCCGGAGGCGATTGGTGCGCCGGTGGCGATTGGTGTGACCGTGGCGTTACCGGTGTCCGTGCGCGGGATCTCGTGACACCAGACGATGGGGTGATTGCCGAACATCGAACCGCCCTCGTAGGACGACTCATCCAGCGTCGCAAGCACCGTTACCCCCACTCGCGGCGCGGCGCGGTAGTCGTACCACTCGTCGGTGCGCGTCCAGAATCGATCAATGCCTCGCGTCGCGGGGTGGTCGTCCACCTTGATCTCGACGATCGCCTCTTGGATTCGTGGATGCTTCTGGAAGTACGCACCGACCAGGTTTCCATAGAAGGCCCAGTCGTATTCCGTGTCGGCGGCAGAATGAACGCCGACATACGCGCCCCCCGAAGCGATGTAGTCCTCGAACACCTTCTGCTGCGCGTCGTCCAGCACATCGCCGGTGGTATTCAGGAATACCACTGCGGCGCAGGGAGCGAGGTGTTCCTGGGTGAAGTACGCGGCGTCCTCGGTGGCGGTCACGGTGAGGTCAAGGGACTCGCCGATCGCACTCACAGCGGCGATGCCTTCGGGAATCGAGTCGTGCCGGAAACCAGCGGTCTTGCTGAAAATGAGAAGTTCATTGCGGGTTGCCTCGGCAGGGGCTGGAGCGGGCTCGGCTGTCGCCACCGCCTCCAGTTCGGCAGCGGGCTCCTCCGGGAACTCCATGCTCCCGATCCACCAGAAGATGCCGATGGTGGCGGCAAGAGCGGCCAGCACGGCAGCGGCGTGAGTCCAGACGGGTGCTGCTGCGCGCGGCGGGGTGGTCACTGGCGGTGTCTCGTTGGATGAATCGTCAACCATTCCCGACGAATCTACTTCCCGGCCGTTCGCGCGTCCTGGCGGTGGGATCCGCGAGGATCACTGCACCTCCACTCGCGCGGCGACTCCATCGCATGAGGCAACTCCCCGTGGCGATCACCTCACGCCGGGTACGGCGGCTCAAAGCCCGAGCGGTATTCCCTGCGCACGATGGACTTCGTGGCCTCTTCATTGTTGGTGAAGCTGAGCGACGGCAGGTCCCATCGCAGCTCCTGACCTGGATACCGCGCCGCCTTCGCGCAGAGCAGCCCAGCCTCCGCGAGTTGCACCCCCACCGAGAATGGGGTCTGCACAAACGCCTCGCGACCCAGGATCTTGTCCACCCACGAGTGCCAGTGGTTGCGAGCCTGCACCGCCCGCAGGCCTGAGAGCTTCTTCCAGTCCACTTCCTTGCCGTCGATCCAGACGGTGACATTGCCCTCGGGCGTCACATGCATGACGCCACCCTCGCATGCGATCAGCGTGCCGGTGCCGCCGAAGTTCCCAGCCGGCAGGCCAAGCGCCGCGCGCGAGGGGTACTGCCCCTTGTCGCAATAGTGCATGACGAAGCGATCAGTGGCGAACCGGGGCCCGCTCACCGGATACGTGAGGGTCGATGCCACATGCTGCGCGTGATAGAAGTCGCTGGGCCAGTGCGTTTGCGCCTGGACCGCGATGGGTGACGGAAGCTCCAGCGCGTAGTAGGGAACATCAAGGAGGTGCGTGCACCAATCGCCAAGTTGCCCGGTGCCGTAGTCCCACGAGCTGCGCCAGCGGATCGGACCAAGCCCCTCGCGAAACGGCGCGTCCAGAGTGCAGCCGAGCCAGAGTTCCCAGTCCAGGTTGGCCGGCGGCGGCGACGGTTCCTTGAGTCCACCGTAGTAGAAGTAGAAACTGCCGTCGTCGGGCGGGCCGTCGACCCAGACATAGGCCTCGCGAGCCGGACCAAGGAGCCCATCGCGCACGATGTTGACCGCGTGCTGTCGACCTTCGGGACCCATGCGCTGGTTGCCCACCTGCGTCACCAACGACGGATTCGCGGCGATCGCGTTCTGCATCGACTTGACTTCCGAGAGCTGCTGCACGAGCGGCTTCTGCCCGTAGGTGTGCTTGCCCGCACGAAGCGACCACTGCATCGGTACGCAATGGTTGTGATCCGGTGTGCACACGATGACCGCATCGAAGGTGTCCGCGTGCTTCGTGAAGCCATCGCGGAAGTCCTTGCAGGTGAAGGCCGAGGGGAACTCCGAAGAGGCCTTGGCCAGCGCGTCGGAATCCACATCGCACAGTCCCGCGATCTCCACATCCGGATGCTGCGTCAGTTCGTGTCGGTCATGCGGTGCGATCGTGCCGCCGACGCCGATCTGGTAGATGCGCAGCTTGCCCAGGCGGCCGGGTCGGGCGCGGGGGGCAGGGGATAGTGCGCGTGACGCGCCCCAGGCTTCGCGAGCGAGCGCGGCCATTCCAACTCCTGAGAGCGCGGCTCCACCAACTGCGAGAGCGGACCGTTGGATTGCAGATCGCCGGGTGATGTCGGGCATGGGGGGAATGTAGTCCGGTGGGGGAGACTGAGTGGTACGCGGCGCTGGGGTGTGGAGCCCGTGCCCGCCAGTATTCCGCCCGTTACACTTCGGCGCTCTCATTCAGAGTCTGACGCCCCGCCCGACGCCCCGCCCGACGCAGACCCCTCAACGAGTTCCCAGATGCCGACTTCCACGCAGCCAGCCTCCGCCTCCGCCGCCTCCTCGGCCCACGCCGCGCCCACCATCATCTACACGCTCACCGACGAGGCGCCGGCCCTGGCCACCTACTCGTTCCTGCCGATCGTGCAGGCGTTCACCGCGCCGGCGGGCATCAAGGTGGAGACTCGGGACATCTCGCTGGCGGGGCGGATCATCGCGGCGTTCCCCGAGCGGCTCAAGTCAGACCAGCGCATCGGTGACGCGCTCGCCGAGCTGGGGCAACTGGCCCAGAAGCCCGAAGCCAACATCATCAAGTTGCCGAACATCTCGGCCTCCGTCCCGCAGTTGAAGGCCGCGATCGCGGAACTAAAGTCGCATGGATACGCGCTCCCGGAGTACCCGGAGAACCCGCATTCCGAAGAAGATCGCGCAACGCGCGCCCGGTACGACGCGATCAAGGGGAGCGCCGTGAACCCGGTCCTGCGCGAGGGCAATTCCGATCGTCGAGCCGCCAAGAGCGTCAAGGAGTACGCGCGCAAGAACCCGCACCGGTTGGGCGCGTGGTCTCCCAGTTCTCCCGCGTGCGTGTCCCACATGGACTCCGGCGACTTCTTTGGCAACGAGAAATCTGTCACCATCACGGCCGTCACGGCCGCGCGCATCGAACTCCATCGCAACGACGGCACCGTCACGATCCTCAAGGACACCCTCACGCTCCAGGCGGGCGAAATCCTGGACGGCACGTTCCTCAGCCGCCGCGCGCTGGTTTCGTTCCTTGAGCACACCGTCGCAGACGCACGCACGAAGGGGCTCCTGTGGTCGATCCACCTCAAGGCCACGATGATGAAGGTCTCGGACCCGATTCTCTTTGGCCACGCGGTGCGGGCGTTCTTCAAGCCAGTCTTCGCGAAGCATGCCGCCACGCTGTCGCAACTTGGCGTGGACGCCAACAACGGCCTCGGCGATGTGCTGGCCAAGGTTTCGACGCTGCCGCCAGCGCAGCGCGCCGCGATCGAGGCGGACATCCAGGGTGTCTACGACGCCGGTCCTGCCATCGCGATGGTGGACTCGGACCGTGGCATCACCAACCTGCATGTGCCCAGCGACATCATCATTGATGCCTCGATGCCGGTGGTGGTGCGCGACTCGGGGCAGATGTGGAATGCGCAGGGCAAACTGCAGCCGGCGCTGTGCGTGATTCCTGATCGCTGCTACGCGGGCGTGTATTCCGCGGTCCTGGACTTCTGCCGCGAGCACGGCGCCTTCGATCCCCGCACGATGGGGAGCGTTCCCAATGTTGGCCTGATGGCGCAAAAGGCCGAGGAATACGGCTCGCACGACAAGACCTTTCTCATGTCCGCCGCGGGGACCGTGCGTGTGGTCAATGGCTCAGGCACCATGCTCATGGAGCATCGTGTGGAGGAGGGCGACATCTGGCGCGCTTGCCAGACCAAGGATGCGCCGATTCGCGACTGGGTCAAGCTGGCTGTCAGCCGCGCGCGAGCCAGCGCCACGCCGGCGGTCTTCTGGCTGGATGAGCATCGAGCCCACGACCGCGAAGTGATCAAGAAGGTGCAGGCGGAACTGCCCAAGCACGACACCACGGGACTGGAGTTCCACACGCTGGCGCCTGCGGCGGCGTGCGCGTTCTCGCTCGCTCGAATGAAGGAAGGCAAGGACACGATCTCCGTCACCGGAAATGTGCTGCGCGATTACCTCACGGACTTGTTCCCGATCCTGGAGCTTGGCACCAGCGCAAAGATGCTCTCCATCGTCCCGCTCATGGCGGGTGGCGGCATGTTTGAGACGGGTGCCGGAGGCTCGGCGCCCAAGCATGTGCAGCAGTTCGTGGCCGAGAATCACCTCCGCTGGGACAGCCTGGGCGAATTCATGGCGCTCTCAGTCTCCTTCGAGCACATCTCCGCCACCTTCGGGCATGCGGGCGCGGCCATCCTCGCCAAGACGCTTGATGCTGCGACCGAGCAGTACCTCCTCCAGAACAAGGCGCCAGGTCGCAAGGCGGGGGAGCCCGACAATCGTGCCACCCACTACTTTGTCGCGCGTTTCTGGGCGCAGGCCCTGGCGGCGCAGAAGGACGACACCGCGCTTGCCGCGCTCTTTGCGCCGGTCGCGCAATCGTTGGCTTCGAATGAATCCTCCATCCTCGCCGAGCTGGCCAGCGGCGCCGGGGAGCCAGTGGATCTTGGCGGCTACTTCCAGCCCGATGTTCGCAAGGCCGCGGCGGCGATGCGGCCGAGTCCGCTCCTGAACGGAATCGTGGGGTCGATCACGAGTGCGCCCGTCCTCGCCTAGAATTGTGCTCACGGCGGTCCTGACCTGCGTTGGATGGGTCCCCGGCGTGATCGCGGCGATCTTGTTCAGTGCGCGTGGCCGATAGCCCAGACGGGCTCCCGTCAGTCCCAGGTCCTTTGATCACAGTGTTCCATACCCAGAGAGGGCGGTCAGGAAAGTGCTCAGTACCACATCAGAGAACATAACAGTGCTCGAGTCGGATTCGTCCATCGATGGTGACGGCGCTCCTGAGTGTGGGACTGCCGCGATGACCGAGGCTCTACTCACCCGAACGCAAATGCACCTGGCGATGCTGGCTGCAGTGGTCCTCCCTCCGTTGGGATTGATGTGCGCGATGTACCTGCTGTGGGGTGGATGGTTTGAATGGTCAGGTCTGATCTCGCTTGTCGTGATGTACATCGCAACCGGGTTGGGTGTGACCATTGGCTATCACAGGCTCTTCGCGCACAGGGCATTCGTCACCACGACCCCGATCAAGGTGTTCCTGATGATTCTGGGCGGGATGTCGGCGCAGGGGCCACTCGTGTGGTGGGTCGGCATGCATCGCCGCCATCACCGATTCTCCGACCATGAAGAGGATCCGCACTCCCCACATGCCACTCGCGGTCGCGGGGTCATCGGGTGGACGAAGGGATTTCTTCACGCACACGTCGGATGGCTCTTCACGAGCACCCGAGACAGCCATCATCGTTACGTGCCGGATCTGCTCGGCAATCCGACGATCATGACAGTCAATCGATTATTCCCCCTCTGGGTGGCCGCGGGTCTCGTCCTTCCCGGCATTGTGTGCGGGCTGGTCACGATGAGTTGGACTGGTGCGGCGCTTGGCGTGTTGTGGGGCGGACTGATTCGCATGTTCCTGTTGCATCACGCGACATGGAGCATCAATTCAGTGTGTCATGTGTGGGGATCGCGCGACTATCGATCGGACGATCACAGCCGAAACAACCCAGTGATGGGGATTCTCACTTTCGGTGAAGGTTGGCACAACAATCACCATGCATTTCCCGCGAGTGCGCGGCACGGACTGAAGTGGTGGCAATTGGATATCAGTTGGATAGTGATTCGATCATTGCAAGCGTGCGGACTGGCCACGCATGTCCGGCTGCCGTCCGTGCTCCGTCTGAACTCCCGCCGACGCGGGTGACCGCCTGCTCTGTGTGTCAGATGACGCTCACCGAAAGGGAGCAGTCTCATCCGCACTATCAGGTTGGTGCATCCCGCCGCCCGCGACAAGTACGCCGCCATCGCCGACGCCGCCGCCAGCCTACGATCGCCGCCCCAAGACCACGCATGCGCGCAGTCAACACGCTCATCAACATGGCCCGCTCGACGGGCGGCAGGTTCCGACTCGCAGCGATCGCCGAGGCGTGGTCGTGGGCTGGGCTGCTCGCGGGGATGTGCCTCAAGTACCTCGTGGTCCACAATCCACTCGGCGTGCAGATCATGGGGCCGATTCACGGCGTGCTCTTCCTCCTCTATGTCATCGCAACGATTCAGGTTGCGGCGGAACTGCGCTGGAGCCGGACCACGAGACTTGTCGCGCTCATCGCGGCGATCCCGCCACTGACCACCTGGCCATTTGAACGCTGGGCGCTGAAGCGGGGGATGCTGGTGGATATGGATGAAACAGCCAGCGCGTGACTACATCGCCGGCGTGGATGTCACGGGGGCAGAAGGCGGCAGCCATCCACCTCGAGGGACTCGGTAGACCGATTCGTTTTCAACCGCTGCGTCGAATGCGCGGCGTGGAAACCCTCACAGATAGGACCCCCATGGCGCGGTGAACCCTGAGAACTGGGATGCGTGGCATCGGAGTGGCCTCCGTGCATCAAGCTCTGCACCGTTTGGTACACGCTTGGTACACACTTTCGAGGAAGGCTCACTCCGCCGACCATCGGCGGGTTAGGGGCAATTGCGGGTCCCCTAAGCACTTACGGATGAAAGCGGGCAAAGGGATTTGAACCCTCGACATTCAGCTTGGGAACGCCCTTCCCGCTAGCGAAGCAAGTGCCTAGCTCGCTTCTAACGCACACAGCGATACTTCATCGGTTCCGAGTGTTGCATCGGGTGCACAGAAAGTCCGTAGTCCGTAGCAGGCGTGTTGCGTCCTTGTCGTGTTCACAGGGGCGCGGGCGGCAGAAGGCGAT
>JAQCEQ010000061.1 GCA_027618565.1 Planctomycetota bacterium | reverse complement strand
CAGTCGAGAATCCTGGCGGCCGCAGAGATGTCAGGAATCCAAGCGTTCCGGTACTTTGAATCCAGTTCACAGTCAAGCGCCTCGTCTGAAGTGGCGGTCGTCGCCATCCGGAGCCCGAAGTCCGCGAGCCTTCAAGCGGCACTGCTGGGAAAGGGACCGGTCCCGAGCGGGACGCCTCAGGTTGACATCGCTGAGTGGGCCGAGAGCGTGGGCGACCAGACGCTTCTCTTCACCTCCGGGGTCCAGGTCCGCACGGACGAGAATGGTGAGGTCGTGCTGGTCGGCTTCGGCCAGGCCGCACCCAGGGGCAAGAGCGGCAATGCCGTGCAAGGGGCGAGGCGGCGAGCGGATGATCTCGCGCGAATGGCGATCCGCATCTTCCTCGGCGAGAAAGTGGTGGACGACAGCATGACTCGCGAGGACTCCAACTTCAAGGAGTATGCCGATGGTGAAGAGGTGTTTGAGTCCGGAGGCACCTATGAGGAGAGGGTCAAGTCCGAGTCAGCCAAGATGAAGAATCCCGGCGCCAGCCCGGTGTACACCTGGAGCGCGCCGCACCCCGGCACCGGGGAGACGGTCTACGGGTCGGTGATGCTGTTTTCTGCAAGCAGCGCCCGCGCCGCGAACACCATGTTCGCCGACCTCTCCAAGGCTGGCGGCGCTTCGGGCGGGGAAGGGACTCGCGCCGTGGGGACCAACCCGCCGCCCGTGAAGACCAAGCCTCGACAGCCTGCCCGTGGAGACTCTTCCGGCGGGAGCGGTGCGGAGGGCGAGGAGCCGTAATCGCCGGCGTGCCTGAAAGCGGCTGAGGCATGTGCTGGACCACAGGCGCCTACGCTCCACGCATGGACGGCATCGTCGTCGAACGCATCGCCATCGGCCTTGTGGTCTTCGTCATGTCACTCACTCCGTGGGGTGTTGCCGCAAGTCAAGATTCCGAGGCCCAACCCGAGCCCCAGTCCGAGCCCCAGTCCACTTCCCTGCGCGCAGCAACAGTCGTCAGGCTCGCGGTCACGGCATTAGACGAACACGAAGTGCCGGCTGGCTTTGGTTGGGTCGTGGTGGACATGATCGTCCTCGCCGTGGATGCGCCAGGAGTGGAGATCCTGGACCGACGGACCTTGGCGAGCGTCCTGGACGAACAGGCGCTGGCGACCAGCGACCTCTCGCAACCCGGCGAGGCCGTGCGTTTCGGTCGAATCGCGCGTGCGACGCATGTGCTCAAGGGAGCCGTGTATCGATTCGAGGGCACCTACTTCGTGTCGTGTTGCCTCGTCAATGTGGTGGAGGGAACGGTCGATCCCTCACGGAGTGGCGCGGTTCAGTTCAACCAGCTGGATGAGCTCACGAGTGCGGCGGCCGACCTTGCGCGACAAATGGGGCTTCGAGGTGATGCGATGTCCGTGGCGCCGGAGCCTTCGAAGCCTTCGCAGCCCGCGGACTCTTCAGAGCCGTCGAACTCGGCGGAACCTGCGCCGGGCTACGTGGAACTCTTCGGAACAGGTCGATCTGGCGATCTCGAAGTGCTCATCGGTGACGGCCGCCGCATCGTGGCCGTTGGCGATCCGCTGCGGTTCACGTTCAAGGCCTCGCGCGATGGATACCTCTCGATCTACTTTGTCGATGCCGCGGGTCGAGTGGGGACGCTTGTTCCCAACGACCGACTGGGCAGCATCCCTGTGCTGGCTGGTTCGAGAATCCGAATTCCGGAGGATGTTCCGTTCAAGTTGTCCGCGATCGCCCCGCTTGGTGTGACGCGGATCCGCGCCGTCATCACCGATGCCCCACTCCCCGTCGGCAAGCCGGCCAGCACGGTGCTTGGTGGGGACGAGTCAGCCGTCTCCGTTGCCGAACTGGAGTTTGTCGTGGTTCCATCCAGGTCGACGGCCACCCCGACTGCGACGGCAAGCTCGGGCTCGCCCGCGGGGCCTTCTCGAGAGAACGAGGGAGCGCGTCCGCGCGCTGATCTGCGGGCACGGCTCGCGATCGTCTCTGAGGTGTTCTCGACAGAATCTCGCCCGCCTTCCAACGAGGACATTCGCGTGGCGATGTGGTCGCGCGGCGGATTGGACCAGCAGTGGGGAACACAGGGGATCTCGTGGAGAGCCACGCCGGTCGGGACACCCATTCCGCGGATCGCCGTGATCGACGCAGACTTCGACCCGGATGACATCGCGCTGGCCGGTGCGTTCGCGCAACTCTCTCCCCGGGACCGCGAGGCCCTCCGCAGCCGCTTGAGGCAAGTGGGATCGGTGTCGTGGAGCCACGGGAATCGCGTTGCATCGCTCATCGCAGGGCTGGCACCTTGGCTTCCCTCTGGGATTCCTGGTGCAGCAATCATCCCCATTCCGATCACGTCGATGGCTCACGGTCCGGAGTTCAGGGTGCAGCGAGGATCCGCCACTGAGATCATCAGGGCGTTGCAGTTGGCGCTGGATGCCGGGTGCAGGGTCATCAACATCAGCGCGTTTGCCGATCTCACTCCCAGCGAATTCGATGAGTGCGCCGGCAGCCCCATCTGGAGACGGCTGGATGATGCTCGCGCGGTGGTGGTCTGCGCCGCCGGGAACCACGGGGAAAACCTGGATCGGATGTTGCGGTTTCCCGCCTCGCTTCCGTTCACGAACATCGTGACCGTCGGTGCGGCATCGCCGTCCGGGGGACTGGCCGAGTGGGACGGCGGTGGAAGCGCGTACGGCCACAAGACCGTCGACCTCTTCGCGCCTGGGTCGTGCCTGCTGGCATCGGACGGGGATCGACCCTCGCCGCCCATCGATGGATCGTCGTACGCGTGCCCCCTTGCCGCTGCCGCCACCGCCGTGCTCATGGCCCAGCATCCCGACGATTCGGCGGCCGAGATCGTGGATCGGCTGGTGGCAAGTTCCCTGAAGACCCCGGCCCTGCAGGGGCTGGGCCGGGGCGGGCTCCTGCAGTGGCCGCAGAGCCCGGCACCCACGGCTCCGTAGCGGGGAATCGC
>JAQCEQ010000060.1 GCA_027618565.1 Planctomycetota bacterium | reverse complement strand
GGGAGACGGCCGCCTCTTTGGTCATCCGGGTCCCGAGTGGGTCGGGCTTGTCCGGGAACATGGCGCGTGGGATTGGATTGGTTGCGTAGTAGATGAGCGAGTGAAGTGGCGTGTAGTTGAAGTGCTTGGGGTAGTTCTCGATCACCCACAGCGAATTCGCCCCTGCGAACTGGCCGTTGGCGATGCCGAGTGCCGCTTCCTGCAGACGGTCTGGACTGACGGCGGCGAACTTGTTCAAGTAGTCGCTAAGCGAGAATCGATCCGTGGCCGCGGTGCGGCTCGCGCTCAGGAAGAGCACCACCATGAAGCCGACCGCGCCGATCGACAGTCCACGCGTGACCAACTGCGCACGGGCGCCGTATCTCCATCGGCTCCAGTACCCCGCCCAGATCGTGGTCAGGAAGAGCGTGGTGATCTCACGACGGCTCCATGCTTCTGAGAGGAGGATCGCACAGCAGAACAGGATCACTGCGAGGGTCGACACCAGCAGCATGAAGTTCCGGGAATCGCGTGCCCAGGCCCACATCACCAGTCCGCAGGCGGCAGAGAGCGCACCGACCGACATCTGCGCGGTGAGGACTCCAAGGATCGGCACTTGCGTCAGCACATAGCGGAACACCAGCCCCATCACCACGCAGCCGATGGCCGCGCCGAACAGCCCCCCTACCGACGCGGCGTGCGGCACCGTCCGCCTGGTGGCAAGTCGGACGGCCAGAATTCCCTTCGAATAGAAGAAGAGGAAGAGGATGAGAAAGACCAGGGCCATCAACGCGAAGATAATGCCCGGTTCGTCCAGGTCGACGATCTTCATGTAGTCCATCTGCCCCGTCTGAAGCGTGTACACCGTACTCGTCAGCTGAAAGAGGATGAATCCGAGCAGGAAGATGTTGCGCATTGAAACCGCGTCGCGGTCCGGGTTGAAGGCATCCTTCAACATGTGCGCGACAATCCACACCGCCATGAGGAGCAGTATCCCCGTCGCGGCGAGAATCATCGGGAACCACCTTGCGTCGCGCGAATGCCGGAGACATCGATCGATGTGAACACGACCGGGACGAAGCCCTGTTGTGCCACCCAATTCACCCTGGCCATTTGCTCCGATCGGTTGCTGGACAGTCCGTGCAAACTCCCATCGGCGGATCGGTCGAACAGCATGGCCGCCCATGTCTCCTGGCCCGGCAGCAGCCAGTCCGCCAGGAGGAACGGACCACGGATCATCGTGGACTCTCCAATTCGATCCGGAGCAAACCTCCAGAAGTCCAGCCAGGTGGGGGCGACTCGGTGCATCACGTCGGGGGCTCGTCCCTCGGTGCAGAATCGGACATTGGGTGCCTCCCTCTGCAACTCCTGCAGCCAGGGGATGAGCGTCCACACGGGAACGGAGGCGTGCGAGAACGCGTCCAGCCCGATCGTGGTTGCGCCTGACGCCACCGCCAACCGCAGTTCCGCCAGCGCCGCCTCCCGCTGCTCGGGATTGGCCGGATCGAGAGGCGACATCGGCATGGTGTCCCAGGCCGGATTGAAGTCGGCACTGTGGCCCCACCACAGGCCCCACGACTGACTCGGGTCAAACTGTGCCGCCTTGAGAAGGTCCGGTGCCGACGCCATGGGCCCACTCGGGTCATCTCGCCAGTGGGTGGTGAACTGGAAGGGGTAATTCAGGTCCTTGTTCCGCCATGTCATCCCGGTCGGGGTCCACAGGATGGCCCGGGTGGACTGTCCCATCGCCTGGGCCAGAATCCGGACCACACCGCCGTACCCATTTCGGTCGGGTCGATTCGCCGCGGGCACCCAACCCTGCGGATTGCCTTCGGACTGCTCGCTGCTGACACAGAGCAGGCACCCTCGGATGGCAGCCTCGTCGCGCCGGTAGGTCACGCCCCCATACCGAGAATGGAACCACTCCCGATACGGAGAGAGTGCGTCGATCCACTGTTCGCGATCGGCCACGGCACGGATCGACACTCGATACTCCTGGTGCTCGCCTGGCTGGAGCCGCGCGGGGGCTCGCAAGACACCATCCCCGTGCTCAGGTGATCGATCCAGCTGGAGGAGCACATTCCAGCAGCCCGGCTCGCCCGGCTCGACGCTGATGGACACATCGTGCCTGGCCACCATCAGGTCGTACTGCAGCGAGATGCCAACGGCTGCAGCGTCCCCGATCACAACAGCGACCGGGCTGTAGAGCTCGCCGGGGTAGGTGGCCTGCATCCGACGGGGACTCGTCGCATCACGAGCTGACAGCCGCTGCGCCCAGCCTGATCCAATGAAGTTGATCGCGTACGCGGGATCTCCCACCGAAAAGGAAGGAAGCGGGAGGCTGGACAGCGTGACGGTGGCGTCGCGGTGGTTGGTGAACGACCATGTGAGGTCCAGGCCGCCCTCGGCAGGCGTCGCGGTCACGGTGGCCTCCACCCCGCTTGGCGCCGGTGCGGCGGGAACCCAGCCCTGGAAGAGTGTGGCACCCGGAGACTGTGCATCGGTCTGTCGAAGCGTGAAGCCGGACGCCGCGTCGCCGGTCACGGAAAAACCTGAGGCTCCCGCGGGAGGAGCCTCAGGAGAACCGGCCAAGGTGAGTGTTGCCGCGAAGGCCGTCAGGACCAGTGCCACGGCATGGAGACTAGCCGTGGATGGTGAGCGAGGACTCAGTTCACCGCCACCTGAACGTTGGCGATGTCGAGGCCCGACTGGAAGACGACGGGGACGAAGCCGAGGCTGGCGATGCGGCGGATCTCGTCCATCTGAGCGGCAGGGCTCGGGGCGTCGCCGTGCAGGTCGCTCCGCATCGCGCGGTCGAAGTAGATCCCGGCCCAGGTCTCGCTGCCGGGGATGAGGCGCTCGGCCAAGGTGAATCGGCCCTTGATATTGCAGGCCTCGGCGGCGTTGGGCGCGCTGCACTTGAACGCATCGATCCAGGTGGCCGCGTGGAGGTGGAGGACATCGCAGCCGCGACCCTCGGTGGAGAAGGAGAGTTGGGGATACTTGGCCTTCGCGGCCTCGAGGAATCCGACCAGGTTCCACAGCGCGGAGTGGGCGTGTGAGAAGGCGTCCAGGCCGATCTGGGTGGCGCCCGCGGCGACTGCGCCGTCAAGCTCGGCGAAGGCGGCGGCCATGTGCGAGGCGTTGGACGGATCCAGTGCCTCGACCTCGCCGTCGTTCCAGTGGGAGGCGACGCTCGCGGCGTTGCCCCACCAGAGGCCGAAGGTGGAACCGGCGGGACGGCTCATCGAGG
>JAQCEQ010000059.1 GCA_027618565.1 Planctomycetota bacterium | reverse complement strand
CTAAGCGAGGCTGACGCTTGCAGCGATCGGTAGGAGTGCGGCGAACGCGGGAGGCTCAGCGATCCGCGGGTTCCACCGGAGGCGCGGGAGGCGCGCCACCCGCCGGCGCATCGGCGCACTCGAGGAGTTCCACATCAAAGACCAGGGTGGCCTTCGGCGGGATGGTTGGCGGTCGGCCACTTTCCCCGTACGCCAACTCGTAGGGGATGATGAGCTTGCGCTTCCCGCCGATCTGCATCGAACCCACGCCTTCGGTCCATCCGGAAATCACCCTGTTGAGCGGGAACTCTGCTGGCTGGCCGCGATCGACACTGCTGTCGAACTTGGTGCCGTCCAGGAGGTAGCCCGTGTAGTGCACCTTCACCTTGGAGGTCGGGCCTGCCGGAGCGGCTCCACCGCCCACCTCCAGGTCGACAAGCATGAGTCCACTCGCGGTGGTCTCCAGGTCGCCACTGAAATCGGTCCCCGGGAATCGTCCTTGGGTCGTTTCGCTCAGGATCGAGCCATCGATCGCACTGATCGTGAGCGTGTGACGCTTGCCGGCCTCGAGCACCTCGCCCACATACACCGGCGGGTCCGCGAAGAAATCGCTGCGGATGGACCGGACCGTGCCGCCGTGGTCCGCCAGCACCGTGAGTGCCGCGGCGGCATCCAGCACTGGTCCACTCACGGCGCCCGTCGCGCCATCCACGATCGCGCGCTTGGCCACGCCGCCGTCGGACAGGATGATCTCGTAACTGACCTTGCCGTCCTGCGAGGAGGCTGCCGCGGAGATCAGCATCCCGTGCAGCGATGCCTGCGCACGCGCGATGGCGTCAGCGAGCGTGACCGCCGCAGCGGAGAGTTCCTGTTCCGTCTCGGCCAAGTCGGGCGGGATGTCGGTGTAGTTCTGGGCGAGTGCCACCGGGCCAAGCCCGAGACCAAGCCCGAGGCCAAGTCCGAGGCTGGAGAAGAGCCCAGGCGCGGCGGCGTGAGAGTGCCGATGGAGGTGCTGTTGCGACATAGTCGGGGACTATAGTCCCGCAGAGAAGGCACTCCATGGACCCGATTCGCAAGACATCCGTGTTGGCACTCTCACTCCTCGCGGGCCTGTCCCTGTGTGGGAGCGTGAGCGCACAGCAGAGCGAGCCCGATGCACCCGCGCCACCCTCGTCCACGCTCAAGCGCGCCGCGGAGCGTGCTCCCCAGCCCGAGCCAACGCCGCAGCCTGAGCCAACGCCGCAGCCTGAAGCCCAGCCACAACCGCCAACACAAGCCACTCCCACTCCACGGCCCGCGGAGACCACGCCGGCGGCCGGCCCTTGGGCTGGCTGGACCCAGGTCACTCCGCCCCCATCGACCGCTCCGCTCGTGACGATTTCGCCCACGGCTTTCCCCGCACCCAGCGTGCCGACCCAGGTCCGCATGCACTTCGCCTCGCACGGGTCCAGGACGGGGCCGGCCTCAGGCAACCCCGTCGCATCCGCGAATCCCTCAGGAGAGAGTGACGCGATCCCCACCGGCTACCCGTGGTGGTATGGGCAGACTGTTGGCCCGGTCTCGCACGCCAGCAACGATGTGTACTCGTACTTCTCGTACACGCCGCCGGTGTCGCCGATCGCCGCATCCGGCGTCGACCCGAAGTTCTGGGCTCAGGACGGCACGGGCTACGGGCAGTTTGGATGGGACCCGTACCAGGCCGGCGGCTCGACGTGGGTCGGCGGGTTTGACTGAGTCCGCGGCATCGCTGCCCCACCCATCACCAGACTCACCAGAAAAAAAGGCACCGCCAGGATCCCCCACGATTGGAGCCTCGACGGTGCCCGAACGGAGGGCTGTTGCCGGGCATGGTCGTCGTTGCGCACAGACTGCGCGCCGCCAACCGCCCGATGCTGCGATCGATGGACGAAACCAGCCTGGCTTGCCGCACCGAACGCTCGTTCCTGCCGCTATGGTCTGGCGGCCGCGGTGTCCCGCGCCCTGCTGCTCCCCACGGGACTGACTGTAGCGGCAACTCACCGACAGTCAAGCGTCCGCACAGAAAACAAGCGCGAAATGCACTGCTCAGGAGATGACCGTGCAGAGGTCGATCGCCTGCCGCAGGCTGGTTTCCGGGTCGCGCCGGGGAATGAACTCCTGCCCGATGTAGCCGCCGTACCCCGTGGCGGCGATGGCTCGCGCAATCGCCGGGTAGTACAGCTCCTGCGTCGTGTCGATCTCGTTGCGGCCAGGCACGCCGCCCGTGTGGAAGTGCGCGATGTACGGCGCGTACGACTTGATCGTGCGGATCACATCGCCCTCCATGATCTGCATGTGATAGATGTCGTAGAGCAGCCGGAACCGCGGTGAATCGACCCGCTTGCAGAGTTCCACCCCCCAAGGCGTCCGGTCGCACTGGTAGTCCTTGTGGTCAACCTTGGAGTTGAGAAGCTCCATGATCACGGTCACATTGGCGGCATCGGCGGCCGGCGTGATCCGGCGAAGCGCGGTCGCGCAATTTTTTAACCCCTCCTCGTCGCCGAGGCCGGCTCGATTGCCGCTGAAGATGATCATGTTCGGAATGCCAGCCTGGCCCACCAGCGGCAAGAGGCGCTCAGCCTCCTTGACGATGGCGTCGTGGTTCTCGACGCGGTTGATCCCCTTCTGGATCGAGCACGGGCCGTTCGCGACGGCGCACGCCAATCCATGCCGCTGGACAACGGGCCAGTCAGCTTCCGACAGCAACTCGATGCTCTGTGCTCCGCATCGCTTGGCGATGGAACAGAGATCATCCAACGGAATGCCGCCGTAGCACCACCGGCAGACGGAGTGTTTCACGGGACTCGAAGTCGACTCTTCGTCAGTGGAGCGCGGCGACGCGCACGGAACACCGCCGATGTCGCTATGCGCGTTCTCAGCCACGATCCCGGCTACGGCACCGGCCGCCAACCCTGCCGCCATGAATTCTCGACGCGTCGGATCGATTGCCATCCCACCATGATCGCACGGGGACCACCTCCGAGCACATCTCCATCAAAAAAACAAGGGCCTCCCCCCGTGACCCAAATGGACCACAGGGGGAAGCCCTTGAACTGAGCCGTTGGGGCGCTTTGACGCATGGTCACCCATGCGCTATCCGCGCGAGCGCGGACGAGGTTACGTTGACGGTTGCAGGCTGAAGGTTGCCCTTCGTTGCCTGTCTAAGTATCCCTTAGAAAGGAGGTGATCCAGCCGCAGGTTCCCCTACGGCTACCTTGTTACGACTTAGTCCCAG
>JAQCEQ010000058.1 GCA_027618565.1 Planctomycetota bacterium | reverse complement strand
CACTTGCCGAGGACGTGTGCGCGCGATACACGCCTGCGACGCTCAAAAAGCGAAGTCCTATCAATAGATGGTCGCGTGGATGGGATTGACCTTGCGACACTGTTGAGTGCTTGGGGTTCGTCGAACATTGATGCCGATATCAATCAAGATGGAATTGTCAGCGGATTGGATCTTTCGTATCTATTGAGCACTTGGGGCGAATAGACGCGGGTTTCGGCGGAGAGCTCGCGCAATCGCACGCCGACGCGAGCGAGCCTGACGGACTTATGGCGCCAGGGGTGCCGCCGCAGATGGCCCACTTGGTCTTGGCGTTGACAAGGCGACGCTCGAATCTGCCTGCCGACTCACTGATCGCCGGCGTCCGGCTCGATCTCCGGTTTGTCAGCCGGCGCGTAGGCATCGGGATCGTCGCGGTCCTGCCACATATGCGTACCAGGATCGCCAGGCTCGGCTTCCATCCGCACCGGCCCGTCGCCGATCCGCGTGAGAGTTGTGCGCGAGCGTCCGCGAATCAGGTCGCCGATCATTGCCGTGGCTAGGTCACTAGTTACGGTGTGCAAGGACACCGGATTCGACGCGATCGACTCCGTGTACCCGGTCGAATCGCCGACCGACTGCCACACGATACGACCGCTCGGCGCGTGATAAAGCTGCAACACCATGTTCATAGTGGTCCAGTCGCTGCGCACCATGGTCAGACCGAACAGGTTGAAGCGCACGGAGTTCGTGCTGCTCTGCGATGCGATAGTGGCAAGGAAGAAGTACTCGAGACCGGTCGCACTGCCGAGCGAAGCGAGGTTCTCGGCCGCGAGGATGCCAGAGTTGTTCGCATCCTCAAGCAGTTTCGCGAGGTCGCGCGACTTCTCGACCCGCACGGCCAGTGCGAGGGTCGCTGGACCGGTTAGAACAGTGGCGTCGGGGCACTGGCGGTGCATTCCCACGCGCACGGCATCTGAACCGAATGCGCCCAGCCCGCGTAGCGGTGCGCTAGGCGACACTCCCTGCAGCGTGCCGACACGCGGTGGAGTCGCGGTCAGGATTGCGCGGGCATCTAGGTCTGCTCCGAGCAGCGTGCGCGCATACACCGCCGATCGTGTGTGTATACCGACCTGCCTGTGGGTGTCCGCGCAGCCGATTGGCGCCACACAAGCGAGAAGCATTAGTATCGCGATGCGCATCAGTCGAGATATTAGTGTCGCAGCAGGCTTTCTGCACAATTGACGCGAAGGACTGGTCTCAGTTCAGCCGCATTCGCCCCACGCCGAGAGCAACGCTGAGGCACTGGCTGACCAGCGAGACAACAATTAGATTCTCCCAACCTGCTTGCATCGAACGGAATTCGTGGCATCATTCAGTATCGGAGTGGGGTGAAAGAGCAGGAATGAGCCCATGGCTTCCTGGAGTTTGCTGGGCGCGGTTCTATCGGGATCCTCGCAAGTTCACTCAATCACGTGTTTTCAAGTTTGTCCCGTGTTTCTTTCCTTTTTTTGGAGTACACGCAACAGGAGAGTTCCCGGACCAATGCGAGCATTGGCTGCTGTCCATATGGTCCTGGCGACGCTGGCGGCAGCCGTTCCGGCCACGGCCCTCGGCGCCGGCGGACCTCTGCCGCGAAACGCCGGGCTGGAGAACCTGCGTCCGTTCTTCGACCATGTCGAGGTCGCCCGCGGGGCGGTGCTGCTCAACAGCGATTCGCGCATGCTCTACCAAGGCCACGGGATCCAACATGGTCTGGAGCGTGCGTTCCTCGTGCATCCCGAATTCGATCTCTACGGCACCTGCGCGTACTCAGCCGGGTCGCAACTCCGGCCTTGGTGACGGGTTGGGGTACCAGTGGTCGAATAACAGCAGCGGCTCGAATCAAAGCGGTGTAGAGACAGATTCGTCGTTTCTTCCGGTATGGCTTCAACCACTGGCTGATCCGTATGACCAGCCGCTCTTCTTCACTGAACGCGCATCCACGAGTTCACACAGGGTCGGAATCGCCGCCCTTGCCCTGTCGTGGATCGATGTCGCCCAGCCGGTCCGCTTTGATGTCTGGCATGCGGTAGGACCATTCAAGGGTGCTGGCAAGTCAATCTTCGAACTGACTCGGCGTCTCAACGTCTCGCCATGGACGCATGATCCGAGCGGCCAGACGACGAGCATCCTCGCCGAGCGCCCGGATGTGGTGATGACCGGGTATGAGTGGACAGATTCGCAACCCGGCTGGGTGGGATTCCAGTGCAACGCCATGATCAATCCCAACAACGTCAGGCCGCCGGCGAATCTGTCGCTTCTCTACTGCCAGGCGACGTTGCCCGGGCAGGCGACTGGCGTGTCGGTCGGTTGTCGTGGAAAGGGAGGATACACCGCGCTGGACAACTACCGCGAGTTCTTTCCGGCGTCGGACATTCCAGCCTGGACGGACGAAGGGCGACGGTTGTTTCTTGAAGTCTTCACTCATTACAGCGACGGTTGGCTGCTCGTCGTGCAATACCTCGATGTCAACGATCAAAGCGAATCCGATCCAAGCGTCCACGGCATCACTCCTGGCGATTCGCCTGAGGCGTATGCAGACAACATCCGTTCCACAATGGCTGCCTATGAGGAGTTCGCGCCGGACTCGAGCAAGGTGTTTCACTTGCTCATCGGCACGCCTCAACTCCAGGAGAGCCAGAACGAGTCGATCGTCGAGCTTCAGGAGCAGCTCTTGTTGATTGCAGGTGATACGCCGCGCACCGGATTCGTAGGTCTCCAGGCGATCATGGGAACCCGCACTGAACTCGTGGCCAACGGGATCTTTCCGAATCAGTCGGACGTGCATCAGACGCTTCACGGCTCCGAGGTCATCGGCGAAACCGTGCTCGACGAGATCTACACGGTGCTCTACGACCCGCCCTCACCCGACATCAACGGCGACGACGCGGTGAACGCCGCCGACCTGGCGCTGCTGCTGGGCGACTGGGGTCTTGCCGACTCGCCGGCCGATCTGAACCTGGACGGCACGGTGGACGCGGCGGACCTGGCGATGCTGCTGGGTGCGTGGACGGGGTGACGGGGCGTCGGCCTGAGCGTCGCACTGCGTTCCCGGAATGACAGTCCCCAGCACGAGTCGTTCAAAGACGGAGATTCACCTGACCTGATGATCGCCTGCGACTTCAACCGCGACTGCCACATCTGCTGACCCGCATAAGGTACCGCCACCGACAAATATAGTCGCGTGGGTACGCGGCCGTGAAGTGATCAAAGTGTGCATGAAAGCACTTCCACAGCGGCGATGA
>JAQCEQ010000038.1 GCA_027618565.1 Planctomycetota bacterium | reverse complement strand
TCCATGCGGCGGGCAGCGCAATCCAGCAGCGCGAGTGGAGCGCCCGAGGCAATCTGCGCCACCTGCTTGGTGCTCAGAGCGGAGCCATCTAAGACGATGGTGTGCGGCATTGCGAGAAGGTTACTGCCGCCGCGTTTCGCCAAGGCCTTGCCGAACGGGGGTGGGGGTGCCGCGTGTGCTCGCCCGTTACTATTCCGCCATGCGAAGCGCTGTGGCTCGATGGAGCGTGTTCCTGGTCGCTGCGGTCATCGTGGCGGTCCTTGGGGTCTTCTTGGGCGGTTGGGTGACGGACGTGCGAGGCGTCGGCGCGGGTGTGACCGCGGTGACCGGCACCGTCTCGCCGCTGGTGTTGGCTGGGGCATTTGTCGTCGTGGCCACGGCCGCGGGTGTCGTCGTCGGGCGCGCGTCGAATGCTGCGGTGGGACTGTTCATCGTGGGGTGGGGAATCGCATGCCTGGCGATGCGAACCACCGGCGTGTCCGACCTGGTCTTTGACGGTGCGTCGTTCCGTGCGGCATTCACCAGTGGCATCGCGATCTTCGGCTTCGCGCTGGCATCATCGATGGCGGTCTTCAGGATGTGCGGTCCCCTCCCGGACATGCCGCGCCGGGATGAAGAAGGGCGTGACGACTCATTCCGACCCGAGACTATCGCCCGCATGGCAGCCGCCAGCCTGGTCGCGATTCCCATCGTGTGGCTGGTCGTTCGCAATGACCTCCGCGGTCAGGCCATCGGTGGCGCGGCGTTCGCCGGCGCGATGGTCGCCTTCGCCATGCGCATCGTCGGGCAGGGACGGCAGCCCGTCTTGATCTACTCGCTTCCCATCCTGGCGATTGTCCTGGTGCAACTCTTCGGAGCGGTGCCGGCCAAGCCCGACGACGCCTTCGTTGCGGGTTCGATCTCGCCGCTCGCGAGAGTGATGCCGCTCGACCTCCTTGGCGGCATCTTCATGGGGGTATCGGTGGGGCTGGGACTGTCTCGATCCAGTGGGCAGGAGAACGAGGTGGCGAAGGCGTAGTGCGGGCGCGCGGGCTCTTTGCCGTCAATCGCCCCTACACTCCGCCGGATGAGCCTCGTCGTCACCGGCACCATCGGCATCGACACCATCTACACGCCCACGGACCGGCGGGAGCGCATTCTCGGGGGCAGTGCGGCCTACTTCGCTGCCGCGGCGAGTTTCTTCACTCCCACCCGCCTGGTGGCAGCCGTCGGCGGCGATTGGCCCCACCAGCATCGGGACATCCTCGCCAGCTTTGGAGGCATCTGCCTGGCGGGGCTGGATGCGCGGACCACCGCGCGGACCTTCGCCTGGGGTGGTCGATACCTGGACGACGTCAACTGTCGCGAAACCATCTTCACCGAGGTGGGAGTCGTGGCGGACGCTCCTCCCGCGGTGCCTGCGGCCTACCGTGACTCCACGTTCGTCTTCCTGGGCAATACGCATCCCTCCGTGCAGCGCGAGTTTCTGCAGTCGTTCCCCAAGCGGACGTTGGCGGTGGCCGACACGATGAACTTGTGGATCGACACGGCACGGCCTGAGCTCACCATGCTCCTCGCAGAAGTAGACGGCCTCGTGCTCAATGACAGCGAGGCGGCGATGCTCACGGGACATCGGAACGCCGTGACCGCCGCGCGCGCGATCATGGAGATGGGACCCCGGTTCGTCATCGTCAAGAAGGGCGAGCACGGCGCGGTCCTGGTGTCGAACGACGGCCTCTCCGCGGTGCCCGCCTGGCCCGCCGACGAACGTCATGTCGTGGATCCCACCGGCGCGGGCGATTCCTTCGCCGGCGGCCTCATGGGCTGGGTGGCCAGCCGAGGCGCGTGGGACATCCAGACGCTTCGACACGCGATGCAGTGGGGAACCGTCGTCGCCAGCATGACCATCGAACGCTTTGGCTTGGAACGGCTCCAGGAAATCTCGCGCGAGGATCTGGACCTCCGCATGGCACACTTTCGCGCCATTTCCGGCGCCAACCTGGGCTGAGCGCCATGTGCAAGATCAATCGATTCACCTCGGCGTGTCGCTCTGGACGCGTCGTCGCCAACTGTGTCGCTGCGTGCCTTGGCCTCGCCGCGTCGGCCTCCGCCTCCGCCCAGTGGACTGCATTTGACCAGCTTCCCGGCGCGGACAAGGTCTCGCAGGCCCAGGGTGCGTTTCGTGGCGTTGCTGGGAAAGGCATTGTCGCCGATGTGCGGTGGTCGGAGGATGAGTCGACCCTGTACTTCCAGAAGGACGGCGTGTGGATGCGGGTGGATCTCGCCACCGGCGGCACGAGTGGGGTGAACGCCGACGATGTGCCCAGCGCGCCCAAGGCGGATCGACCCAACCGGCGTCGGCGAGGTGGTGGCGGCGGTGGTCCACCCGCGCGTGGCCGTCAACGCGCCAGTGAAGTCTCGCCGGACGGGGCGTGGACGCTCTCCACCGACGGTGCCAATGTCTCGCTCACTCCCAAGGCGCGCGGCGATGATCCGCCACCACCGATCAAGCTCACCACCGATGGCGGCAATGGCCTCAAGTACGGCACCGCGAGCTGGGTGTACGGCGAGGAGTTGGACCAGCACGGCGCGATGTGGTGGAGCCCGGATTCCAAGGCGTTGGCGTACTACTCCTTTGACGAGCGCGCGGTGCCGGCGTACTTCACGCTGGGCGGATACACGAGGCTGCGCACCAGGGTGGAAGAGGAGCGATATCCCAAGCCTGGTGACCCCAACCCGATTCCGGCCATCCGCATGCACCGACTCCTTGAGGATGGCACGGTGTCGCCGGCCATCGACGTGGATCTTGGTGGTGCCGACCACTACATCTACGGCATCGAGTTCACGCCCGACTCGCGCGAGCTCCTGGTCCATCGACTCAACCGGCACCAGGATCACCTTGAACTGTTAGCCGTCGATGCTGCCACGGGGTCCGTGCGAACCGTCGTGGAGGAGAAACAGCCCTGCTACCAGCACCACCTCCCCCTCATGCGATTCCTGGACGACGGCCGCAGGTTTGTGTGGGAAACCGAGCGCTCGGGCTACGCGCAGTACGAACTCCGGTCGCTGGACAACTCGGCTGCGATCCCGCTGAGTGAGGGAGCGTTTCCTGTGGCGGGAATCGTTGAACTGAACGATGATCGTGGCGACCTCTTCTACACGGCCAACGCCAGCGCAACGCTGATCAACCCGCAGCTCTTCCGCGTTGGACTGGACGGGAAGGGTCGCGTCCGCGTGACGCCCGATGATCGGCACTACTCAGGGTTCAGGGTGTCACCCACGGGAGGCTTCGTTGTGGCCGTGGATCAGACGCTCGCGGAACCGCCGTCGACGGGCGTGTATGTGGTGCCAGCGGCCGGTTCGCCGACGCCGAGCGCAGCCTCCACGCCAAGGCCCGCCGTCGCCACGCTCGCCGCAGGAGACACCGATCCGTACACCATCCGCGGCGCGACGCCACCCCAGTTGCTCACCCTCACGGCGGCTGACGGCACGACCACGCTCTATGGAAAGTTGTTCCGGCCAAGCGGTTTTGACCCGGCAACGGAGTATCCAATCGTCGTGCGTGTGTACGGCGGCCCGGTCTTCCGCACTGTGGAGAACACCTTTGATCCCAACGACCCGCTGACCGAGTTGGGGTTCGTGGTGATGCAAGTGGACAACCGCGGCACGCCGGGTCGTGGCAAGGCCTTTGAGGATGGCACCTACCTCAAGCTGGGCATCGTGGATATGGACGATCAGGCCGCCGCCGTGAAGCAGGTGGACGTGATGCCTGGCATGGACGGCACGCGAGTGGGCATGACCGGCTCCAGTTACGGCGGCTACTTGGCCGTGCTGGCGCTCTTGCGTTACCCCGACACCTTCCACGCGGCCGTCGCCGACGCCGCCGTCACCGACTGGCGCAACTACGACACGATCTACACCGAGCGCTACATGCGCACGCCGGAGGAAAACACCGAGGGCTACGACGCAGGCAGTTGCGTGAAGTTGGCGGACAGGTTGCAGGGCGACTTGCTCATCCTGCACAACATGGCGGATGACAATGTGCACCCTTCCAATGCCTTCCAGCTGGCGCAGGAACTCCAGGGGCTGAACAAGTCATTCTCGATGATGCTCTTCCCCACCGGAGGGCACGGGGCGGGCGGGCCAAGCGCGCAGTCGATCGAGTGGAGTTGGCTGGTGAAGCACTTGATCGAGGAGCCTGCGGCTGCCGCTCGGGAGCGAGAGGCCAACCAGCCGTGAGCGGAACGCTCCCACCCGATCGATCGCATGTGGCGACCGAACAGCGCCACGCGGGCTCCGGAGGATTGGACGCGCTTGCCTCCGATGAACTCGTCCGCACGATCATCCAAGACCAGCGGGACGCGGTGGAGGCCGCGCTGGCCGCCACGCCGGAGATCGCGGCACTGGTGGATCATCTCGTGACGGCTATGGGACCCACGCACGCTGGCCGGCTGGTCTATGTGGGCGCGGGGACCAGCGGGCGGCTGGGCGTGCTGGACGCCTCCGAGTGCCCGCCGACCTTTGGCGTGGATCCGGAGCGCGTGATCGGTCTCATCGCGGGCGGCGACTCGGCCCTTCGCCGCAGTTCCGAGAGTCGAGAGGACGAGCCGGACGGTGTCGCCGCGGACCTGGAGTCGCTGCAGTTTGGACCAAACGACACGCTCCTCGCGATTGCCGCCGGAGGCACGACTCCCTACGCGATTGGCGCACTCGCCCTGGCCAAGTCGCGGGGCGGAACCAGTGCCTTCCTCACCTGCGCGCCAATGCCAAGGCCTGACCGCTGCGACCACTTCCTCTGCGTGGCCACCGGTGCCGAAGTGCTCACCGGCTCCACGCGCCTGAAGGCCGGCACCGCGACCAAGATCGTCCTCAACGCGATCACCACCGCGGTGTTCACTCGCTTGGGCGCCGTCTACGGCAATCTGATGGTCGACCTCCGCGCCACCAATGACAAGTTGGTCGACCGCGCGATTCGCACGCTCTGCTGGTGTGACCCCACGCTCACGCGCGAAACAGCGCATGCATTGCTCACGCGCGCCGGCGGCAGCGTCAAGGTGGCGATCGTGATGCGGGAGACGGGCGCCTCATGCGGGCGCGCCCGGGACGCGCTCTCGAACACGGGTGGACATGTGCGAGACGCGCTGCAGTCGCTCGACGCACGCTGATCGAGAACCGTGGAAAAAGAAAGCGGGGCGACCGAGTGTTCGGTCGCCCCGCTTCGTGTCACTGACTGATCAGACGTGAGTCAGATCAGAGCATGTTGTTCAGGGCGCTGAGCGCGCGGGCGCGAACCTTGCGCGACGCGGGCTTGGCCTTGATCATGATGCTTTGGCCGGTGAAGGGGTTGATGCCCTGGCGAGCCTTGGTGGCGGGCTTCTTCACGGTCTTGAGCTTCACGAGGCCCATGAAGTTGAACTCGCCGCAGCCCTTGCCCAGGTCAGCCGCGATCATGCTGGAGAGCGTGTCGAACACGCAGGAGATCTGCTTGCGCGAGAGTTCGGTAGCACCAGCGATCTCGGTGACAACCGCGCCCTTGGTGCGGCGGGTCTTCGCAGCGGTGGCCTTGTAGGTCTTGGTGGTCTTCTTGGAAGCCGTCTTCTTGGTCTTCTTCGCCATCTGAGGAATGTCCTTTCCTGTCGGAGAGTTCACCCGCACGACGCGGGCGGTCGCGCACAACCGTGCGGACACCGGGAAATCTAGCGTTTTTTGGGCTGGTCGTGCAAGTGGGCATGAAAAACCCCGGGGAAAGCCGGGGTTTTGGGAGGGCATGGATGGGGTCAACAGTCGACTGGGTGGGCGGCGGCGAGGTTGTGTGTGTACCCCACGGAAGGCGTCCAGAGTCAGCCCTTGACCGTTTCCCGCCCGATGGAGGCGTAGGTGAAGCCCAGTTCTCGCATCTGGCTGAGGCGGTAGAGGTTGCGGCCGTCGCAAATGACATTTCCCTTCAAACGCCTAGAAATCTCGGCAAAATCAGGGAGCCGGAACTGGGTCCACTCGGTGCAGATGATGAGGGCGTCGGCTCCGTCCAGGACCTCGTACATGTCGTGGAAGGGGGCGGCCTTGATGTCGGGGTGCTCCTTGGCGAGGTTGGCCAGGCCTTGGGGGTCGTACGCTCGGATCGAAGCGCCGGCGGCCTGGGCGCGCTCCATGAGGGCGACGGCGGGGGCCTCACGAATGTCGTCCGTCCGGGGTTTGAACGCCACGCCCCAAAAGGCCAGGGTCTTGCCCTTCATGTCTGGGACCACGGAGAGCACCTTCTTCCAGAAATGTGGGCGCTGCGCCTGGTTCACTCGGTGGACGGCGTCATTGAGCTCGCAGTTGAAGCCGACGGCCTTGCCCATGCCGACCACCGCCAAGGTGTCCTTGGGGAAGCACGAGCCGCCGTAGCCCAGGCCGGGATACAGGAACTGGTTGCCGATTCGCTTGTCGGCGCACATGCCCTCGCGGACCTTGGTGATGTTGGCGCCATAGAACTCGCAGAGGTTGGCAATCTCATTGATGAACGAGATCTTGCAGGCCAGCATCGCGTTGGATGCGTACTTGACCATCTCCGCGCTGCGCACATCCATCATGTAGATCGGGTTGCCTTGGCGAGTGAAGGGCTCGTAGAGCGAGTGAAGCAGTTCTTCCGCCTCCGGTGTTTCCACTCCGCAGACCACACGGTCGGGACGCATGAAGTCCTCGATCGCGTTGCCTTCCTTGAGGAACTCCGGGTTGTCGGCGACCGCGAAGGGCACCTTAGTCTTGCTGGCGATGAGGTCGCGCACCTTGTGCGTCGTCCCGACGGGAACGGTGCTCTTCACGATCACCACCTTGGGCTTGGCGGTGGCGCCGATGATGTTGAGCGCGTCGGCGATGTCGCCCGCGACGCGCAGCACGTACTGCAAGTCCGCCGAGCCATCCTTGTCGCTGGGCGTGCCCACACAAATGAAGATGGCCTCGGCATGACGGTACGACTCCAGCTTCTCCAGGCTGAAGGTGATCCGCTTCTCCGCGATGTTCCGCTGGAGCATCTCGGAGAGGCCGGGTTCGTAGATCGGGCTCTCGCCTCGGCGGAGCTTGGCGATCTTCTTCTCGTCGACATCCAGGCACACCACCTTGTTGCCCATGTCCGCAAAGCAAGCTCCGGTGACGAGCCCGACATAACCAGTACCGACCATCGTGAGATTCATGCGCTGAGTCTTTTGCTAGGGCGTGGGGAGGAGGAACAAGAAGTGGACGAGGAGGATAGCGGTGTTTTTGCTACGCCCGCTCCAGCTCAAGGAGTTGCTGCTTGAGCCTGACGCGTGCACATTCGGGCTCGGCGGCACCAGCGAATCCACCCACTCCGGAAGCCGCCACGACACGGTGGCAGGGGATGATGATCGGGAGCGGATTCCTCCGCATCGCCTGGCCCGCGGCACGAATCGCCTTGGGACTACCAGCCTGCTCCGCCAACCACGCGTATGTCCGGGTCTGGCCCCGCGGGATGGATCGACAGGCGTCCCAGCACTTGCGGTGAAATGGACTTCCGCTCGGCGTGGGGACGGACTTGGCTGGTCGTGCGTTTCCGGCAAAGAGCGCCTGGATCGCGTTCGCAACCTGCTGCAGTTCTCGATCGGGCATGACCTTCGATCGCGATGCCGCTCCAACCCTTCGACCCGCTGGCTCTTGGAGGATCGACTCAAACTCGGCATGAATCACGCCGTTGGAGTCGCGCTCGACGGAGATCCATCCAACCGGGGACTTGACGCGGGGGCCGGCGCGTGCACTGGTGCTGGCGCGAGCGCGGACTCCTGGAGCGGTGGTGACCATCGCGCTCGAGTGTAGAAGCCGCGGCAGGGAGTTTCCACCGAGGCTTCCCGCTAGGATCGACACCTCCAATGAGCACGGCCACCAAGACTTGCTGCGGTACTTCCGATTCCAGTTCCTGCCACACCGATTCCCTGGACTCGATGGGGAACGGTCTCCTGGAGCTCCTTCGCGGCGCTGACCCCGAGGTGGGGCGAATCCTGGGTGCCGAAGCAGATCGCCAGGCGACCACGCTTGAGTTGATCGCGAGCGAGAACCATGTCTCCAGCGCGGTCATGCACACGATGGGTTCGTGGATGACCAACAAGTACGCCGAGGGCTACCCGGGAAAGCGCTACTACGGCGGGTGCGAGTTCCACGACCAGGTGGAGACACTGGCGATCGAGCGCGCGAAGCAGCTCTTTGGGTGCCAGTTCGCCAATGTGCAGCCGCACTGCGGTGCCAACGCCAACATCGCCGCGTTCATGGCTCTCATGAACCCTGGCGACACGGTGCTCAGCCTGCCCATCAAGTCCGGCGGCCACCTGAGCCACGGACTCAAGGTCAATTTCTCGGGCACCTTCTACACGGTGGCGGACTACGGGCTCGATCCACAGACCGAGCTCCTGGATTATGACGAGATCGAGCGCATCGCGACGGAGTGCCAGCCCAAGGTCATCATCTGCGGCTACAGCGCGTACTCGCGCGCGATCGACTTTGCACGGTTCCGCGCGATCGCTGACAAGGTGGGCGCGTACCTGATGGCGGACATTGCGCACATCGCGGGACTCTGCGCCACCGGCGTGCACGCCAGCCCATTCCCGCACGCGCATGTGGCGACGACGACGACGCACAAGACGCTCCGCGGCCCGCGCGGCGGGATGGTGATGACCAACGACCAAGCGCTGGCCACGAAGATCGACCGCAAGGTCTTCCCCGGCAGCCAGGGCGGGCCGCTCATGCATGTGATCGCCGCGAAGGCGGTGGCGTTTGGCGAGGCACTCAAGCCGGAGTTCAAGGCATACTGCGAGCAGGTCGTGCGCAACTCCAGGGTCCTGGCCAAGGCGCTCACCACGCGCGGCTATCGCCTCTGCTCCGGCGGCACCGACAACCACCTGATGCTGGTGGATCTGCGAACTCGAGATGCTGAACTCACCGGCGCCGATGCCGAGAAGTGGCTGGAAAAGGCGGGCATCATCTGCAACAAGAACGGCATCCCCAACGACCCGCGCTCGCCCGTCGTGACCAGCGGCCTGCGACTGGGCACGCCCGCAATCACCACGCGCGGCCTGCGTGAGACGGACATGGAGAGCGTCGCCGGTTGGCTGGACGCTGTGATGGGGAGCAAGGGCGACGCCGCCACCACCGCGCGCGTCCGCGAAGAGATCCGCGAGTGTTGTTCCAGGTTCCCGCTGCCGCACTAGTGTCCGGAACGCCTGAGGCGCTGCGTTCGATGTCTGACGATCCATCTCAGCCCGCGCGCTGACTGCTATCAGACCCTCGCATGTCGTAGGGCGAACTGCCCAACCAGAATCGCGAGCGGCGGCTTGACTGCCAGATGGTCTCCTGGAGCCCGAAGAGGCCCATCCGACCAACCCCGCCTAGGGAGTGGGGTTCAAGGGCGTTCCACTGCTCGCCATCCCGCTGGTGCGCGTCATCTTCCAAACAGGAAGGCTCCTTCTGGAAGATCCGGCGCAGGCCATCTGGAACCATTGGATTTGGATCTTGATCGGCGGTGTGACGCCGCCCTGACGCCGCGCCGTAGTCACCCAGTGACGCCCGGCAGGCGCGCCGTGCCTCCCGCGGTTACGCCCGGCTGTTGTACGAGCCGTCGACCGTGCTGATGCGCACCTTTTCGCCAATCGTGATGAAGGGCGGAACGCGGGTCTTGAGGCCAGTCTCCAGCGTCGCCTCCTTCAGCTGGTTGGTCGCGGTCGCGCCCTTGATCCCGGGCGGCGTGTCCTTGACTTCCAATTCCACCACATTGGGGAGTTCGATGCTCACGGCCTTGCCGTCGCACCAGCACACCACGACCTGCGAGTTGGGCAGGATGTAGAGCGGCAGGTCGCCGACGGTGTCGTTGTCCAGCTCCACCTGGTCGTAACTGGCGTCGTCCATGAAACAGTGCTTGCCGGCCTGGGCATACAGGTAGGTCATCGGCCGGCGGTCCAGTTCCACCACCTCCACCGCCTCGCCCGACCGGAGGCGCTTTTCGATGATCTGCCCCTTCTCCAAGTTCTTGATCTTGATCTGGACAAAGGCGCGCAGGTTGCCCGGGGTCACATGCGTGTACTGGGTGATGGCCCAGAGGTTGCCATCCATCTTGATGGCCATGCCGGGTCGCAGTTCGTTGCTGTTCATGGGGCGGGGAATTTATCAGAACGGGTCTCGTGCGGAGCGCATGAGGTCCGGTGCTCTGAAACGGTCGAAAAAGCGACTTAACCAGCGAATTCCGACCGTTTCAAGGGTGACACCGCTGCGTCGACGGGGATCGGTGCGCCGACGAGCTCCGCGGCATCGACAGTCATCCACCGGAACCGACCAAGAAAAAACCCCCAAGGTTTTGAGGCCTTGGGGGCGGAGGGAGGGAAAAGGGCTTAGTAGGCAGAGCGACAGCCTGAGCAAGCTCCGTGCATTGGAACTATCGGGGGTTTCGGGACTCCCGAGGGCTGGGTTCTGGTCTTGGGGGTCGGAACTTCTCGACCTCCTCGACAGACACAAGGTAGCCCCGGTTTTGGGTGTTCCAAGAAAGCACAAGGATTTTTCAGAAAAAAGTCTCGCTACCTTTAGCGCTTCTTGGAACAGATGCGATGGGCACCCCGCACACCTCGATTCGGCGTCGCCAGGGCATGCGCCGGTGGTCCCACCCATTGTATTTGCCAGTGCAGGACCTAAACTCTGTCGATTCCGGCGCCGCCCGCGCCGACCCCGCCGTCTCGCTCGGAGCCTGGACCGGTTGAACCCGAGAACCCAATCGTCATTGATCCATGATCGACCCACCCGCCTCCACCAAGACGGGGAGGGGACTGGGCGTCGTGCCTTTACGCTGGTCGAAATCCTCGTGGTGATCGGCATCATCGTTGTGCTGATCGGGCTCTTGGTTCCCGTCGTCGGTGCCGTAAGCGCCACCTCCCGCCAGGTGTCCAGCCAGTCCAACCTCAAGCACTGGGGGACCGGCACCATGATGTACCTCGGCTCCCACAAGGACAAGTTGCCGTGGGAGGGCATGAAGGACCTGGATCAGATGGACACGAACCTGGGCGAGAATGCCTACTGGGCCAACGCCATTCCGCCGCTCCTGGGCGAGCGGCCCTACAGCGAGATTGCCGACGCGGCGTTCAACGATGGATTCCAGGTTCCTGTGCCCGGGCAAGATTCGGCTCGATCGATCTTCGTGGATCCATCGGCGGTGGCACCGGACAACGCACCGTGGAGCTGGGGTCCGATCGGGCCAAGCGGCAATCCAAGGTCCTGCTACTTCAACTATGTGCCCAACTCGCAGTTGAACAACACGTACAAGTCGGACTACGACATCCCCGACTTCTCTCCCAAGCAAACGATGGCGATGTCGATGATCCCCGATGCCGAGCACACCATCCTCATGATGGAGATGCGGAGCATTCCCGAAGAGCTCAAGGGTGACGACCCGTATTTCGGAGAGGACCTCGCGCGCCATCGAGGCGACTGGAAGCGCTTCGCCGCGCGACACTTCAACGGCGGGCACCTTCTGTTCGGCGACGGTCATGTCGGCTTCTTCGAGAACCGGCGCGTGATCACAAGCGTGCAAGGGTCCGTCGACCCGGATCAAGCGGCGGGCGATTGGAACATCCCAGGCGAGTTGATCTGGGACCCGCTTGGCGCTGCGATCAACGACTAGGCGATGCGCCTTGTGCAGGTGCGCCGGCGTTCGGGCCTCTGACTTCGCGCCGCCTACACTTTGGGGATGTTGATCGCTGCACGTGCTGGTCTGGCGTCCCTGCGCTTGTCGTCTGCGTTCCTGACACTTCTGATCGCCATTCCGGCGGCGTGGATGGCTCACTCAAGTTGGGCACAGCAGGACATCCCGGCGAGCGGCTCGAGCGCGACGCGCAGGACTGATGACAAGCCGCAGCAGGCACCGAGCGCCAAGCCGACGCAGGGCGAGCCAGCCGCCAAGCCTTCCCCGACGGACAAGGACCAGTTCCGCGCCCGCGACCGCGCACGGGAGGCGGGCGCGGCGCAGGGGGCCGGCGCGACCACCGAGCGCACGAGGCCAGCCGTGCGGCCAACGGGCCCAGTCCAAGCCGAACCCGCCGCACTGGACTTTGGGTTCATGGCACCTGGCGCGGATGCCTCGGCTGTGGTGAAGCTCTCCAACATCGGAGCGTCACCGGTCACCATCAAGAGCGCCAAGGCGGGATGCAAGTGCACGACCATCAATTCGCTGGATGGTGCGGTCTTGGAGCCGGGCGCCAGCGTGGACCTGGATGTGAAGTTGAGCGGTGCGATCGTGCAAGGAGCGCGCCGCGCCAGTATCACGGTGAGTTTTGAGGGTGGCATCGCGCCACTCGTCATTCCGCTGCAGGGCGAAGTGGCGCTTCCGGTGCGGGCCGTGCCGCCATACATCAACCTCGTTGGCGGCGGCGCGCGCACGGGTCGAATCGTGGTGGAATCCAACGACAAGGCTCCGTTCAAACTCCTGGCCGTGGACGGGAAGCCGCCGGTGGTGACGGGCGGCTACGACCCCGCGACTGACGCACCTCGAGCCAACTATCTCTTGGAGTACGACCTCACCAGTGTCGAGAATCCGGAGGCCTACATGCTGGTGGAGACGGATCGAGCCGACTGCCCAATCTTGGACATTCGCATTCGACGCGAGGGCGCGGTGCCGCGTGGCACACTGAGGCTGGCCGACTACCGACTCAACCTCGGCGCCATGCGGGCCGGTGAATCCAAGGAAGTGGAATTCAATCTGCTCGAGCCGGCGGAGCTCACCAGCGCCGTGAGTGGCTCAGGGAGCGCGTCGGTGCAGGTGGTGGGAAGCGAGATCGACGGCAAGATCACGCACGCAAGACTGCGGGTGATGCTCAGCCCCGATGCGGCAGGGCTGGTGCGATTCCCCGTCGTGCTGGTGGCGGGAGCCAAGCAGCAAGAACTGAGCGCGTTCGTGGTGGTGCGGTAGCGCGGGGTGAGCCTCACGCGGCGCGCGGCCCGGAGTCAAAGCGCTTCCACGCGCCGCTTGACATCGAACGCACTCAGCGCATCCACGAGCGAAGCCAGGTCCCCCGCGAGCAGCGGCTGCAGATTGAAGGACTCTTCCAACCGATGGTCCACGGCAACGTTTTCTTTCCACCGATAGGTTCGGATCTTTTCCGCGCGGCCGCCTGAACCGATGATCGACGCGCGCTGCTCGCTTCGACGCGCATTCGCCTCCGCCTGGCGACGCTCGTAGACACGCGCTCGCAGCAGCTTCCATGCCTTTTCGCGATTCTGCGTCTGGCTGCGGGTCTCTTGCATCCGAACTTCAAGTCCCGTCGGCAAGTGGATCAGGTGCACCGCGGTGGCCACCTTGTTGACATTCTGCCCGCCGGGGCCTTGTGCGGTCGTCATCATCTCCTTCACCTCGGCGAGGTCCACCGCGGATTCCACTTCCTCTGGTTCGGGGAGCACCGCGACTGTTGCCGTGGAGGTGTGCACCCGACCTTGGGCCTCGGTCGCGGGCACACGCTTCACTTGGTGCGTGCCGCCCTCGTAGCCCAGTGCCTGCCACGCACCCTGGCCGGCGATGCCGATGATGGCCTGCGAGATGCCGCCCACATCACCGGGCTTCACCTCCATCTCGTCCCACTTCCAGCCTCGACGCTGCGCGAATCGCTGGTACATCTGGAGGAGGTCGCCGGCAAAGAGCGCGGCCTCGTCGCCCCCCACGCCCTGACGGACTTCAAGGATCAAGCTGCCGACGGCTCGATCCTCGCTGGTCACCAGCGTGGCCAGGATTGAGTCGCGGAGTTGGTCCATGCGAGTGACGAGCGCCGGGAGTTCATCGCGGGCCAGTTCTGCGAGCTCACGATCGGACGGAGAGGCGCCGACCGCACTGCCCAAGGCCGCAAGCGCCGAGTTGGAGGCGTACTCCACCGCGGACGACTGCCACTCCCGGTAGGAATCAACGATCGGCACGATCGCCCCGCGGCGAATCGAGAGTTCGCGCAAGCGTCGGGGATTGGCTGCTGCCTCGGGGGTCCCCAGTTCCGTCTCGATCGATGCCAACTCCGCGGCCAGCTCGTCCAGCCGTCGGATGAGGTTGTGGGGGAGGGGATCAGCAGTCGGAACGGGCACGGGGATGAGAGGTTAGTGGTGACGCTCACGCTGCAGACAGGTGAGAGTGCATCCCGGCGATCAATGAGATCATTGGAGTGACGCAAAGGATCGACCCCCCGCACGATCGCGCGAGGCGCCTGAACCGCCCCCGACTACTACTTGTTGGTCTCGGTCGCAGCCTGGGTCTCAGCCTCGGCCTTGCCCTTGCCGCCCTTGAAGTAGCCGCCAGCAAACTTCCGCTGAAACCGCTCGACGCGGCCGGCGGTGTCCACGAAGGTCTTCTGGCCGGTGTAGAAGGGGTGCGAGCCCGACCAGACCTCGACGTGCATCTCCGGCACCGTGGCGCCTGTGGTCATGACGACCTGGCCGCGGTAGAAGATCTTGCATTCGGGGTACCAGGTTGGGTCAATCTTGTCCTTCATGGGGGGCTCCGCAGGGGCGATGGCAGGGCCGTGCTTGGGGCACCGCCAAGGCAATCGCGAATCGGGGAGTCTACCGAAGGGTCCGGCGGGGGGCAAGGGGGTTCTTTAGTCCTCTGAGGCGGCCCTGACTCCACGTCACCCTGAGCATTCATCAGATGTAGCACTCGGAATGCTACTTTTGATGAGAGCTCGAGGAGTGCTGGGATGAGACGGTTCAAGGCACCCGCGCCCGAAGTCAAGTCAAGTTGACGGTCTATCGAGCCGAAGTATGCTCCGCAACTCGCGATTTCGGTCGCTGTCGTCGTCAGCCAAGCGAGCCCTCCGGCTCTCTCTGTTGGCGCCGCCGCCCCGGGACGCGAGCACAACCGATCCCCTATAGCTCAATCGGTAGAGCGAGCGGCTGTTAACCGCTAGGTTCCTGGTTCGAGTCCAGGTGGGGGAGTTCCACTCCCGGCGTCGCCCCAAGCGGCGACCGCGCGGCGCCCCTTTCGTTGACTCGCATGGTTGGCCAATCGGCCCGTGTGGGTCGAGAATCGAGCCATCGTCAGGGCGACGGCTGTTGGATGCTGTGAGTGCTACCTGTCGGCCACCACAGGCAACTCAATGAAGCTCGCGTGCGATGGCTCGTGATAGATCCGCTGCGTGGCCTTCACATAGTCGCCTGGCTGCGCGAAGAAGATGTTGGGGACGAAGGTCTGCGGGTTGCGGTCATAGAGGGGGAACCAGCTCGACTGGACCTGCACCATGATCCGGTGCCCCGGCTGGAACGTGTGATTGACCGGCCCCAAGTCGAAGCGGAAGGGGACAGGTGTATTGGAGGGGATCGCCGTGGGATGGACGAAACTCTCCCGGTACCGCCCACGGAAGATGTCCATCGCGATCGGCAGTTGGTAGCCGCCCATCTCTGGCTTCCCCGCAACGCTCGCGGGAAAGACATCGATCACCTTCACGACGAAGTCGCTGTCGGAGCCGCTCGTCGACGCCATGAGGTTCACCTTGGGAGTCCCCGCGAGGTGCAGTGGCGCGGTGAGCGGCTCGCTCACATACGAGAGGACATCGGGTCGTCCGTCGACCGCGCGCTGGTCGGTGAGGAGCCACGTCTTCCAGAGGTCGCCGCCGAATGCAGAGCGCACTGGTCGCGGCACGAACGGGACGGGCTTCGCCGGATCGCTCACATACTCGTCGAACGAGGCGCTGGATCCTGACGCCGTGTACGTGGGCGGCTCGAACGACAACCCAAAGTTCTCGCGCAGGTAGATCGGTTGCGACTGGGCGGGGCACCCGCTTGCGCACGAGACGGGCCATGAGGGCAGCCGATCCCAGTGATTCGCGCCAGTGTCATAGAAGAAGACGGGAGGTGTAGCGGGGCTCGGCGCGCCCTCCTTGAGGTACTGGTCGAAGAACGGCTTCAGCACATCGCGGCGGAACTCAAGTGCAGTGTCGCAGGGAAAGGTCAGCGGCCCGAGCGTCGAACCCTCGTAGTTGACGCCGCTGTGTCGCCACGGGCCGAGCACGAGGAAGTTCTTCGTGTTCGTCGTGTCCTTCGGCTCGACTGCCTGGTAGCAGTGAATCCCTCCCCACATGTCTTCTTGATCGAAGATCCCCTGGATCCACATCGTCGGGACGGTGAGTGGCCGCCGCGCCATCTCGGCATCGAGCGCCTGCTCGCTCCAATAGGCGTCGTAGGCAGGGTGCGACGAGATGAGCTGCCAGGTCGGCAGCGATGCCACTCCCGCGCGCTTGGCGAAGTCCCCGATGGATCCGTCGCGCAAGTAATTCTCGTAGTCGTCGTAGCCCCCGTGATCGACGGCGATTCCCTTCGAGCGTCCGGCGGTCTGGCCCCCATAGAAGTCGAGGCTGTTCTGTCTGAAGGCGCCGTAGTGAAACCAGTCGTCGCCCATCCAACCATCGACCATCGGACTCATCGGCGCCGCCACCTTGAGGGCTGGATGGGGATTGACGAGGGCCATCACAACGGTGAATCCCTCATAGGAACTCCCGAGCATTCCAACGCGGCCATTTGACTCAGGCAAGTTCTTGGTGAGCCACTCGATGGTGTCGAAGGTGTCGGTCGAGTGGTCTGTGGCGGTCGTGTTGAGGAGGCCGCGCAGCGGGCGGACGATGACATAGTCGCCCTCGGAGCCATGCTTGCCACGGACATCCTGAAAGACACGGATGTAGCCGTCTGACACGAACACGCCGTCCCCCATGGGCAGCGTCTCGACGATTGACTCGGACTCCGCCCGCATCGCCCGCGCGGCGGCGTTGTAGGGAGTCCGCGTGAGGAGGATGGGCGCATCCTTCGCCCCCTTCGGGATCGTGATCACGGTGTGCAGCTTCACCCCGTCGCGCATGGGAATGTCGACGATGCGCCGTTCGTAATCGGGTTCGGCGGCGCCGAGGCATGCGAGAAGGATCAGGGTGATCATGCGAGAAGAATCAGGGTGATCATGCGGCGACGGTCCTCAAGAGAATCGTAGCGGGAGCCGCGGCCAGTTCGTCCAACGGGCGTTGGTCACGGAGCCGTGGGCTTCCCCGTCAACACCAGACTTCGCTTTGGGATGAGCAGGATGAACGCGGTGACTGACGATGCCGTCATCCGAGCATCATCGCCATAGCCGGCGTTGTCGCGATTGGGCTGGTAGTAAAAAGTTCCGTCGCTGCATTGCGCGAGCGCGAACCACCACCGATTGGCGTCCATGAGTTTGCGAAAGTGCGCAGGCTCAATGCTTGCACCGAGCGCCGTGTAGGCCATGCCCATCGCGGGGGATCCGTGCGTGTCGGGAAAACTCTGCGGATGCACGCCGATCACCTTCGAGTGGAGTCGCGCTTGCTTGCGGTATGCGGCATCGGGATACGGGCTCAGGGCATTCGCAATGGCCGAGGCGCCAGTGCGCCCCATGTCCGCCCAGCCGTCTGGGCCGCCACCGACGCTATCGCTGTACCACACATATCCGTTGGCACCGGTGCCCTTCTTCAGGAACTCGTATGCGGCGTCGTGATGGGGCCGGTCAATGGTGATGCCGCATCGTGCCATCAATGAGTAGGCAAGAGCACCCTGTGCCGTGATCATGGTGATCGGCCCGTAGCCTTCGAAGCCTGGATTGTGTCCCCATCCACCGTGTGAGTTCAGGGGTCCCTTTGGAAAGGAGCCGGGATGCGACTCCTTCGCCATGGGATTGATCTGCGCCATGTCGAGGTACTGACCCGCGGCGATGAAGTCATGAACTTCCTGTAACTCGGGGAGCACCCACGCTGCTCCTGTGGCAAGGTAATACTCACTCAAGACGATCGCGGCGCACATGTAGGTCCAGTTTGCGAGTGACAGCTTCGCGCTTTCGTCGGATGCACGAGTCGATTCACAGAGATGCCGCACGCATCGCTCCACTGCGGGGAGGTAGCGCGGATCGCCGCTCGCAAGCAACGCGAGTGGTGCAAAGGTGTTGTGCACTGGATCGCCGAACGAGCCATCAGCCCCCTGGCTCTTCACGAGGAACTCGAGCAGGTCGGCGACGATCCGCTGGGACTTCGCACAGCGTGACGGGTAGCCCGGGCCGAAGGCGCCGTACTTCGTTCCGACATCGAGAACCACCGCCACTGTCTCGCCATCGCGCAGGAGCGTCAACGGCAACTTGCCAGGAGAATCGCTTCGCGGAGACTGCGCGGTTTCAAGCGCCTTCGCAAACTCCAAGATCGGCCCAGCTGCGCCGAAGACATCCTCGCCGTAACCGTTGCGGTGTGGTTCCTTGAACAAAGTCCTGCCAGCCCCGATGATGTGATCGCCGACAAGGACGACTCCGCTTGCGGGCGTGTCTGGGAACACAAAGCGAATCACGAGAGACTTCGGGGCATCGACCACCAGTTCGGCACGCATGCCGGTGATGCCGAGGTTGTAGAACCATCCAGGCACCTCGGCGTCGGGCCCGGCGCTGGCGCGTTGGTTCCATGGCTGTCCACCATCGTGATAGTGGACCTGTGCCGAAGCGGGCGTGACAAGCGAGAGCGTGGCAATGCCACACAGCGCGAAGAGAGTGATGAGTGTTGACCGGTGCGCCATTAGGGAACAGTAGCGCATTCAGAAAACGGGGGAGAGGTCGCTGCTGCGGCGCATATCGAGGGGGATAGCGGTAGTTGCACCGTATCGCTACAGACTGGGCCGCGATGCACCTGGGTCTGTCGCCACCACAGGAACTTGCACTTCGCCGTACTTCCAGAACCAAAGAATGAAGGGACTGTTGTAACCAAAGAAGCGCGGCGTGCCATCAGCGCGCCACTGCGGATTCGCAGCAATCCAATCGTTGACGATTGCGAATCCGCGCTGAAAACTTTGGTCGTTGTAACTACCGCGCACTCCAACACTCGCATACGTACGCGGTGCAATCTCACGGACAACAACTTGACCATCGTTGCCAAGAGTTCCCGTTTCGTTTGTGCGATAAAGAAATGCCATCGATGTCATCACATGCGAATCCTGCAGCGAGTACTCCATTTCGACGGGAGCAGTCATTGGAATATCGTTCTTTGAGATGTGATTGAAAAGCGCGCCAAACATCGGACCAACTTTCTCGTCGCTACCCGCGCCATCATTCTTGGTTACAACAGCCTCGCGGTACTGCGGATACCCCTTTACTTCGACCGCTCCAACTTCAGTCAACAGCGGCCAACCTTGCGGCAAGTCGGCTTCGTGGAAGTAGGTAACTTTGCCGGATTTCCGCACGCAACCAATCACTGTCAATGCAGTCCCCACGACGATCACCATGGAAATGATGGCCCTTGGACGAAGTCGTGAGCGCTTTAAAACTGGTCGAGAGGTTGTCTTGTTCATCAGCGTTCGATTGTAGAGCAATGATCCAGTCAATGTCGTGGCCAGAGTGCCGCGAGCCATCGCGAATGCTCTTACGCGGCGCGCGCCTCAAACGCCGAAGCCGCGGGGCATTCCGTCGCGATCATGGCGTGAGTTGATCAAGAAAGTCATCTGAATCGGAGAATGAAAATATTGTTTTAGCGTTATCGCTTTGAACAATCGTCCAAGGTTGAAGATGAACTTTGCCCACCTGAACCTGTGATAGCGTCATGATGATGCGAATCATTGTGAAGTTCACAGTGCTGCTCATGCTTGGGGCCGCGATGACGGCTGCCGTGGCCTGCATCAGCTCGTAGTGGCGTGACCATTCGCCGCCGCCTGAAGCGCGGCCAACTCGTCATCGAACCAATGGCTTGACGATCCGATGCCGGACTATGACTGTGCTCTCTGATTGCGGATTCGCAGTGTGACCGACCGGTCTGAAGCAACTGCGACAAACGCGATTTGAAAGACTTCATCATTCCAATTACGCAAACGCCAATGCCGGTGAACGAGCGGAAACTACTCCGCAGCGAGAGCGAAGGTCGCCAATGAACCATCATGTCGCTAGGCAATTGCAGTTCGGCACCGCGGCGGCACATTCAATGTAGGGAATCTCCGTTTCACAGTGGACTTGTCCGGCG
>JAQCEQ010000057.1 GCA_027618565.1 Planctomycetota bacterium | reverse complement strand
GGCGTGGTCCCGGAACAGATTCCCCGCCTCACGCCCGTCGCAAGCCGTTATCATCGTCAGCCCGCACTCCGCCACGATCGATTCCACCACGGCCCTGACGCCGTCGTCATCGTCGGCGACCAGAATCGTACCGCTGGCTCGCCACTCCTCCCAAGCCCAGCGCGCTTCGCTCGTTCTCTCGCCTGGCATCGCCGAGACCGGAAACAGGACCTTGATCGTGGTGCCCCGTCGCAGCTGCGTGTAGACGCGGATGGCGCCGCGATGGGCCTGCACGATACCCAGCGTGGCCGCCAGACCCAGACCGCGGCCCGTACTCTTGGTGCTGAAGAACGGCTAGCCTGAAGTTCCCGCCTTCGGTAGGCAGTATCCCCCTTTGGAGTCTGTGAGATGGCCGGAATCCAGGTGCAGGCTTCTGGCTACATCTGAATGGACTTGAGTAGGTTGTAGGCACGCTGTTGCGTCGGGCTGGGGGTGGTGATGACCTTGAAGGTGGGCTCGCCGGCGCTCGATGCCCCGTGCCGGCGACACGTGTTGCTGACGATGCTGCTCAGATCCTGGAGCAGCGTGTGAAAGCTGTGGACCGGGGTACCGTCGTCGAGGACCTTGGTATGCACTTTGGCAAGCGCGCCATCCGAGCGTTTGGCGGGCGCCACCGGATCGCGGGTGGTCTTGGCTTGTTGGTCTTCATCGGAGAAGAGCAGCGGGCGCCACGCTTCCATCATGTGCCACGCGACATGGTGCGCCAGCATGCAGAGGAAGATGTGGGCCTTGACGCGATCCTCGAGTCGGTGTCGGATCGGCCGGACGTCGAGATCAATGGTCTTCAAGGAACGAAAGGCTCGCTCGACCTGGCTGAGCATCTTGTAACTTCGTACCACAGCGTCGGTGGCCAGGCGTTGCGCGGGCACGCTGGTCCTGATGACATAGAGTCCATCCAGAGCCGCCTCTGCGGAGATCTTGTCGTCATCGAAATGGAAGTCGAATCCCTCATCGCGAATGTCCAAGACCACGTGCTTGGACACTTTGTATTTGTCGACGACTTTTCCGATGCGCACGCCGATGGCGTCTTTCCCCTTGATCGTCCCGCGCAAGATCATGCCTCGCACTCTCTCAAGTTCTCTGGACGTGGCGTCCAGCAGCGACTGGCGCTTGTGTGCCCGCAGCAGGGCCAGTTGCGGGTTTCGACACGCCACGAGTCGTTCGCCGGGAAAATCCGGATGCGTCACTTCGAACAGGTTGCGCTCGTCGAACAGGCCGAGCTGGATGTGCCCCCCGTCAACTAACTTGTGAATGGCGCCCGTCCTGAGGGCCGTAATCCACTCGAGGCCCTCGCGCTGTTTGAGTGCAGTAATCTGCTGCTGCGAAATCATCCCCCGATCGCCCACGAGGACGAGCTGTTCGATCGCAAAGGTCTTCTGCAGTGTCTCGACTTGCGGCATCACGGTCGTCGGGTCGCCGGTGTTCCCCGCGAACACGGACACGGCGACCGGGCACCCCCGCGGGTCGGTGAGCAGGCCGTAGTTGACTTGGCGCTTGCCGCGCTTGCCATCGCGGTTGTACCCGAGTGCGGCCAGCGGACATGTCGTGCCTTCAAAGTAACTCGAACTCAGGTCGTACAGCACGAATCCGCCCGCGTGGAGATGTCGGGCGGCGAGCTTCTTCTCGATGTGCGCTTGGCGCGTGATCAGCCAATCGAGCGCGGCATACAGGTCATCTGCATCGGCATTGGCCACACCACAGATGTCGGGAAGCGTCGTGGTGTGCCACCACCGCGTGGTCGCCAGTTTGCTGGCGGGCTCGAGGATGCGGGCCATCACCATGGCCACGATCAGGTCGCGGTCGCGAGAGGGGCGAGACGCGAGGAGGGGCTCGAAGCCAAGCTGTTGCATCGCGGTCCGAATGGCCTGCACATGGCCGTGATGATGCGAGTGCACGATCGCAAAGCGATCGGCGAGGGGCACGAGCGTCTCGCCCCTCAAGGTCTTGCGAATCGCCTCGACTTGCGCGGCCGAGAGGGCCGAGAGATTCGCCAAGGTGCGTTTGCGCACCCGGGCGCCCTCCCGATAGGACTCGCGGAGCAGGACCGCAGGGGGCGAGTGGCGGTTCGGCACGATGTCGATGTGCATGGCTACATTATACACAGACCAGCTAATATAATCAATATATTACATGGCTACATAATGCACGGTGGATCGCACCTATCTCTATGGACACATTGGGCTTTTAGAGATCTGGGGCGGGGAACTTCAGCCTAACCCCAGAGATCAGTTGACTTGATAGCCCGCATGACTGAACCAACTCCGACAGTGTCGCGGCCGAATGACGCGGCGGGCGCGTTGGGCGGTGCAGCGCAGCAGCCCAGCGGTCCGCGGCGCCACGGCGCGAATGCGCTTTTTCACCAAGGCCCAGCCCGGCTCAATCGGATTGAAGTCGTAGGAGTAGGGCGGGAGGAATTTGACGGTGGCCCCCGCGGCCTCGATCAGGGTCCGGACGCTCGGGGCCTTGTGCGCCGCGAGGTTGTCCAACACCACAATGTCGCCGGGGCGCAGCTGGCGGACCAGATGCCGTCGAACCCAGGCGACGAAGCGCGGCGTCGTCATGGCGCCCCACGCCGTGGCGAGCGTCACCCAGCCCTCCAGGCGCATGGCCCCAACCAAGCTCAGGTTGTCACCCCAGTTGCGCGGGCGCGGTTCGATCAGCTCCTGCCCGCGCGGCAGCCACGCGTGCGACCGGCCCATCGCCAGATTCGCGCCCGATTCGTCGAGGAAGACCAGCCGCTCGGCCGCTATCGTCTGGGCCCAGGCGCGGAACGCCGCGCGTTCGGCTTGGACGCGCGCCCGGTCTTGTTCGGCCGGCCGGGACCGTTTTTTTTGCAGACATACCCGGTCCGGCGGAGGGCTCGCCAGATGCTGGAGCGATGCACCCGGCCGTTCGGCGCCACGCGGTTGTACGCGCGAGTGAGTTCCTCGCACGTCTGGTCCGGCTTGGCGTCGATCAACGGCTTGAGCACCGACCACGCGACCGGCGATACCCAGCCCCCACCCTTTGCGAGCGGGTCCACGGTGCCGGTCTCGCGTTGCCGCTGCACCCACCGCATCAATGTGGCTGGGCCAATCTCGAAGCGGGCGGCAATGACCAGGTACGGCTCGGTGCGCGACTCGTACGCCCGCACGGCGCGTTCCCGGAGTTCTCGGGGATACGGATTCGGCATGCGCGCAATAGATCACAACCACGATCTCAATTCAAGTGAGAACTGGGGTTAGAGGCCGTGCTCCGTGAGTTTGAAGGGATGAACCGGGACGGCTGGCATCACACCGAGAAAGAGCACGAG
>JAQCEQ010000037.1 GCA_027618565.1 Planctomycetota bacterium | reverse complement strand
TTCACCGATCGCCACGGAGGTCGGTCCGCCTTCGGGCTCCAGGACGGCGACCGCCGCCCCGAACCAAGCCTGCGAAGTGGGACTCGGGCTCTGCAGCCGAGATCGAACGAGCCATTCGCCACCAGCGGTGCGTTCAAAGCAGATGACTTCGCCGGCGTTCGCGATCGGGACGGATGGGAGCCCAGGAGTGGCTGGCCCCGCCGTGGCCAGATCAACCCACGGCGCTCCGACGGCGAGAGTCTGCTTGCCAAGTGCGATTGAGGCACCAAAGCGATCGCCCGCTGCGGCCGCCGGATGCTCAAGGAGATCCGGCCCGACCAGTTCGCCCGGCCAGTTCGTGAGCTCATACACACACACAATGCCTGCACGATTGAGCCCGTGGACATCGACATCGGGTGCGCCGACGGCGATCACTTCGTCATGAATGGCGACGACCTCGCCGAAGTGCCCGCCGGGACAGGGGTCGGGTGGCTCGAGTGTCGCCACCCATTCCCACCGGCCAGGCTCGTGGTGTCCAGACTTTCCGGCATCAGTCGTATCGATCAACCGATACACAAACGCCGCCCCCGACTGGAATGTGCCGCTGTGTGCGTTGGGGGCTCCAACGACAAGGTAATCCCCGTGTACCGCGAGTGCGCCGCCGAACCAGGCCCAGGGATCATGCCAGTCCGGCGGCGGCTCGATCGCGATTGCCTCGATCCACTCTCCGCCGTCGCCTCGCCACATCACGGCCACGCCAGGCTCTGATTCACCGGAATCATCGTCGCGGGCTGGACCCCAGAGGAGCCAGTCGACCGCGCGCGCTCCGTCAGTATCCAGGCCGGTGCCCGCCAGCGCCGCCATGGCGAAACCGCGCGCGGTTGGCGCATTGTTGCCGGGGGCCAGGACGCCGCGGATGCCCCACTCGCCTTCCGCGGCGCCCTCGCCCCCAGCCGCACCCCGCACGGGAAGGGCTCGAAGAAGCAGGATGGCCACGGCGCAGGCGGTCCACAGGCTCAGGGGTGCACCGCGCCAGCCACGATTGCCTCGTTGGTGATTCATGCGCGCCACAGTAAGGGCGGGGCAGGGCGCTGCCGAAAGTGAAGCCCTTTTTCTTTCATTACGATCCTCGGTATGCCAAGCCACCACGAATCGCGCCTCACCTACCACGCTGGATCGCTTGAGTGCGAAGGGTTTGTGTCGCGACCGGTGGTCGGGACTGGCGTCAGTGCCACGGCGGCAACCGCCGGCTCCTCGCCCGGATCCCACCCCGTCGTCCTCGTCTGCCATGCGTGGGCCGGCGAGGACGGGTTTGCCAACGAGAAAGCTCGCTCGCTCACGGCGCAGGGCTTCATCGGGTTCGCCGTTGATGTGTACGGCAAGGGTCGCCGCGGCAGCTCCAACGACGAGAACATGGCGCTCATGTCGCCGCTGGTGGATGATCGAGCACTCCTGCGCGCGCGTCTCGGTGCAGCCGTCACTACCGCCGCGGCGATTCCCGGCGCGGACGCGACTCGCATCGCCGCGATCGGCTACTGCTTTGGCGGGTTGTGCGCGCTTGATATCGCCCGCGCGTGCCTGCCCGGCGTGCGCGGAGTGGTGTCGTTCCATGGACTCTTCAGCCCGCCTGACGCTTCACAAGTCGGCCCGCAACGGCCCATCGCGGCCAAGGTCCTTGCGCTCCACGGGTGGGACGACCCGATGGCCACTCCGGAGAGCGTGCTTGGATTTGCGCGGGAAATGTCAGCGGCCAAGGCCAACTGGGAACTGGATGCCTACGGCGGGACGATGCATGCGTTCACCAATCCCCAGGCGAACAATCCCGGATTTGGCACCGTGTACTCCGCGCAGGCCGACGCGCGGTCATGGGCGAGGGCGATACAGTTTCTCGGCGAGGTCTTCGCGTAGCGAACCCGCGCGGCGGCTGCGTCCAGTCAGCGAAGCGCCATGGCGTGGCTCCCTAGCGTGCCTTCCGTCCGCGCCTTCCTTGCTTGAATCCGCCGCGCTCGCCCTTCTCGTTGCGGGTGCGTCGACGCCACCTGGAGCCCGACTCGGGCGTGTCTGCCCGGTGATCCCGCGTGATGCGCGTGGTCTTTTCCGGCGTGTGGCCGTCGGCAAGGTCGCCCTGCGCCAGGCGGTCGCTTCGAGGCTTCCCCAGGCGCTCCACCGTGAGCGAGAGTTCCCGTGACGGCAGGTCGATTGCCGAGATCTTCACTTCAACGGGGTCGCCAAGGCCGACGCTGAGCCCGGTGCGTTCATTCACCAGACGCCCTGTCATCGGCGCAAGGCTCCATCGGTCCTGACCCTTGGCGCTGGCGACATCGCGGAACCGGATGATGCCGTCCACCAGGTATTTGTCCAGAGTCACTGCGACTCCGAGCCCGCTGCCGAGCAATCCGGTGATCACGCCGCGCATTGTGGCGCCGAGAAAGTGCTCGTTCAGGAACTGCAGCACCAGGAAGGTGCGCAGGTCCCGTTCCGCCTCCGCCGCCTCGATCTCCGTGTCGGAACAGTGCCTCCCCAGCCCGACGAGCACTTCCTCGTCCGCGACGCGCGTGTCGTCATGCAAGAGCGAGGTGATCTCGCGGCGGCGCTTGCCGGTGGCCGCACGCTTGCCGTTCTTGGTGAGCTCGAGGTACGCCTCGATGGCGCGATGCACGAGCAGGTCGGGGTAGCGGCGAATTGGGCTGGTGAAGTGGGCGTAGTGCTCGCTGGCCAGCGCAAAGTGCCCCACATGCGCGGGCGAATACGACGCCTTGGAGAGACTCTTGAGCACGGCCAGGTGCACTGCACGAGATCGATCCGTGCCGCGCACGGCATCGACCAGCCTCTGGAGGTCGCGCCGGTCTGGCTCTTCGCCGATGCGGACCTGTGCGCCGCGCGCAAACACGCGCAACTCCTCCATCGCGCCGGGGCTTGGCTCCGGGTGGATGCGGCGGAGCAGCGGCACCTCCAGCGACGCAAAGATGCGCGCCACCGCCTCGTTGGCCTCCACCATGAACATCTCGATGAGCGTGTGGGTGAACGCGTCATCCTCGGGGACGACATCCTTGACCTTGCCCTCGTCGTCAAAGACCAGCTCGCTGTCGGGCAGGTCCAGCGAGATCATGCCGTCCGCGATGCGGCGCTTGCGAAGGACGTGAGCCAGCTCGTTGGCGCGCAGGAGTACCGCTCGAACTTCGTCGTCCACCGGCGTATCCGTTCGCGCGTGCTTGTGCGCCTCTGACTTGTTGCCGTCGATGAACGCCTGTGCCTCCAGGTAGGTGAATCGCTTGCGCGACTTGATGATGCCTTGTTGCAGCCACTCACTGCGGCGGCGACCGTCGGCGTCGAAGGTGATGTACGCGCTCTTCACCAGCCGCGGCACGCCCTCTTGCAGGCTGCACACGCCGTTGGAGAGCGATTCTGGCAGCATCGGAATCACGCGGCGGGGGAGGTAGACGGAGTTGCCGCGCTTGCTGGCTTCGTCGTCCAGCGCGCTCCCCGGCGTCACGAAGTGCGAGACATCCGCGATGTGCACGCCCAGCGTCCACTCGCGGCTGGACTCGTTCCAGGAGATCTCGATGGCGTCGTCAAAGTCCCGCGCGTCGGGTGGGTCGATCGTGATGATGCAGTGCGATGTCAGGTCAGTGCGATCGGGGAACTGCGTCGCCAGGTCGGGGTCGCCTGCGATCGCGTCCTCGTACTCGCGGCTGCGGACGCGAGCTTCCTCAAGCGCCTCGGGCGGGAACTCTTCTCGCAGGCCATGCGCGTGGATGACCGACTGCGTCTCCACATCGGGTCGACCGGCCTCGCCCAGCACTTGGGTGAGCACTCCCTCCGCATACGCAGTGTCGGTGGGGAACCTGGTGACCTCGAAGACAACCTTGTCTCCCTCCTTCGCGTTCTTCGCGTGGACATCGCGGACCAGGACGGCGCCGGAGAGGAGCCGACCGTCCGGATCGACCACCCATTCTCGACCTTGCTTGCGAAGCGTGCCGGCGAAGGTCGTCTGCCCACGCTCCAGGATCTCCACGACGCGGCCGCTGGGGCCTCGACCGCTGTTTCGAGCTGCCGCGCCCTTGCCTCGACGAGCGCCGGGCCCCGTGCCCGACTTCGCACCGCCGCGGCTGAAGGTGCCCGAACCGTCGTAGTCGGTGACCGTCGCGCGGACAAGATCGCCCGTCACCGCGTCGCCGGTGAATCCCTCGGGAATGAAGAGGTCGCCGTCGGAAGTTTTTGCGGGCGGAATGACAAAGGCAAAGCCGCGCGCGTTCACCTTGATGCGGCCGATGACCTCACGGCCCATCGGGGGCAATCGAACCGTGTTGTACTTGTCGACAGACAGCAGTCCGTCCTGCCCCATCTGGGTGAGCGCCGCCATGAAGTGCACGACGTCCGGCGCCGGGACGCCAAGCGACTTCGCCAGTTCGTCTGCCTTGATCGGCCGGAAAGTCGGATGGGAGAGGGCCCCCGAGATGCGGGTGCGCCAGCGGAGGCTCATGGGTGGACTTTAGCCTTTTCCCTTGCGGGACTTGTTGAGTCTGGTCGCGGTACTGCGCTTGGCGGGCTGGGACTTCGTCGGGATCGACTTCCCCCTTCCAATCTGCAGCACATTGCCGATCCCGCGACCTTCGCGGGCGTGGGTCTTGCCGGTGCGTGGGGAATCAGCCCTGGCGGAGTCGGGAGGTGTGGCGGCTGGCATCGACTTCGACTCCGTGCTCGCCGAGTCCTGCGACTTTGAGTTCTTGAGTTCAGGCGGCGCAGGCGAACTCTTCTCGCCCTCGGTGCCCTTTGATTGAGCCCCGGCCTTGTCGTCACCATTCGCGCTGGTGCCGGTCGCTGGCGAGTCAGCCTTGGATTCAGCCTTGACCTCCCCAGCCTTCCGCTCCTGTTCCTCGCCCTTCTTGAACGAGTCGCTGCGGTAGTCAGTCTCGTAGAAGCCGCCGCCCTTGAAGATCACTCCTGCGCCGATGCCGATCTTGCGTTCCACCTTGCGCTTCTTGCACTTTGGGCAGAGTTTGACCGAGTCTGCCATGATCGACTGGAACTGTTCGAATTCGTGGCCGCAGGCCTTGCACTGGTACTCGTAGGTGGGCATCGCTCGTGGTCCGGGGACTCTCTCGTATCTCTTGCGCCGGGAAATTGGTGAGATCCGGCCCCTCAGGGGCTCTTTCACCAACATCGGGGGATTCGGGGCTCCATCGGTGATTAGGGCGCCACCGCCACCTTGGCGCTGCGGATGGGTTGGTCGCGCAGTCGGTAGCCGGCCTGGAGGCACATCGAGACATGCCCGCTCGCCACTCCGTCAGCAGCCTGCTGCATCACGGCTTCGTGGAAATGCGGGTTGAACTCGTCGCCCACGGCGGGCGCCACGCGCTCGACGCCATGTTCGGCGAGGCCCTTGAGGAGTTCCTCCTGGAGCATGGACCCCGCGCCGATCAGTTTCTCGGCGGGCATTGACGCCAGGTCGTGCCCCGCCGCAATGTCAAAGTGCTCCAGCGCTGGCACCAGGCTCCGCGCCACTGCAGCGGCACCGTACTGTCGGGCCTTCACCTCATTGTCGTGAGCCCGGCGCTGAAAGTTCTGGTAGTCGGCCAGCGCTCGGAGGTACTTGCTCTCGAACTCGGCGAGCTGGGACTCGAGTTGATCTTCGCGAGACTGAGGCGCATCGATGGCCGGTGCGGCATCGGGCCCCGCATCCGGCTCACCCATCGGCTCATTGCCGTGGTCGTCCTCGTGCGCCTTGTCGTGTCGTGCCTCGCTCATGATGCGCCTCGTGCGGTGCCGCTGGCGGCATCAGCCGCCGATCGACTCCTTGATCTTCTGCCACACGCCCTTTTCCCTGCCGTCGCGGATCGGGTCGCCTTGGATCTCAGCAAGCTCCCTGAGGAGTTCTCGCTCGCGATCCGTGTGCTTGCGCGACACCTCGATGCGGATGCCAACGATGAGGTCGCCACGCGAACCGGAGCGGAGGTTGGGGATGCCGCGCCCGCGCACGCGAAGCAGCTTCCCGTGCTCCGTCCCCGCAGGAATGTCCAACTCCACATCACCATCCAGCGTGCTCAGCGGCACCCTGGCGCCCAGTGCCGCCTGGGGATAGTGGATGGCACGAGTCGTGATGAGGTCGTCACCCTCGCGCGCGAAGTGTTCGTGCTCCGCCACACGCACCACCACATGCAGGTCGCCATGCTTGCCTTGACCAGCGGGCGATTGCTCCGGCGGCGGAGGTTCGCCCTCGCCCGCAATTCGGATGACCTGGCCGTCCGAAATGCCAGCGGGAATCTTGACCGAGACTGTCCGCTTCTGCGGCACTCGCCCAGCGCCCTTGCAGGACTCGCATCGCTCCTTGATGACCGTGCCACGCCCGGCGCATGTCGGGCAGGTCGTCACCATTCGAAACATGCCCCCCAAGCCACTCTGCATCACCTGTCCTTGGCCGCCGCAGGTTGCGCACTTGTCAGGCTTGGTGCCCGCCTTGGCGCCTGAACCCGCGCACGGCTTGCAGACATCCAGCCGCTTGAAGGGGACATCCTGCTCGGTTCCCGCAAGGCAGTCTTCCAGCGTGATGGAAACCTCGGTCTCCAGGTGGTAGCCCTGAGGCACGCCGCCGCGACCGCGGGAGCCGCGTCCGCCACGCCCGCCCGCGCCGCCAAACCCTGCCCCGCCTGCGCCAAAAATGTCCGCGAACATCGAGAAGATGTCCTCGGCGTGCATGTTGCGGAAGTCGTGACCCGGGGTGCCGCGCAGGCCGGCACGACCGTGCTGGTCGTACCGCTGGCGTCGCTCCGAGTCACCGAGGACCTCGTAGGCCTCGGCGCATTCCTTGAAAGAAGCCTCGGCCTTCGGGTCGCCCGGATTGCGGTCCGGGTGGTACTTCATCGCCAGCCGTCGATACGACCGCTTGATATCCTCGACATCAGCCGTGCGCTCGACGCCGAGGACCTCGTAGTAGCAGCGCTCGACGGCCATAGATCAGGAGACGCTGCCGGCGACCGGCTTCGTGTTCTCCTTGAGCTCGGTGATGACGACATCGGTGGTCAGCATGAGGCCCGCGACGCTGGCCGCATTGCGGAGCGCCGTGGTGGCCACCAGCGCGGGGTCGATGATCCCGGCCTTGACCAGATCCTCGTACTCGCCAGTCGATGCGTTGAAGCCGAAGGAGCCCTTGCCTTCCAGCACCCGCTCGACGACGAGGTCGCCGTCGTAACCGCCGTTCTCCGAGATTTGCCAGAGCGGCTTGCGAAGCGCCTCGGCGAGGATGTCGTAGCCGAACTTCTCGTCGCCCTTGCCCTTCTTGCGGGCATCTTCGACCGCGGCAATCGCGCGGATGAAGGTCACGCCGCCGCCGGGGACATAGCCCTCCTTGGCAGCCGCGCGGGTCGCGTGGAGCGCATCGTCGACGCGGTCCTTGAGTTCCTTCATGGCGATCTCGGTCGCGCCGCCGACGCTCAGGATGGCGACGCCGCCGGTGAGCTTGGCCAGGCGCTCCTGGAGCTTCTCGCGGTCGTACTCGCTGGTGGACTGCTCGAACTGCGCCTGGATCTGCGACGCCCTCACCTCGATGTCCTTCTTCTTGCCCGCACCCTCCACGATCGTGCAGTCGTCCTTGGTGACGACGACGCGACGCGCGGTGCCAAGCTCATTGAGCTGGACATCGGAGAGGTTGCGGCCCAGGTCCTCGGCGAAGAAAGTGGCGCCGGTGAGGCAGGCGATGTCGCCCAGCGTGGCCTTGCGGCGGTCACCGAAGCCGGGGGCCTTCACGGCGCAGACCTGCAGGACGCCGCGGAGGCGGTTGACCACCAGAGCCGCGAGGGCTTCGTTCTCTACTTCCTCGGCGATGATGAGGACCGGCTTGTTGGCGGTCGCCACCTTGTTGAGGAGCGGAAGGAGATCGGGGAGGTTGGAGATCTTCTTCTCGTAGACCAAGACCAGCGCGTTCTCCAGGATGCACTCGGCCTTCTTGGGGTCGGTCATGAAGTAGGGCGAAAGGTAGCCCTTGTCAAAGGCCATGCCCTCGACGTAGTCCAGCGTTGTATCGGCGGTCTTGCCCTCTTCCACTTCGACCACGCCTTCGGCGCCGACCTTGTCGATCGCCTCGGCGATCAGCTCGCCGATGTGGGTGTCGTGGTTGGCGCTGACGGTGGCGACCTTCTTCAGGTCCGCCTTGCCCTTGCACTTGACGCTGGTGGCATTGATGGCCTCGCACGCGGCGTCGGCCGCGTCATTGATGCCACGCTGGATCGCGACGGCGTTCGCGCCGGTGGCGCTGAACTTGAGACCGCCGTTGAAGATCGCCGCCGCAAGGACGGTGGCCGCGGTGGTGCCATCGCCGGCGATGTCGGCGGTCTTCTTGGCGACCTGGTGCACCAGCTTGGCGCCGATGTTCTGGAAGGGCTCGGGGAGCTCCACTTCCTTGGCGACGCTGACGCCGTCCTTGGTGACGCTGGGCGCGCCGAACGACTTCTGGATCACGACATTGCGGCCAACGGGGCCCATCGTGACGGCAACGGCCTTGGCGATTGCGTCAACGCCAGCCTTGAGCTCGGCGTGGGCCTTCACGGAAAACTGCATTTGCTTGGTGGACATGGTGTTTCTTTCGTGCGTGCGGTTCGATCTTCAATCGCTCCGCGGCGATGGTGTGATCGATCAGCCCTCGATGAGGCCGAGGAGTTCGGACTCGCGGACGATCAGGTGCTTGACGGTCTTGATCTCCACCTCGGTCCCGGAATACTTGCCAAAGAGGACGGTGTCGCCCTTCTTGACGGTTGGCCGGAGGCGCTCGCCGCTGTCGAGGAGCTTGCCGGGGCCGACGGAAACGACCTTGCCCTGCATCGGCCGCTCCTTGGCGGTCTCTGGCAGGAAGAGGCCCGACGCGGTGCGGGTCTCGGGGTCGAGTGGCTTGACGAGGATGCGGTCTTCGAGGGGTCGAATGGTGGACATGATTGGTCTCGTTGCGTGAAGTCGTGAACTGGATTCTTAAAAAGGTGCGAGTGCGTGTCGGGGAGAGTGTCGTGGCTGGTGGCGGTCGCGGTGGCTCAGAAGCCCATGCCACCCATGCCACCCATGCCACCCATGCCACCCATGCCACCCATGCCGCCCATGCCACCCATGCCGTGGTCGTGGCCGCCGCCGGCCGAGTCGTCCTCGGTCTTGGGAGCTTCGGTGATGACGCAGTCGGTCACCAGGAGCAGGCCCGCGACGCTGGCAGCGTTCTGGAGTGCGATGCGATCCACCTTGGCTGGCGTGATGATGCCCTGGGAGATGAGATCGCCGTACTCGCGGGTGAGCGCGTTGAATCCGTTGGCGCCCTTGAGCTCCTGGACCTTGGCCACGACGACGGTGCCACGCTCGCCGGCATTCTCGGCGATCGTTCGCAGCGGGACGACGAGGGCGTCGATCAGCGCATCGATACCAAACACCTCATCGCCGATGCAGGCAGCACGGACCTTCTTGAGCGATGGAATCGCGCGGATGTAGCTGGTGCCGCCGCCGGCCACCACGCCCTCGGCGATGGCCGCGCGAGTGGCATGGAGCGCGTCCTCGACGCGACACTTCTTCTCCTTGAGTTCCGCCTCGCTGGAGGCGCCGACCTTGATCTGCGCCACGCCGCCGGCCAGCTTGGCCAGGCGCTCCTGGAGCTTCTCGCGGTCATAGTCGCTGTCGGTGCGCTCGATCTCCGAGCGAATCTGCTCGCAGCGGCCGCCGATGGTCTTGCTGCTGCCCGCGCCCTCGATGAGCGTGGTGTTCTCGCTGGTCACGATGACCTTCTTGGAGAGGCCCAGCTGGGACAGCGTGACCTTGTCCAGGTCGATCCCCAGGTCCTTCATGATTGCGGTGGCACCCGTGAGGATCGCGATGTCCTCCAGCATGGCCTTGCGGCGGTCGCCGTAGCCCGGCGCCTTGACGGCGCAGACATTGAGGACGCCTCGCAACTTGTTGATCACCAGCGTGGAGAGCGCCTCGCCGGTGATGTCCTCAGCAATGATGAGGAGCGGCTTCTTGGACTCCACGACCTTCTCCAGGAAGGGAACCAGCTTCTGGAGGCTGTCGATCTTGTCCTCGTGGATGAGCACGAGGCACTTGTCCAGTTCCGCCTTCATCGTGTCGGCGTTGGTGACGAAGTTGGCCGAGAGGAACCCGCGATCGAACTGCATGCCTTCCACGACATCCACGATCGTGTCGCGGCCCTTGCCCTCTTCCACGGTGATGACGCCATCCTTGCCGACTTTGTCAAAGGCATCAGCCATGATCTTGCCAACTTCGGTGTCGTTGTTGGCGCTGATGGTGGCCACCGCGCGGATGCCGCCATCGATCTTGGAGACGGGCTTGGCCGCGGCGAGGATCTCGTCGGCCACGACGGTGACGCCCTTGCGCATGCCACGCACGATCGCGTTGGCGTCCGCGCCCGCCGTGATGAACCGAAGGCCGCTCTTGAAGATGGCCTCGGCAAGCACGGTGGCGGTCGTCGTTCCGTCACCGGCGTCATCGCTGGTCTTGCTGGCGGCTTCCTTCACCAGCTTGGCACCGATGTTCTCGACCTTGCAGGAGAGTTCGATTTCCTCGGCCACGGTCACGCCATCCTTGGTGACCTGCGGGCCACCCCACGACTTGTCCAATACGGCGTTGCGACCGCGGGGGCCAAGCGTGCTCTTGACGGCGGAAGTGAGTTTTTCGACGCCAGCCAAGAGGCTCCTGCGCGCGTCGACATCAAAGGTGAGTTCTTTCACAGCCATGGGGGTCTCCGAGATATCTCAGAAGCGGGGGTGGGTCTTCGGTTGAGTGAAGGGTGATCGGGTCAGGTCGCCTCGAAAGGGCGAGCCCGTTCAGTAGCAAATGGGATGCCAATCAACACTGGTTGGACCAAATAGTCCTATAACACACTCACTTTTCTGCAAGGAAGGTGAAATCGAACCTATCGCGACACAACTGTCGCTGATCGAGAACACCAGAGCGCCCGAATGATCCACACACAATTGGCCGCGAGGTAGAGAGTTGCAAAGAGCAGCAGTGCGCCACCCACAAGCCAGACCGCCCTCGGGATGATGATCCACTCCGCCGCATCCGAGCGGTGCATGAAGGCAGTGGCCGACCGGCCGATGACGGCGGCTCCCGCTGCCAAGATCAGCACATCCACGCTCTGCCGCGCGTGCGCCCCTTCCAGAAACAGGCGTGACCGACGCCCCAGCACCGAGATCAACCTCGAGAGGGAGCGTTCGGCGACGAACCCCGCCGCCAGGAACCAGGCCAGGAGGACCAGCATGCTGGCATCCGGCAGGAGTCCAAGCCGCTGAGGGAGATCGAGTGGATCGGCGAGCAGGTTGGCCAGTCCGCCCAGGAGCCCCATCGCCGCCGCCACCCGCAGCATTGGCAGGCGTTGCCACCAGCGGAGTATCGCTGGGCTGGTCACCTCTTCCTGGAGCAATCGGTCGGCCCGGGGCACCACGACCCAAGTCCCCACGACCGTCAGCACCGTCCCGAGGAGGAGGAGCGCATCCGCGATGAACTGCAGCATGGGCGCCGGCCGCGGGTCAAGGCCGTTCAGCTGGTAGATCGCGCGTACACCCAGCGGCGAGGCCAGCGCCGAGAGCGCCATGACGAAACCCGCCGCAATGAGGGCCAGCCCCACGGCCACCTGCCGGGGTCGCGCCAGGGCGCGCAGTCGCAGTGCGTACGGGACATCGCTGGTCACGATGCTGGTCATCACGCCTGCGCCGCACTCCGGGCACTGTGAGAGGACGGGCGCGCCGATCAAGTCGTAGCCGCATCGCGAACAAGGGAAATGGTCGCGGAGCATGAGCGGCTTACTGCGATTCGCCCTGCGAGCAAGGTCTGTGCCAGGTTCAGCGTGTCCCATGCGATCCATGGGCGGACAGCCTAGTTCTGCGGGCGCATTCACGCCGGCCGCTACAGATTGCGGCTCAACCCCATGCCGTTAACAGCATTGTCAGGTCCGCCCCGTCCACGGCCCCATCTTGGTTGATGTCGGCGGGGCAGAAATTGCAGTTGCCCCACGCGCTCAGCATGAGAGCAAGGTCGCCGCCATTGACTGAGCCGTCGTCGTTGAGGTCTTCAAGCACTGCCGGTGCCTCGAAGCGGAGCGTGCCAACCGAGTTGAAGTTGCCCTTGAATTCGTCCATGCTGACGGCATTGAACGATACGATCTCGTACTCCCCGACGCCTCGACCGTGCGTTGCTTCCATGATTTCCCAGAAGAGCGGAGTGCCGATGGCACCCAGGCCTGCGACCAGCGTCACCTTGCCCGTACCCGTTGCTGATATGTCATAGAGATCATCGACATCGGTGCGAAGACTGTTGATCTCAAGCGTGATCGTCTGCTCGCCGTTGTGGCGGATGTGGAAGATGGACGATCCTTCCGGCTGGTACACCTCGAATCCGGGAGCCTGAGGTGCGGGCGACTGCCATTGGTCGAGCACGAGGTTGCCCAGGTCGTAGGAGAGGAGGGTGTGATCAAGCGCCGCAAGCGTTGGCGAACCGAAGGTCGCGGTCCCTTCACCGTGCCAGGTCGACAGGCGTCCCCACATGTAGGTTTGGATTCCCAAGGGGTTGACGAAGACCCAGGGGATATTCGTGAGGTTGGTGGTGCAGACGGCGCCTGAGAAGGAGATCGAGATCCCATCGCCCGCTCTTGCGACGGGGGCGACCAATGCGGACATGGCGGCGACCAAGACGAAAGCGCTGGACTGATTCACGGTGGTGCCCCTAGGTGGTGAATGCGGATATCGGGTGCGCCAAACAATACCCCACGCAGGATGTAAGTCAAAGGATCCCCGGGGCCGGTGCCGCGTAAGGGCGGCACTTCATGCCCTGTACACCCCAACTATCCTCGGTTCCTCATGCCAGTGGCCTCCGATGCCGCCCGCCGACTGTCCGAGAACATTCAGCGCGTCTTCCTTGGAAACCGGGACGCGGTGTCGCGTGTGGTGGTCTGCCTGCTCGCACGCGGCCACCTCCTGATTGAGGATGTCCCCGGCGTGGGCAAGACGGTTCTGGCGCACGCGTTGGCACGAAGCGTTCGCGCGACCTTCTCTCGCATCCAGTGCACGCCGGACCTGCTCCCCTCGGACATCACGGGAGCGTTGGTGTGGGATCGCAATCGTGAGGCGTTTGACTTTCGCCGGGGGCCGGTCTTCGCCAACATCGTCCTCGCGGACGAAGTGAATCGAACCACGCCGCGAACGCAGTCGGCGCTGCTCGAGGCAATGGGCGAAGGCACCGTGAGCGTGGACGGAACAGTCCACATGCTGCCGCGGCCATTCATGGTGGTGGCGACGCAGAATCCCTACGAGTTCGAGGGCACCTACTGCCTCCCCGAGAACCAGCTGGATCGATTCCTCATGCGACTCTCGCTTGGGTACCCCAGTCCCGACGACGAGCGGCGCGTCATCGAACGCCAGCCCGCGCGCGTGGCGCTCCCCGCGCTGGAGGCAGTCGTGTCCACCGAGGAGATCTTGCAGCTGCAGGACCGGGTGGACGAGGTGCGGATCGAGGCATCGCTGGTGGACTACATCGTGGCGATCGCCGCGGCGACTCGCGAACACGATGAGCTGCAAGTTGGTCTCAGCCCTCGCGGTGCGTTGGCGCTGGCGCAGGCGGCCCGGGCCACGGCCTTCCTGGAGGGGCGCGACTATGTGGTCCCGGACGACATCGTGAACAACGCGATCGCCGTGTGCGCGCACCGCATCGTGCCGCGCGCCAGCGTGGAGGGCAGCGAGTTCGAGTCCGGCCGCCGCGTCATGATGGGCATCATCGAATTCGTGCCGGGGCCGGTGTAGCGGATGGGGTCGACCAAGCATGCCGTCGTGCTGCTCTCCGGCGGCTTGGACAGCGCGGTGGTGCTGGCGTGGCTGCGAGAGCGTGGTTTCCGCGCGATCGCGCTCAGCTTTGACTACGGCCAGCGGCACCGCGTGGAACTGGACGCGGCGCGGCGCGTGGCGAATGCGTTGGGAGTCGCAGAGCACATCGTCCAGAAGATCGACCTGCGCGCCTTTGGTGGCAGCGCACTCACCAGCGAGATCGCCGTGCCCAAGGACCGCGATGCGCGAGCGATGGAGGCGGGAATCCCGGTCACCTACGTGCCGGCACGCAACACGATCTTCCTGGCGTTTGCGCTGGCTCTGGCCGAGGCCCGCGGATGCCATGACCTCGGCATTGGGGTCAATGCGCTGGACTACTCCGGCTACCCCGACTGCCGGCCCGAATTCGTGGAGGCGTTTGAGCGGCTTGCCAACTTGGCCACACGCGAGGGGGTGGAGGGGAGAAGGATCACCGTGCACACGCCGCTCCTGCACATGAGCAAGCGCGACATCGTCGCTGAGGCGCGGCGACTGGGAGTGGACATCGAGATGACCTTCTCCTGCTACGACCCAACCGCGGCGGGCCTGGCGTGCGGCCACTGCGATGCCTGCCTGCTGCGCGCGCGTGGGATCTCCGCGGCTGGCTTCTGAGTGGGTCGCGGCTCACCAGCGAGAGGTCGCATCGATGACAGCTGGGACTTCATCGGAACTCGACGCAAGGCGCCGACACGTCGTGACCTCAAGGAAGTGCTTGACCAACTGCAGCGTGGCGAAGTGCCAGCGCCTCGAGTGACAGAGCCTGTCGGGTGCCTGCTGCCGCCGGTGAAGTGAGGGAGGAGCGGATCGCCATCACACGTCGATGTTCTTGACTTCCAGCGCGTGCTTCTCGATGTACGCGCGCCGGCGCTCCACATCCTCGCCCATGAGGACGGTGAAGAGCTTCTCGGCCTCCGCCGCCGCTTCCATGCTCACGCGAAGGAGCGTGCGCCGAGCCGGGTCCATCGTCGTCTCCCAGAGTTGCTCCGCCTCCATTTCGCCCAAGCCCTTGAAGCGCTTGATCTCGATGCCGCGGCGGCCGACGTCGTGGAGCGTCCCCAGGATCGCCGGAATGTTGGCGGCCTCCACCATCTCGGGCTCTTGGCCATCCTTGTCACTGGCGACCAGCCAGCCGAATCGTGTGGGCAACTTCTCGCCCGTGACACCCTCTTGCTGGACCGTGGCGTAGTTGGAGAGCGAGAGCCCCGACTGCTCCAGGGCCGCGAAGATCCGCTCCAGCTCGGCATTCTCGTGGAGCTCCCGCAGCGTGGCCGCACGCGCGGCGTGTGCGGCGGCGGCGGTGGCGGAGCCACTCACGGCGCCGTTCGAGTGGCTGCTGGCGCTGCCGTTCCCGCTGCCGTTTCCGTTGCCGGTGCCCGAGTCCTCGCCCTCGTTCATGCCGACGATGGTCAACTTCTTCTCGGAGGCCATCTCCCGAGCCTCCTCCTCGGTCCGGCACAGCGCATCGCCCGCGCCCCAGGCCAGGTGCCATCGTGGCAACCCGCCGCGCTGGTCACGGCTCTCGATCAGGCGTGTGAAGAGGATGCCGCGGCGGCGACTGATCGTGGCCAGTTCCTCCAGCCGCTCGATCTTGCGCAGCAGCTGCTGCAGCTCAGTCCCCTCCACGCGGCGCGAGACACGCCCGTCGTCTCCGCGCACGACCAGGACGGAGTGCTTGAGCGCCAGCGCGCCGAGCGTCGCGCCCATCTGGCGGTCGCTCAGGACATACTGGACTTGCTTCCCGCGGGCGATCTGGTAGAGCGGCGCCTGCGCGATGTAGATGCGTCCCGTCCGCACCAGTTCCGTCATCTGTCGGAAGAACAAGGTCAAGAGGAGCGTGCGGATGTGGCTGCCGTCCACATCGGCGTCGGTCATGATGATGATGCGGCCATAGCGGAGCTTGGCGATGTCCATGTCCGCGCCGATGCCACATTGCAGGGCCTGCACCAGCGTCTGGATTTCCTCGAAGGCCAGCACCTTGTCCAGCCGGCACTTCTCGACATTGAGGAGCTTGCCGCGCAGGGGAAGGATGGCCTGGTGCACATGGTCGCGGCCGCCCTTGGCGCTGCCGCCGGCCGAGTCGCCCTCGACAATGAAGATCTCGGTCTTCTCTACATCGCTGGACGAGCAGTCCGCCAGTTTTTGCGGCAGCGCAGAGTCGCCAAGCGCTCCCTTGCGCTTGACCAGGTCGCGAGCCTTCCGGGCCGCCTCGCGAGCTTCCGCCGCCAGCACCGCGCGTTGGCAAATCTTCTTGGCCTCGGCAGGATTCTTATCCAGCCACGCGGTGAACTCTTCGCCCAGCGCCTGGCTGATGAAGCCCTCGATCTCCTCGTTGAGGAGTTTTTCCTTGGTCTGGTTGTTGAATTGCGGGTTGGGCAATTTGACGGAGACGACCGCGGTCAGCCCCTCGCGCAAATCCTCCCCACTCGGAACGAGGTCCTTGACCAACCCGTTCTGGCGGGCGTACCCGTTCACGACACGCGTGAGCGCGGTCTTGAAGCCCGAAAGGTGCGTGCCGCCGTCGGGGTTTCGGATGTTGTTGCCAAACGCCAGGATGTTCTCGCTGGTGGCATCGGTCCACTGAAACGCGATGTCGGCACAGAACCCGCGCGCCTCGTCCTCGCGGACGATGCCGATGCAGCTGGACTGGATCGACTTCGCCTCGTTCAGGTAGGTGACATAGGCGCGAATCCCGTCGTTGTCGCAGAAGGTCTGCGTGCGAATCTGCCCAGAATCATCGACGCGCTCGTCGACGAATCGGATCTTGACGCCGGGATTGAGATAGGCCAACTCGCGCAGACGAAACTCCAGCGTGTCGTAGCGGAACTCGATGTCGGGAAAGACCTCCGCGTCGGGGAGGAACGAGATCCGCGTGCCACGATCTCGCGCACCCAACCCCTCGCGCACCACATGGAGCGGTTCCGTGACAGCGCCTCGGGAGAACGCGATACGGTGCGCCTTGCCGTCCTTGTGCACCTCTACTTCGGTCCACTCCGAGAGCGCGTTGACGCACTTGACGCCCACGCCGTGCAGCCCGCCCGACACCTTGTAGGCGTTGTTGTCAAACTTGCCCCCGGCGTGGACCTCGGTCAGGATGACCTCCACGGCGGATCGGCCGTCAATGGCTGGGTTGTCGTGGCGCATCGGGTCCACGGGCATGCCGCGACCGTCGTCCTGGACGGTGCACGAGCCATCCACTCCGATCCGGACCTCCACTTGCGTGGCAAACCCCGCCATCGCTTCGTCGATGGAGTTGTCCACGCACTCGTAGACCAGTTGGTGCACGGCGTTGAGGCCGGTGCCGCCGACATACATGCCGGGACGCTTGCGGATCGCCTCCAGCCCCTCTAGAACCTGAATCTCCTCCGAGGTGTACTTGCCGTTGTCGACGGTGGGGAGTTCGCTGGCGGGGGGCTGGGTCATGCGTGTCCTGGTGGGTCCGCGAGGCCGCGAAACCGACCCCGGATTCTACCGCAACGGCGAGAAAAACGAGCGCGGCAAAGCCCTTTGGCACGGCTCGCCGAGTGCTCCGCCGACGGCCCCGCGGACGAGTCGACTGACCTGCCGGTTTGGCGGTTGCAATCGTTGTTTCCCGCCCAGATTCCAGCGCGAATCTGCAACCCGCCGGGGAAGTTGGACGATACCTTTCTGCCTGTGACTCGAATGGTCCCACAGCCCGATTCCACGGAGGCCGGCGCGCTCGGGAGGGTGGTCGGTTCGATCGCCCGCCGTTCTTTTGTGCTGTTCGGGTTGGGTGCGCTGGCAGCGTGCAGCTCAACTGGCAGGAAGCTGGCGTCAGGTGGCGACTCCGGCTGGACGCCGGGTCCCGTCTGGGCAGACGAAGTGGGTAAGGGTCGACCCTCCTACACATCGGTCTATGACGATGACGCCACCGAGGACGCGCGCGCCAAGCCCTCCATCGCGAGCGACGCCACGGCGGTCGCATCGACGCGAAGTCCAGCCGTGGTGTATCTGGGCGCACGACCTCGGATGGAGTGGGCATCAGAGGGGACGGCCACCGCACTGGTCAACCCGATGCTCCCGATTGGGCATATCACGATTCACCACGACGGCATGCCCACGGTGTTCTGGGGAGAGGATGTGGCATCGTCAGAGGCGCGCATCGAATTCATCCGCCGCGCCCATCGCAACAAGGGATGGGGCGACATCGGCTACCACGTGGTGATCGACCGTGCTGGCCGAGTCTGGGAGGGTCGACCCCTCCAGTGGCAAGGCGCGCATGTCAAGAATCACAACGAGGGGAACATCGGCATCCTGGTGATCGGCAACTTCGAGGTGCAGCAGCCGACCCAGGCACAGCTGGCATCGCTGGAGAGGGTTGTGCGGACGGCAAAGGCACAGTGGAAGGTGTCCAGGTCCAACCTCAAGAGCCACCGCGAATGGAGCGACGCGAAGACCTCGTGCCCCGGCAAGAACCTCCAGGGGCGTTGGACCGCGATCCGGGCGAAGATGTGAGGCGGCTGGCGCCCCGGACCGTCACTCCCCGCGCACCGTCCGAGCGGCGTCAACCACGGCATCCGCGATGGAGTGGGGGCCGTGGCCCGTGGACATGCGCCACTGGATGCCCCGCTTGTTGATGAGCCTTCGAACATTCTCGCCGAACATCGTGCGCATGTAGCGCATCATTACGACGATCTCCGCCGACGGAAGCTTGCGCTCGACATCGTCCACGGAGGCCCTCCAGTTTGAGTGCCAGCCAGGGAAGACGAAGACCGGCGTGACCGCCGGGTCGGAGCCGTCGATGAGCGCCTTGATCCTGTCGACCTCGTTCCTCTGGCGCTCGTCTCCGCCGACGAACAGGACGCGCACGCGGCGGCTTGCGCTGGTCGCGCGCTTGGACCTGGGTGCCGGTGCCTGGCAGTCGATCGCATGACGGAGAGATTCCAGCAACTCCGGTGCCGCCCCAAGCTGCTGCGCGAGTTCGACCAGCGCCAGTGCCTCGGTGCGGCACTTTCGCGCCGCGGCGGTGTAGACAGCGCCGGCGAGCCCCGCGATCGCAGGATCCCGAATCAGGGGACAGTTGGTGCGAAGCGCCAGCACGCCTCGAATCGCCTCAAAGTCCTCGCGGTCAGTCCAGACCTTCTGCCAGCGATCGCCGTCCACGAGCAGCGTGATCAAGCGGTCGGCGTACTGGTTGGTGTTCTCCACGAGGGCGAGGAGACTGTCGGCGATTGGCCCCGCCACGCATCCGCGGCCCGGCAGGTCGCACAATGCACGGAACATCCGGGCGCCAAGTTCCCATGCGTCCGTCGCGGTGGCCTCGCGGAGCCATTCGTCCGTGCGGACGAGCATCGCATCGCGAATGGAATCGTTCGCAAACGCCTCGCGGATCCATTGATCGGTGAGAAGGTTTCGGAAGTCGCCGCCAAGTCGGGGCACGACCAGTTGAGCAACCTCCGGGATTTCCAGTCCCAGGCCACGTACCACCAGTGGCTCCACGATGGGTCCCGGGAGCGGCGAGTGCTGTTCGTCGTAGTGGAGGACTTCCTGGATCGCGCGCAACGCCACGCCCGCGTCGGTGTCCTGCTTGAGCGTAAGCAGCAGCGCGCGCAGCACCTCGCAGCGCGGGAGCAGCGCCGCATACACGGGGAGGTCTCGTCGTTGGAGTTGCGTGATCGCGCCTTCCAGCGCGCGTGCCGCCGGTTCCTGGAAGTCGTCCGTCTCCTCCTCGCTCCCGCACGCGGCCACAAGTGCAGCCATGTAGGCGAGTCCGATGTGGGGTCGATCCGCCTCGCTCAGCAGCGCGCACCACGGTCCGAGCTGACTCCCGTACATCGTCCAGATGGCGGAGGGAGTGAGCCGCTCGCTGAACCAGACGGACTCTGCGCGTTCGATGTGGGCGTCGGAGAGGAACGTGGTGGCCATGAGCCGTGCCACGAGGCTCCTGATCACGGCATCCAGATCCACACCCGACGTCGCGGCTGCCCGGCGCGACTGCACATGGCGCAGGTACGCCAGGGCGTTTCCCGCCACTTCTAGCGCCAACGCAAAGCGACCCTGCGCCCGGAGGGCCTCGGCGCGAAGGTGACTCCAGGTTGGAAGATGCGGCGTCACGGCTGCGTCGTTGAGGAGCGTCTCTCGCCGAAGCACGATTTCGTTGGACTCGAGGGTCTCCAGAAGCGTGAGCACGCTGGCCGATTCACCGGCGTGGAGCGCTTCCTCGATGGGAAGCTGGAGCCAGTCCAGATCCGCATTCGCATGCTGGACCCAGGGCGCAAGGGCATCGATGCGCCCTTCGAAGGCCAATCGAACCAGCATCGTCGGCGCGACCACCCGCGCAGCAGGTGCGTGGCGAAGCAAGGTCCGCTGATCGTCGTCCGCGAGCGCCTCGAAGCGAGCGGGCGCTTCATCCAGATCCCGTCGCGCATGCCCCAGAAGCCAGCCGGCCAGATGCCATGCGCGGCGGGCATCGTTGTCGGCACCGGTCCGGGCTGGGAGATCCTGCGCAGTAAGCGCCTCGACGAATCCGAGGTGGAACCAGGACTGGGGGCGCTTCAGGTTCAGGAGCGAGAAGGTGGCGGCGATCTCGCGCAGTTGCGTGGTCGTGTGGGCCCCAACTTGGCCGACCGCGTGGGCCACCGCCGCGTCGATGAGCACCTTGTCAAGGTGCGTGAGCTGCTCGCCACCAGATTCCTCCGATGGCGCGAGTGCCT
>JAQCEQ010000036.1 GCA_027618565.1 Planctomycetota bacterium | reverse complement strand
CATCGTCGCGAATGCACCCGCCGGCAGTTCCGCCTTGAGTCGATCAAGGTCTGGCAGAACCGGTCGCAGGCTAGTCGCGGTGCTTTGCCACACCAGTTCGCCGGCACTGGAGACGATGCCGATGAGGTCGCCATCAATGGTGAAGACGCCCCCGCCAGAATCGCCGCTCGCGAATGGCGCGTCCACCAGCATCGCCATCTCGTTCTGCGCCAGAACTCGGCCGATTCGAAGCGCCGGAGGCGTCCAGGCATCCAGCTCCGGACCGTAGGTGTGCCCGTGGACACACAGCCAGGAACCACGGGGGAGCGGCTCGGGATCGACCATCGACACGAACGGCAACGATTGACCCTTTGGATCCACCTTCAGCAGTCCCCAGTCTCGAACACCCTGGAACACCATGCCCGCGGTCATGCCTTGGAGTTTCGTGCCGTCTTCGAGTCGCACTTCGCAGGGACGACCGGCCTCGTCGCCCACGTGCCCTGCGGTCACGATCCAGCCATCGCTGGAGATGATGGTGCCTGAGCCGGTGGCGCCCGGAGTCTGGCGGTCGCCCCGAATGATGATGATGACACTGGCCGCGCGTGCACGGTCCGCACCCGCACGGAGGCGCGCCTCCAACTCCCGAGCTTCGTCAAGGCTGTCGATGGACAGAAACCGCGAGTCGTCGTCCTCGCCGCCGAGGCCGGTGCCGGCGGTCGGTGCTGGCGGCGCGATCATCGCCACCGCGGCGACGCAGCCCACGGGGAAACACAACCATCTCACGGGTCGGACCATTCGCAGAGCCTAGTCATCGCGGAGCCCCGGGGTGCCTGTCGGGGCATCATTCCCCCGCGGGCCGGTCGTCGCTTTCATCTACAGATCAGCCGAAATCTGCATCGCACGATCCGTGAGCCTGAGGGGCATGCCATCCTTCGCCTTGGCGAGTTCACCGGCCAGCGCGTCCAGCCGGTCCGCCACCTCGGCCATCGACCGGACACGGTCCCCAACCTGTGGCTCGACGCAATCCAGCACCAGCTTGCTCAGGTCAGGGTGGACGCTTGCGTTGCGGACATGCGGGGGGTCGGCGCGCCGCAACTTGGCCGTTGGGATGGCCTTGACGGCACCATCCACTGACCCAGGCGGCACGACCGTCGGAATGACATCGTGCACCAGCAGCCAGTACATCGTGGCGCCAAAGTTGTAGACATCGGTGAACGCCGTGATGGACTCCCGGTGTCCCTGCTCGGGCGCGATGTACCCGGGTGTGCCCTGGACTCGCTTCTTGGTGTCGCCCACCTTGCAGGCCTGCCCAAGGTCGATGACCTTCACGCCGTCTTGCGTCACCAGGACATTGTTGGGCTTCATGTCGGCGTGGACAAAGCCGGCCTCGTGCATGGCGGCCAGCCCACGGGCCACTTTGGAGAAAATCTGGACGGCCTGAAGGTTGCTGCTGAGTGGGAGCGAGTCCAGGCTGGCGCCGTCCACGAACTCCATCAGGAGGCCGACTTCGATGCGCTTCCAGAACTTGATTCCCTCTCGCGAGCGGTAGATCTGCTTCACGCCCCGAACGCATGGGTGCGTGACCTTCGTCCCCACGACATGCTCCTGCTCCACTTGCACCAGCCAGCGATCATCCTTGTCGGAATCTTCCAGGCGCACATGCTTGAGCGTCGCCAGCTCCTTCGTTTTTGGGTCCTGGACCACATAGAGCACCGAGCGCGCACCGGTCCCCACGCGCGCAATGATGCGCTGGCCATACAGGTGCTTGGGGTCGGCGTCAGACACTGGCGCGATGATGCAGGGCGAGGGGATGGGGTCGGTGCACCGGCCTGAATCGGCACACCAACTGTGGGGGGGTCATTCGACCCCAGGCTGCCAGAGCAGCCAGAGAAATGAGTTGGTGATTCTAGTCCCTCACGAGCCCATCCTGCAAGGATCGGCTCAGTTTGTGCCGACCTGCGGGTCCAAGTTGGACTCAAACCACGCCGCAGGGAAGTGGACGCCGGGCCCGGTCGAACCCTTGAGGTCCGAGCCGAGGTAGACGCGCTCGGCTGGGATGCCCAGCTCGCGCTGGAGGCGCGTCACGAGCCGGAGGACTTCGTGGAGTTGGCGTTCCGTGAACTCCCTCCGGTCGCCATCCCCCACCAGGCAGATCGAAATTGACCCGTCCAGCAACTCCGAACTGGTCAGCGAGACCGGTCGCGCCGTCCCGGTCGGGTGCGTCACGAAGTCGGCGTTCAAGTGCGCGCCGGGGAGCTGCCGGTCCCACCGGTAGCCCACATGGATGGCTCCGTCCCAAAGACCGGAACCGTTCCCCACGAGAAAGTGGTGGCCCAACCCGGCCCGCCCCTGCTCCACATGTTGGCGAGCGATCGATTCGGGCGTGCCACCGGGTGTGCCGGAGTGGTGGATGACGATGGTCTTCCATCGGTCCGCAGCCAGGGCCGTCCCTCGCGGGGCGATGGACTGGTCGGTGCCCGAGGTGACCGGGCCAGCGACTCCCGCATCCGTGGCTGAGGCACCGTGCGCGGATGCCATGCTCACCACGCTCACCGCCGGTGGGGTGAATGGGGCATGCAGCACCGCGTCCCCCGAAGTCCCACTGGACTCGCTGAGCAAGAGCGCGCCAACGACCATCGTGGACGCGCTAATCAACGAGGTCCAGACAATCCTGGCCCGGCGGTGGTTGGCGATGGCTGGGCTGGCCTGGTGCACGACTCTCAGGATCATCGGCATGCGCAGCGGCTCGACTTGTGCAGAGTGTGACGATCGATCGAAATCATGCCGGGCCGCTCGATGCATCACTGCGTCGATGGGGTCAGTCGTGCGCGAAGGGCCGGTTGCGATCGTCCGTACACATCGGTCTCTTCCGTCTGCGAGTCCTGCGCTCGGAGCCGGTCATAGGTCTCGAATTGCGTGCGCGGTTGGTTGGCCGGGAACAACTTCCGATGACAACCCATGGTGGTCGCCAAGGCCGCGACCACAAGCGAGAGGGGAAGGAGCCATCTCGGCGCCGATGGAGTTGGATGCGGTGCCCGCCCTACGCGCGTCATGGGGTCGACCCTTTCTGTGGCTCGTCTGGCAGCGTGGCGGTCAAGGTCCGGTTGACTCCCTGCGGCGCGAGCGTCACTTCGACCCTGAGGGAGCGATTTCCCGACTGCGGCCGGGTGGCGTCGGGCTGCAGCGGGATCTTGAAGGCATAGGCACCGCCAAACGGTCCGCCGCGCCAGGCCTCGCGCACCTGTGCCGGGCCAAACTGGACCTCGATCGGACTGGCAGGGTTCTCCGCTTGGCCACCCGCGTCCCAGGATGCCCGAATCGAGATCATCCCGGAGACCTGAATGAATCGCTCCCGACCATCAAAGGGCTCGATCCAGACGCGGAGGATGTCGGGGTGGTCTGGATCGATACCCGTCCGGCTGCCGATCCGGATCCCAGCCACCCGGGGAACCTCGAGGTCGTCCACGGACGCGACGGGCATCGACGCGACGGCGGTCTCCAATTCGCCGACTCGCGCCTTCAGTGCGAGAATCTCAACATCCTTCTGCGCGATCTCCCGCCGGAGGGAATCGTTGAGACTGGGAGAGAGGACCGTGCCACGACAACCGCCCAGGCACAGGCCGATCGCAACCGCACCGCCTGCCATGCCAGCCTGCTTCACCTGGATCGAGCTCCCACTCGCCCGCGCCGTGGTCGATGCTCCCCGCCAAGCGCCACCTCCATCGCCAGGCAGCGGAGTTCCACCGAGACATCGACATGACTGCAGGCTGTCCCTTCCGGCACCGTCACCTGCACGGGCGCGAAATTCAGGATGCCTCGAACGCCCGCTGCCACCAAGTCGTCCGCCGCCAACTGTGCCGCCGAGGCGGGCACGGCGATTACCCCCAGTTCGATGCCCCCGCGACGCACGACTTCACCCAGCGACTGCATGGACTCCACGGTTCGACCACCCCACTGCGAGCCGATCGTGGCCGGATCGCAGTCGACCGCGGCGACGATGGCCACCCGCGACTCGCGAAATGGCGCGTAGCTGAGCAGCGCGCGCCCAATGTTTCCCACTCCGACCAAGACCGCGCGCCACGGTCGCTCCAGGCCAAAGCCTTCCTGCAGAACCGTGACCAGCGTGGCCATGTCATAGCCAACACCCCGCTGTCCCGCCTGTGCCACATAGGCGAGGTCACGGCGCACCTGCGCGGCGCTGAGGCCCAGCCTGGCGCCAAGGCTCTCGCTGCTGGCGGTGGGCACTCCCTGCGTGAGCAGGGACTCGCATTCCCTCAAGTAGAGCGACAGGCGCCGAGCAGCCGGTCTGGGAATGTGCGATCGCGTTGGCACGACATGAGTCTACGACGCATGAGGTCGCCCCTACGATGCAGCCCATGCGGATCGCCGACCTCGCACGAAACTCTGGTCCCACCCTGAGCTTTGAGTTCTTCCCGCCCGCGGACGAGTCCGGTTCCGAGACGCTGTTCGAGTCCATCGCGGCGTTGGACCCCCTGCACCCCTCGTTCGTAAGCGTCACCCATGGCGCCGGTGGCTCCAGCCGGGACCGCACGCGGGCCGTCGTCCAGCGCATCCGGACATCCACGCCCCTGTGCGTGCTCCCCCATCTCACCTGCGTCGGGCAATCCTGCGCGGAAATCGACCGGGTGGTCGCTGACTACGCCACGCAGGGAGTGGAATCGATCCTCTGCCTCAGGGGAGATCGACCTGCGAACGGGACGGCGACCGAGGCGGAACCCAAGGGCGAGTTTCGATTCGCCGCCGAGCTGGTGGCCCGTGTCCGTGCAACGCATCCATCGCTTGAAGTCGGCGTGGCGGGCTACCCCGAGGGTCACCCCGAGACGCCCAACACGCTCCTCCAGATGGAGCACCTCAAGGCCAAGGTGGACGCCGGTGCTGACTTCGTGATCTCGCAGCTCTTCTTTGACAATCGAGCGTTCCTGGATTGGCGAGACCGATGCCGACTTGCCGGGGTCACGCAACCGCTCATCGCAGGCATCATGCCGATCACCAGCGTCGCGGGCCTGCGGAGAATGGCGCAGCTGGCGGCGGGCACACGATTCCCCGCGCCGCTCCTGCGCTCCGTCGCGAGGGCCGGGGTCGATCCCGACGCGGTGCGGCGCGTGGGCATCCACTGGGCGTCTGAGCAGTGCCGCGACCTCCTCGACCACGGCGTCGAGGGACTCCACTTCTACACCCTGAATCGTTCCGATGCGACGCGGCGCGTGTTTGAAAGTCTGGGGATCGCGTCAAGCGCCAGCTTGCGAGGGTAGGCACCAAGGTGGGCGGTGCGGCGGCGACGACGGCGCAGCGCAGCTCAGTTCGCAGGCGCCAGCCAGATGTCGCGAAGCACCGTGGTCAGGTCGCCAGAGGAAGGGTCCTCCGCCATGAGGTCCAGCCCGGCGCGTGTGAGCGCTGTGTCGCTCAACTGAAAGCCACAGAAGGCCGCCGCCAGGCCGAGGTCCACTTTTTCGCCGATGGGTGCCCTGGCGCCAAGTTGCAGCGCCGTGCCGCCGACATCGCGAAGCCGCCGCTCGGTGGGAAGGAGCGACGGATCCAGGCGCATCGCAATCATCTCCGGATGCGAGACAAAGAGCACCCGGAGCCGCAATCCGGCCGTGGACGGGAGTCCGCCCGCGAGATCGCTCACGGCGCGGCCCGCCTTCGCGAGTGGGTTGTTGGGCGACAGGAGCGTGGCGCTCTCGAAGAGCCTCGAAGCCGATGTGTATCGCCCGTCCTGGAGAGCCTCCTGCCCAGCCCGGAGCAGCGTGGTCGCGCGACCGTCGGTTTGTGGAACCAGTGTGGACAGTGACTCCGCGTGGCGCAGCACCTCCGCAGCAGCATGCGGGTCCCACGCGTCCTCGGCCTCCACGCCCGCCGCGGCGGGATCGCCAGGATCGACCTTACGGCCAAGGTCGCGGTACGGATTGAGCCGGGCATCGATGAGATCCTGCTGCCAAAGTTCCGCATCGCCGAGTTGGCGACGGATGCGTTCCATCGAGAGCGGCAGGTCAACCTCACCCCGTGCCTTGAGCCTCCCCTCGATGGAGTCGGAGGCGCGCCAGTACGACTCCGGGGCCAAAGTGGTGCTCCGCTCCGACTGCACGGTGGCGAGGCTCGCCGACTCCACCTTCTTGCGAAGGCGGGAGTTGAAGGGCTGAATGACGCCCGTCGTGGACAGCGTTCGTTCCAGGTATCGCAGCCGAGCCAGGTCGTAGGGAGAGAGGTAGCGAGTCAACTCGGTGTACCGCGGTTCCACCGCATGCCACCCGGACACCGGGTTGAGTACCAGGCTGGCGGTGGCAAGTTCCTGCATGACACGCGGCCGGCCATCAAACTGGAGGATCGACGCCGAGGAGTCGGCATCCACGCGCCGGTTCAAGGCCTGTCGCGCCACCAGGAGCATCGCGTTGTCGGGGCCGCGCACGCTGTGCGCAGCGAGCTCGGTGGATACGGCACCGGCAGGCCCGAGCCCAAAACCGCGGCGGTACTCCAGCATGTTGACGCCTTGCGCGGTGTCATATCGACCAGACCCGGCGAGCGACTGGAAGAGCAGCGGATCGCTGGAGGCGCTGTAGGAGCGGAACGAGCTCAGCGTCTCCGACCCCAACGATCCCTGAAAATCGTCCGCGGCGCGGTACCCGATGGAGCCACGGAACCCGCGCCCGTCCCCGACATCCTTGGTGACCACCAAGTTGCGCGCGCGAAAGTCCTGCTGCGGAACCGCGCGATTGGACCTTCCCCGCGTGCTCAGGTTGGCATCCAGCGCATCGCCTTGCCCGCGTACATCAAGGGCTCGACCCCCGGAGACATCCAAGGCGCCTTGTCCGGCGGCCCTGCCGGACAGGCTGCCCGCGAGCAGGAGTACAGTGAGTGCGATGGATCCAGGTCTTGACATGGCGAGCGGGGCGAGCGGGGCGAGCGGGGCGAGCGGAGTGCCTCGAACCGACGCGGGGCCCGTGGAGAACTCCAATCCACATCCTAGGGCCCGTCGCCACAGTTGGTTCGCCGTGGTGGGCGTCTTCGGCATCGTTCTTTCGTTTGTGCTGCTGCTGCCGTGGCTGCCTGGTCCAGCTCCTCGACTCGATCCATCCCCTCTGCCATCCGCGCGCGAGTGGCTCAGCGCCACGGCCGTCGCACGCGAAGAGTTGCGTCATCGCGGCGACGGCAGCCACGCCACGGTGCGCGACCTGGTGGGCCTGGCGTTCACCTCGGAACCGGCGCCCGTGCTGCCGGATGTTGAGTCGTATGGGTGGCGAGTCACGGGCGCATCCGTGGCCGTCGAAGGGCCCCAGTGGCCGGGCGCGGTCCTCCATGTGGCGCTCGCTCCGGCCAGCGCAGCCTCGTTCGGACCGGAATCCCTCGTGATCCTGTCGGTGGGTCGATCATCGGAGCCGCTCGCGATGTTTGACATCTTCAGCCGACCGCACCCGATCGCGGTCGGCACGGTCTCCATGAGCGATGGGCGCGGTGGACGTGCCGCATCCATGTTCGCCACGCTCGTCTTCACGCAGCCTGGGCTGGTGTGGGCGCTGGAGGGCGAGGACCCAACGGAGTTGGCGCGCCTGCGCAGGGCGGTGCTCTCCGCACCGCGCGAGCGAGTGGACTGGCGGGATCTATGATTGGATCGGAATTCAGGGATCGATCCCTTCGACCCTGCGGATCGACCCCCATGCCTAGTTCCCGAGCCGACGCGGCCTTCATCACCACCCCGATCTACTACGTCAATGACCGACCCCACATCGGCCATGCGTACACCACCATCATCAGCGATGTCTGGGCGCGGGCCTCTCGGCTGCAGGGTCGATCGACTTTCTTCCTCACCGGCACCGACGAGCACGGTGCGAAGGTGGAAAAGAGCGCCACGGCGCGCGGCATCACCCCGCAGGCGCTGGCGGACGAGAACGCCGCGGAATTCCAGCGAGTGCTTGGCACCTTTGGCATCACCTGCGACGACTTCATCCGCACGACGCAGCCCAGGCACATTCGCCAGGTGCAGGCCTTCCTCAAGGCGCTCGCTGCGCGCGGCGCCGTGACGCTGGGCACTTTCCAGGGCTGGTACGACGAGGGCCAGGAGGAGTACTACACCGAGACAAGGGCCAAGGATCTGGGCTACAAGAGCCCGATCTCCGGCCGCGACCTGGTGCGCGCGAGCGAGGACAATTACTACTTCCGGCTGAGCCAGTTCCAGAAGCCGCTCGAGGCATTCTTCGCCGCCAACCCGGGCTTTGTCCAGCCGCAGGGTCGATTCAATGAGGTGCTCGGCCGCCTCCGTGACGGCCTTCAGGATGTCCCGATCACGCGCACCAACTTCGCCTGGGGCATCCCGTTCCCCGGCGACGGGCGCCATGTGGTCTATGTCTGGATCGATGCGCTACTCAACTATGTCACGGCGATGGGCGTTGGCGCAGAGCTGGCCAACTCGCTCGGGATCGCAGAATCCACCGCGCCCGAGGGCAGCACTGCTGGCGGCACGGGACACGAGAGCGATGATGCCACACTTGCGGCGCTCGCGGCAGCGCGATCGACCTACTGGCCGGCGCAGTACCACGTGATCGGCAAGGAGATCCTCTGGTTTCATGCGGTTATCTGGCCAGCGATGCTGATGGCGCTGGAGCTCCCACTTCCCAGGCGAATCCACGCGCATTCATTCTGGATTGCCGACGGCCAGAAGATGAGCAAGTCGATGGGCAACTTCATCGACCTGCCGACGATTGACAGGTACATCGGCACCTACGGGCTGGACGCCTGGCGCTGGTACATGGCCACCCAAGGTCCCTTGCAGGCCGCCGACGCCGACTTCCGCGCCGCACACTTCCACGAGATGTACACCGCCGAGCTGGTGAACCTGGTGGGCAACTGTGCATCCCGCGTGGGTGCCATGGTGGGCAAGTACTGCGGCGGGACGATGCCGATGGATTCTCGTGTGGGACGATCCGTGGATGCGGGCGCGGGAGCGGCGGGGGTCGCGGGCATGCCTGCCCCCCGGGATGCCATTCAGTGCTGGGTGGTGCGGTGCGGTGCAGCCGTCGCCACGTGGCGCGAGGCGATGGAGGACTTCGACCTGGTCTTGGCCGCGCGTGCGGCGCTGGACCTGCTACGCGATGTCGACGCCTACATCAATAGAACCGAACCCTTCAAGCTGGCGAAGGACCCATCCAACGCCGAGAACATGTCCAAGGTCCACAGCATCCTGGCGCAGTGCACACAGACGGTGCGCGTGGCCGGCGTCCTGCTCCTGCCCTTCCTGCCAGAGAAGATGGACCAGCTGGCGCAGGCGTTTGGTGGAGTGCCGGCCGGCTGTGCGGCGTGTGGGTCCGTGTCGATCGCGCGCGTGACCGAGGCGGGCTGCTCGGCCGGGGACTTTGCTGCATTGGCACGTTACGGAGAGATTCCCGTCGGTGCGGCGATTGCCAAGACCGCGCTCTTCCCGCGCATCGAGCGCAAGGAGTCGTGATGGTGGACTCGAGCCAGCCTGGCGCATCGCCGCCGGTCACGCACACCCGGCACGGCACCGAATGCGCCGACGGGCAAGCCGCCCACGCCGCGCCGTTTGACCACGGCAAACAGATCTGGCTCATTCGCCACGCCGAGACCGAGTGGAGCAAGTCCGGCAAGCACACCGGGGTCAGTGACATTCCGCTGACGACCGCCGGAGAAGATGCCGCGCGGGGCTTGCGCGCCATGGTGTCGCGACCATCGTTCCAGCTGGTGCTCTCCAGCCCGCGCCAGCGCGCGATCCAGACCTGCATCCTCGCGGGCGTGAGCACCCATCCGGAGATCGACCCAGACCTGTCCGAGTGGGACTACGGCGAGTATGAGGGCGTGACCACCAAGGAGATCGTTTCGAGCCGGCCGGGCTGGGATCTTTGGCGCGACGGGTGCCCGCAGGGCGAGACGTTGGCTCAGGTGGCCCAGCGATGCCAGCGCGTCATCGATCGCTGCCTCGCCGTGCCGGGACACTGCGCCGTGTTTGCGCACGGCCATGTGTCGCGCGTCATGGCCGCGGTGTTCCTGCAACACGGCGCCACGCTTGGTGCCAACCTCGCGCTGCGTGCCGGGAGCGTGAGCGTGCTCGGCTTCGAGCACAGCAATCGAGTGCTCTGGCACTGGGATGTGGTGCCGGACCTTGGTGGGTCGGACCACGCGAGGTGAGGTTGCGCGAATTCGGCCTTGGTCCCATCAGAAAACGCCCTTGAACGGGAGAATGTGATGGGACCACGTTGGTTTTCGGACAGGCGCCCTTCACCGCGACGGCAGCCTCAGGCCCCCGGCGGTTCGGGCTCGCCGCCCGGCAACTCGCGCAGCGGCCGTATCGCCACGTCCACCGGTGCCGGCTCTTCCGACTCCTCGGCCGCCGCGAGCTTGGCAATCTTGTTGGACGAGACAAGCACGCGAGACTCCAGAGACCCGAGGGATTCGTTGTACGCCTTGACGGTCCCCTCCAGGCTCTTGCCGACGCGGGCGACATGACCCACATAGGTAGCCACGCGCTTGCAGAGTTCCTGCGCCTCGGCGCCGATGTCCTGCGCGTTGCGCGTGACCTGGTCGTTGGCCCAGTAGACATGCGCGGTTCGCAAGAGCAGCACCAGGGCGTTGCCTCCGACGACCAGCACGCGGCGTCCAATCGCGTACTGAAGCAGGTCGCCATCCTCCTCCATCGCTGCACTGAGCGCACTCTCGACGGGGATATAGAGGACGGTGTAGTCCACTTCTCCATCCACGCTCGCCGCGTAGTTCTTCCTGGAGAGTGCCAGTACATGCGAGCGCACGGCCGCGGCGTGCTGTGACCGAGCCTGCGCGCGGACGGCTTCGTCCAGCAACTCGTCCACCGCCACGAGGTACGAGTCCATCGGGACCTTGCAGTCCACTGGAATGGCTCGATTGCCGGGGAGCCGGACCACCATGTCAGGGCGCAGTCGCTCGCCGTCGACCCCTTCGAAGGTCGCTTGTTCGGTAAAGTCGACATGGGCGTTCATCCCAGCGAACTCAACGGCATTCTTGAGCGCCACCTCTCCCCACTGCCCGCGCTGGCGATTGTCGCGCATCGCGGCTGAGAGTTTCATGGCGGCCTCCCGAGCCTGCGTCTGCAACTGAGCGATGTTGCGGAACTGCTCCGCAAAGGTCTTGGCATCGCCCTCCTGCTTCTCGGAGAGTTTCGTCACCAACTCCTGTTGCTTCTGCAATTGCTCGGAGATCGGCTTCATCGTCTCCGCGATCGACTTCTGCCGTGCTTCCAAGTCTTGCTTGGCCTGCTCTTGCCGCGCCTCCGATTGCTGCGTGGCCAGCGCCTGCTGCGCCTTGAATTGTGCGTTCGCGTGCAGCAAGAACGCCTCGGACTGCTGCTTGAGTGCGTCGCCGCTGGTGGCCTTGAAGGTGGCCTCCATCTTGGCCAATGCCTCTGTGAGCCGCTTCTGCAGTTCGGAGCGTGCGTCCTCGGCCGCCTTGAGCCCTTCGCGCAGCGACACTTCGGCCACCTTGGCACGACCCTCGGCGTCCTCGCGGGAGCGCGACTGTTCCTTCGTCTCGTCTCGGGCGGCGTCCCGCTCAGCGCGCACCTCGGCATCTCGCTTGCGCAGCAATTCGGCTTCGGCCACGGCGGCTGCGCGCGCTGCTGCACCCTTCCCGCTCGCGGCGATCCACGCGACAACGCCGCCGACCACCAGTCCGACCACTCCCGCCACAAGTCCGATCACGATGTCCATGTCGCCATCCTAAGCGCGGCCGGCATCGGCGCTAGTACGCCTTGGCAAAGACCACGCGGCGTGGGCTGGGTCGACCCGTCCAGACGCATTCGCCCGGCGTCCCACCCGCACCACCAGGGCAATCTGCATCATCGATCGGGATGCACCGCACCGTCACGCCGAGGGCATCCTTGATTTCTTCTTCGACCGCCGGATCGCCGCAGAAGTGGGACCACGCAAAGCCGCCATGGATCGGGGTTGGCACTCCCTCGGCGACGGCGGGCGCGGCGAAGTACGACTCGAACTCCGCCTTCGTGTTGATGACCCGCGTGTGCGCGCTGCGGAACGCTCGCGCGCGATCCAGCAAGCCCGCTTGCATCTCGTCCAGCAGCGCCACGACTTCGCCAACGAACTCGTCTCGCGCCACGGCCTGCTTGTCCTTGACGCCTCGGTCGCGTCGGAAGAGAGTGACGACACCGGCCTCCATGTCGCGGGGTCCCACTTCCACTCGCAGCGGGATGCCCCGCTTGACCCACTGCCAGGTCTTGTCGCCACCACGAAGGTCGCGGTCGTCCAGTTCCACCTGGACGCACTGTCCGTCGTACACATGCTTCTCCAGGTCCGCCTTGAGCGCACGGCACCACGTCAGGACCGCGTCCTTGCTTCCGTCGTCGCGCAGGATCGGAAGGATGACGATATGGGCGGGTGCCAGCTTGGGCGGCAGCACCAGGCCGTCGTCGTCGGCGTGGGTCATGATGAGGCCACCGATCAGTCGCGTGCTGACGCCCCAAGAGGTCGTCCACGCATGCTGCAGCACGCCGTCCTGCGCGGTGAACTGAATGCCGCTGGACTTTGCGAAGTTCTGGCCCAGGAAGTGACTGGTGCCCGCTTGCAGGGCCTTGCGGTCCTGCATCATGGCCTCGATGCAATAGGTGTCCACGGCGCCGGGGAACCGCTCGCCGTCGGTCTTCTCGCCTCGGATGACGGGCATGGCCATCCAGTTCTCCGCGAAGTCCGCGTAGACGTCCAGCATCGTCATCGTTTCGGCAACTGCCTCATCGGCCGTGGCGTGCGCGGTGTGACCCTCTTGCCAGAGGAATTCCGTGGTCCGAAGGAACAGCCTCGTGCGCATCTCCCATCGCACGACATTGGCCCACTGGTTGATGAGGAGCGGGAGATCTCGCCACGATTCCACCCACTTGGCAAAACTGACACCGATGATCGTCTCGCTCGTGGGACGCACGATGAGTGGCTCTTCCAGTTCGCCGGTCGGGACCAACTTGCCGTCTGGGCCGGGGGCCAGCCGGTGATGCGTCACCACCGCGCACTCCTTGGCAAACCCCTCCACATGGTCCGCCTCTGCCTGCAGGTAGGAGAGCGGGATGAACAACGGGAAGTAGGCGTTGCGGTGGCCGGTGGCCTTGAACTTGCTGTTCAGGACGCGCTGAATGTTCTCCCAGATCGCAAAGCCCCACGGCTTGATCACCATGCATCCCCGCACGGACGAATTCTCCGCCAGGTCCGCGGCCTTGATGACCTGCTGGTACCACTCGGCGTAGTTCTCCTCGCGTGTCGGCGAGATGGCGGTCCGCGCCTTGGCCGTCGCCTGCTGCTTCTGGTTCATGAGGGCTCGATTCTGGGCGTGCGCGAGGTGCGCCCGCCGTCTCACTTCCCGGCGGGGATGCTCGGGTCGCTGGCGATGGCGGATTCCACGGTGCCCGGCTCGATGGGCTTCGCTGGCCTGTTGGGAGTCGGCGCCTCGACGGGGATGGTCCACGACTGCAGGTAGTCCGCCCTGAAGACTTGCATGGGACCGTGCTTGGACAGGTGCACGGTCGCCATCGACCACACTCCTGCGGATCGATACACAATGTCGGCCTGTGCACGGCCTCCATTGATTCGAATCTGCCGGAGGCTGAAGACGCTCTGGTCCACAGAGGTCATCGGCTCCGCACCGGCCGGCAGGTACTGCGCTGCCTTTTCCCACACCGCGTATCGAGCGCCGGCGGGGATGTTCCAGATCAAGGGCGTATTTGGTGCCTGCTCCGAGTGTGCGAATCGGATCGCGGTGGCCATGACCTGGGGCATCGGCGGGAAGTAGGGGTCAACGAATCGATCCGCCGAGTCGGGCGGAAAGTTGGAGTACACGGAGCATGCGGGGAGGTGCCACAGCGCCATCGCAAGCGCTGCCGCGGCGATGGAAGCGACAGCCGTCCCAGCTACACGGGAGGCAAGCGGGAGTGCACGGGCGACGGTGATCTTCATGTTTAGCTCTCGGCCTTCTGGAGGAGCCAGTATTCCACTTCCAGTGGAGCCTGGCGCCCGAAGATCGTAACGAGGATGCGGACGGCCTGGCGATCGGGGAAGACCTCGTCCACCGTCCCGGGGTGCCCGACGAACGGGCCCTCGATGACCGTGACATGGTCGCCCTTCGCGAACTCCATCTTGATGTTGCCCGACTCCTCCGGCTTGCGGGAGTCGAACAGCATCTTCTCGACCTCGGTCGGGATCATCGGGGTGGGTCGGCCCGCGGTGCCGACGAAATCTCCGACGCCCGTGGTCTCCTTGATGAGGAAGAACACGTCCTGGGGGATGCGGCCATCCGGCTCCAGGCGCATCTCGACGAAGACATAGCCCGGGTAGAGCTTGGTCTCGGTGATCTTCTGCTGGCGGTCCTTGATGACCTTGTTCTTCTCGGTGGGCACCATGATGCGACCGACCAGGTGATGCATGCCCTCGATCTGCACCTTGCGAAGGAGCGTGACACGGACCGAATCTTCCTTGTTGCTAGCCACGCGAAGCACGAACCAGTCCATGCCGTCGCGGTACATCGGGAGGTCGGCGGCCGGATCAACCACCCCCGCCTGCGATGCGGGATTCTGCACCTTCGGCGTGGCGTGGTCGAACAAGCGCTGCGTCGCCACGCCGCCGGAGAGGAGTGAACCCGTGCCGGTCGTGAGTGGGCGGCGTACGCCGATGTTGGCGGTCTTCTTTGGCTCGGCGGCGGGTGATTGTCCCGCAGCCTCGCCAGTCGTGGTGTCCGTGGTTTTGTCAGTCATGATCAAAGGCCCATCCCCTCGTCGATCTGGAGCACCTTCATCCAGGTGAAGATGCGGGTGAAGAAGAGGTCAAATCCAAGGCAGTAGAGGGCGATCATCAGGCTGGAGACGATGACCACCATGCTGGAGCCCACGAGCTCACGCCGCGTGGACCAGTTCACCTTCTTCATCTCGCCTTCCGTGGCCACGAGGAAGTCCACGCTCCGATGCGAGACGGCCACATAGCGCCACAGGAGCCAGGCGGTGAAGGTGCACACCAACAAGGCCATGACCGCCTGAAAATAGATGCTGGGGATCGATCCCCAGTGCGCGGCGCCGACGGCATCCCACAGCCAGTAGGCGCCCAGCACTCCTATGAGGCCACCGGCGATGACAGTCATCAGCCGCGTCCAGTAGCCCTGGCCACTCTTGTAGATCATCGAGGACATTGGTGCCTTTCAATCAGGAGCACGCCGAGAGGGGATCGAACCCACGACCTGCGGATTTGGAATCCGCTGCTCTACCAGCTGAGCTATCGGCGTCCGACGGTGAAAGCACGGCGGGTGCAGTGCTCACTTCCGCTTGATCTTGTGGAGGGTGTGCTTGCGAAGGCGAGGGCAGAACTTCTTGAAGCCCTCCTTCACCTTCTCGGAGATGCCACCCTTGACGCGGATCTCGGTCCTGTAGTTCAGGTCACCGGTCTCCGTGCACTGGAGCCAGACATACTCGCGATCGAGTGCTCTCTTGGCCATGGTTGCCTTTCAGTCTCTCAGTCTCTCCCGCCCTGATCGGCGGGAACCCGCGAGTGAGGCGGGAAAAGGGGTGGAGGCTCGAAAGCCCCCACCCCGGATTCACGAATGTCCCGGCTCAGACCAGGATCTTGGTCACGACGCCGGAGCCGACGGTGCGGCCGCCCTCACGGACGGCGAAGCGCACGCCCTCTTCCATCGCCACACCCTTGCCCTCAAGGTCGACCGTCATGGTGACATTGTCGCCGGGCATGCACATCTCGGCACCCGAGAACTCCTCGATCTTGCCGGTGATGTCGGTGGTGCGGAAGTAGAACTGCGGCTTGTAGCCCTTGAAGAAGGGGCTGTGACGGCCACCCTCTTCCTTGGTGAGCACGTAGACCTGGCCCTCAAACTTGGAGTGTGGCTTGATCGAGCCGGGCTTGCACAGCACCTGGCCACGCTCGATGTCGCTCTTCTCCACGCCACGGAGGAGGCAGCCGACATTGTCGCCCGCCTGCCCCTGGTCCAAGGTCTTCTGGAACATCTCGACGCCGGTGACGATCGACTTGCGGGTATCCGGACGGAGGCCCACGATCTCGATTTCGTCACCAACCTTGACGATGCCGCGCTCGATGCGGCCCGTGGACACGGTGCCACGGCCCTTGATCGAGAAGACATCTTCGACGCTCATGAGGAACGGCTTGTCCACCTCGCGCGTGGGCTCGGGGATGAAGGTGTCGATGGCATCCATGAGTTCCGCGATGCACTTGTTCGCGGTCGCGTCACCTGGTTTGGTGAGCGCCGGGAACGCCGCGCCGCGGATGACCGGGGTGTCGTCGCCGGGGTAGCCGTACTTGGTGAGGAGCTCGCGGACCTCCATCTCGATGAGGTCGAGCAGCTCGGCATCGGCGATGTCGCACTTGTTGAGGAAGACAACAAGAGTCGGCACGCCGACCTGGCGAGCCAGGAGGATGTGCTCACGGGTCTGCGGCATGACGCCGTCGACGCCGGACACGACCAGAATCGCGCCATCCATCTGGGCGGCGCCGGTGATCATGTTCTTGACGTAGTCGGCGTGGCCTGGGCAGTCCACGTGTGCGTAGTGGCGGAGGCCTGTCTCGTACTCAACGTGCGAGGTGGCGATCGTCACGATCTTGGTCGGGTCGCGGCGACCCTCCGACTCGGAGGCCTTGGCTACCTGGTCGTACGAAACGGCCTTGCTGAAACCACGGGCCGCCTGCACCGCGGTGATCGCCGCAGTAAGGGTGGTCTTGCCGTGGTCGACGTGGCCGATGGTTCCCACGTTGACGTGGGGCTTGGTGCGTTTGAAGTTTTCCTTCGCCATGGTCAGTGACTCCAACTGGAGCGGACTGCGCCGCTCGTGTCCATTTGCTTGTCAGCAACCCGGCGTGGGTTGCCGATCGACTGTCTGCGGATCCGGTCCGCCGGATCCGCGGAAGCCACCGAAGGGGCTTGAACCCTCGACCTCACCCTTACCAAGGGTGTGCTCTACCACTGAGCTACGGTGGCCTTCCGAGATGAAAAACCGCCCGAACGGGCGGTCGAAGAGAGGCATGGTAGCGAGTCTTGGGCGGCTTTCAACATGGCCCAGAGATCCACCGGCCGCCAACCAGAACCAGTGTTTGCCCGTCGCTCGCCGGTGCGCGAGACCCCAGAGACCGGCAATGCTTATTGGACACTTGCATTGGCGTTCTGGCTCTGATTCGACCGATACGCTGCTTCCGTGCAGGACCTCAACGCGCCGACCGTGCTTGTCGCGATCGCCGCATCCATTTTGGTTGGCGCGACATTCCTGCTCCGGAGCCGCGGCCGCTGGGTGGCGATCAGCATCCTGGCGTTCTTTGCCCTCATCGGCGTCGCCATGGACTATCGGGGATTTGTCAAGTACCAGTGGCTCAACCCGATCCAGTCGGGTCGCAGCTGGGTTCTCATCGCCGCCTCCTTCGCCGGACTGCTCATCGTGGGAACCATCGGCCGGAGCGGGCCGATTCCCTGCCGCCGAGGAACATCCCTTCTGTGGGTGCTGATCCCTTGCATGTACGCGCTGGTGCGTTACATCCACTTCGGCGTGGTCGACGGGACGCAATCCCTGGTGCTGGCCGCCGTCGTGGGTTTTTTCGTGCGAAGCGCCGCGACGCGCCTCACGTACGAAGAGGGTGGCGTCGAATGGCTGGCCAAGGCGATCATCCTCGCCGCCCAGGCCTTTCTCATCGCCTGTGCCGTGCAGTGGGTCCAGTTCAGGGAGCCGATGTTCGAGGGACCTGCCCGGCGGTTCGTGGGTGTGACCAGCAATCCACAATTCGTGGGCGTCTTTTCCGCCATGGCACTGCTGGCGGGCACCTGGCTCTGGCGGTCTCGCACGCCGATGGGGAAGATCGCGCTGGCCGCAACGATGGGCGCCATGCTGATGGCGCTCTTCTTCACCGGCTCCAGGACCTCCATGCTCATGGCCGCGATCGGCCTGGGAATCATCTCCTTCCGGCGGCTGGGAAACCTGGTCTTTTTGGCACCGCTCCTGCTGGGTGGCATCTGGGCCGTCCAGTATGTCGCAGACCTGTTTGGCGTGGGACCTGGACTGGAGCGCCTCACCGAGGGTGGAAACACCCGCACCTATGTCTGGGCGATCATGTGGGACGATTTCCTGAACAACCCCGCCTTTGGCCGTGGCGCCACCGAGAAGGGGCAGGGAAGCGAGAACAGCTACCTCTTTGCGGCGGCGTCGTATGGGATCGCGGGCGCTGGGCTCCTGGTCGTCGGTGCCGCGAGGGCGTTCATCCTTGCCTTCCGTCCCAGGATTCCCTCGGCGTCGATCAACACGCTTCGCTCGCGCGAGTTCCTCGTCGCGTTCATCATGATGTCGCTGGCGGGCTCCGTGCTTGAGGGATTCCTGGTCGGGCGCGTCAACGTCGTCTTCTTCGTCCTGTTGGCGACCATCGCCGCGCTGGAGTGCCTGGACGCCGTGAACGAGGAGACCTTCGCGGCAGAGGCTGCCGAGGCTGGCGAGGCTGCTGAAGTCTCCGCGTGAACTGCGACGCTGCGCGTCCGCCCCGGACGTGGCTCAGAGTTCAAAGCCCGCCGCAAGCGCCAGCGTGTTCCACGCCGACTCCTGGCTCCCTTAATTTATTGAGCTCTTTCTCCACTCGCGGATGCCACGGGTCCGGAGCAGCCCGACGATCCTGACCAGGTAGCTCGCGGTGACACGCGTCTCTTGGCTGCCTTCGATTCGCAGTTCTGGCAACTCGATCCACGGCGCAAACCGGTCGGGAGCCATCCCGCCAAAGGACCGTGCCATCCGGGTCAGCATCAGGTCGTGGTAGGCAAGCGAACAATCGTCGCCGGCTCCGCCATTGGCGTCGCACCACTGCTTCGCCACTGGGTACATCTGTGGCGCCTGCATGGAGCTGGCGCAGGCGTGCGAGGTGGTGAGCCACGGATTCCGGGAATCGACATCCAGCCGACCGTCCACGCCATCGAACGATGCGCTGAGCACGTAGTTGGACACCCCGCAGGCCGGCCAGGCGCCGCGGATGGACGCCCCAGTGCAGGCCTCGAGTGCGGCGCTGGACGCCGTGAACAGCACGCCCTGGTACCAGATGGTCCAGGCGTGATTCACGGGCCGGAACCACTCGGCCGTGGGTTCGCACTGCGGCCGGCCCGAGCGGATCCAGAGGTCTTCCATCGAGATCCCGAATCCCGGCACCGCCTCGCTGGACCACCGTGCGTCGGCTTGCATCGCTCTGAACGCCTCGCCCGCCGCCAGAGGCTGTTCCACGACCTGCGGCCAGCCTTCGGAGTCAAAGTGGAATCGCGAGGGAGCAGGCATGGACCCCGTCGTGACGGCAGATGCGAGCGCCTGGACCATCGTGTCCATCCAGGGACGGCACTGCGCGATTCCCTGCGAGAACCAGGGCGTGAGCCATGGGGCACTGCACGAACCCGCGGCGACCGAGTCTCCACCGTGGGCGAACAGGGCCGTGGTTCCCCTCACCTTCCACTCCGGGCCGGACTGGTCGCCGCCTGCCATGCCGAAGTTCTGGGGGAGGATGGCGCACTCTCCGTCCGCCAACGACAACTCGCGCGCTCGCGCCGACAGCGCCGCGGCCGCGGCGAGCGGGTTGAGCTTCGAAACGTCGGCGCGCACCATCGTGCGAAGGGCGCGATTTGACGCCGCGCGACCAAGCGGAGGGCTCCAGCACCACAACCGCAACATGGGTGGGGCGTGTGGGTTGATGTTCGGGGCAGGTGCGCCGGCTGGCGCTGGAGATGGTGTTCCCTGGCCGGCCGCCACCAATCGAAAAACCCCCGGAGTGACCCAGGGGGCTGACGCGGCCAGTTTGAGGAGATTCCTGCGTCGCATGCCGTCGGGTGAGCCTGCGGGCTCCATCCGATCGTAGCGGCGGCAGGCTCAGTTGGAGGCCAACTGCATCGCGGGGAAGCCACCGTTCGCGGCCATCGCGAACTGGCGACCCGCGTCGTGGGCGTACCACGCACCGGAGCGGCCGGACTCGCGGGAGACGGTGGCCACCGAGCCGTCGTCGAAGGAGACCTGGACCGAGTCGACCCCGTCGCTGAAGGAGAAGCGCCAGACGATCGAGGAACCCACGCGCATGCCGGTGGCAATCGCGCGCTCGCCGAGCTCGACCTGGCCGATGAAGATCGGCTCGCCGCTGCCCTGGCCAACCACCGAGTTGAGCTCGGAGAGGAGCGCGTTGAGCGAGTCCTGGTCCGCGACCGGGTTCTTGGACTGGTCGGCGTTGTTGTAGGCGCTGGTCACTTCGGTCCAGTAGATGAAGTCGGTGACGCCATGCATGCCCAGCTGGAGAACCAGCTCGTCCCAGTGGCGGGAGTTGGCAAGGCGGGTCGGGGCCCAGTTGCCGTCGCCACCCCAGGACTTGTTGGCGATCCAAGCCTGCATGCGGCGCGCGCTGGAGAGGTCGGTGCCGCGCATCGCGTTCACTTCGTTGCGCAGCGCGTCAAACCCGGTGCTGCCCAGCGCGGTCACGCCGTCGAAGCGGGTGGCCTCGGCCTGCGCGGTCATGCGGCCGTAGAAGGGGCGGGAGTCCTGGGTGCCAACGGCGCCGGAGGCGCGGATCTGGCGGTGGCCGGAGAGGTCGGGGAAGCTGAACTTCGCGTCAGCGGCGAAGCTGTTGTAGTTGCTCAGCTGGACCGCGGGGAAGATGGCGCGGATCGGCTCGAAGACTGAGGCGTTGATCGCGGCATCGAAGCGGCGGCCCATGACCTGGTTCCAGGTGTGGTAGTAGGAGTTGTCCCAGCCGATGAGGCGGAGGTTGCTGAAGCCAAGCTCGCCAGCGAGGGCGCTGAAGCGGGGATCCTGCATGACGGCCGACCAGTGGTCGCCGTTGCCGTTGCCCATGAAGTGGGCGGCCTGCAGGTCCTTCTCGTTGTCCAGGATGACCATGTCGACCTTGCCACCCGCGGCGGCGAAGTCGGCGATGAACGCCTCGACCTGCGCGCGGGTCGCCGCGATGCCGTTGTCCATCCAGGGGCTCATGAAGGAGGTGCCCTGGAGGCTGCCGGCGGTGGTCCAGTTGTTGCAGGTGTCGGCGGGGTTGCGCGCCATCTCGTTCACGATGTTGGCGAAGAAGAAGAGCACGCGCTTTCCCTCGGGCTTGGTGAGCGACTCGGCGGCCACCTCGGCGGGCGAGCGCCAGCTGGTCACCCACATCATGTCAACCATGTTGGCCTGGCCCTGCGTGGGGGACCAGGCGAGCGCGCGGTGCGAGCGGGTCGCGACGACCGCGGGGGCGCTGGTGGCTGGGGCCTTGGGGGCAGAGGTCTTGGGGGCCGCGGGAGCCGCGGGGGCCGCG
>JAQCEQ010000035.1 GCA_027618565.1 Planctomycetota bacterium | reverse complement strand
ATCGTACCGGGGGGAGGTGCGCGTGCTGAGCGAGAGGTGGCCGAGCCGTTGATGACCCGAAGTGGTCGTTCGATCAGGCAACACCCTCTGGTGCTGTGGGATGTTTCCCAAGACAGTACAAAAGACAGGACAAAAGACAGGACAAAAGACAGGGCAATTCCCACCGCGTCAGAGGGGTCAACGCGCGCCGGCTCCGGCGCAGGCATTCGCGCAGCCACGCGCGCCCGAACTGCCGCCGGCACCGCCGCCCGAACACACGGGCACTGCCGCCTCGCGGGCGAGGTGCGGGAAATAGTCCTGCACGGCGCGGACATCCCAGGTGCCGGCGCGGATCGCGGCGATTGCCTGCACCGCAGCGCGGGCACCTGCGACGGTGGTGATCATCGGCACGCCGTAGCGGGTGGCGAAGGCGCGGAGCCGGCCCTCGTCGGTGTGCGCACCCTTGCGGGTGGGCGTATTGATGATGAGGTTCATCTCGCCGTTGGTGATGAGATCCAGGATGTTGGGGCGGATGCCCTGCGCAATCTTGGAGATCTCTTCTACCTCCACTCCGTGCGCGGCAAGGACCCCGCGCGTTCCGGTGGTGGAGATGAGGCGGAAGCCCATCGACTTGAGGCTTCGCGCCACTTCCACCGCGGAGGATCGATCACTCTCGCGCACGCTCAAGAAGCACGTGCCGGTCTTGGGCAACTTGACACCCGCGGCCATCTGCGCCTTGGCAAAGGCAACTGGGAGCGATGCGTCCGCGCCCATCACTTCGCCGGTGGATCGCATCTCAGGACCCAGCACCACGTCCACTCCCGGGAACTTGGCGAAGGGGAAGACGCTTTCCTTCACGCTGAAGAAGCCGGTATCGGGAACTTCAGTGACACCCAGCTGCTCCACGGAGGCACCCATCATGATCTTGGCGGCGATGCGAGCCCACGAAATACCCTTCGCCTTGCTGACGAAGGGCGTGGTGCGCGACGCGCGCGGGTTCACCTCGATGCAGAAGATGGAGTCGTCCTTGACCGCCATCTGGACATTCATGAGGCCGCGCACCTTGAGGCTCTTGGCCAGCACGCGCGCCTGTCGGCGAATCTCCTCCACGATCGGCTTGGGGAGCGAGTAGGGCGGAATCGTGCACGTGGAGTCGCCGGAGTGGATGCCGGCTTCCTCGATGTGCTCCATCACGCCGCACACGATGGCGCGCGGCGTGCCGGCGGCGTTGGTGATCTGCCCGGGGCGGCTCACTTCGTCGGGATTGAAGTCGGCGACGACATCGACATCCACCTCGATCGCTTCTGAGAGGAACTTGTCGATGAGGACGGGGCGGTCGGCCAGCTCCGACACATCCACTGCTTCCGACATGTAGCGCCGCAGCGATGCTTCGTCAAAGCAGGTCTCCATGCCTCGGCCGCCCAGCACATAGGAGGGTCGCACCAAGACGGGGTAGCCGATGCGCGTGGCGATCTCCACCGCTTGGCCGAGGCTGCGCGCGACGCCGTTGGCAGGCTGCTTGATGTCCAGCTTCTTGAGGAGCTCCTGGAATCGGTCGCGATCTTCCGCAAGGTCGATGGAATCGATGCCGGTGCCGATGAGCGGCACGCCGGCCTTGTGGAGGCCATGCGCCAAGTTGAGCGGTGTCTGGCCGCCAAACTGCACGATGCATCCCACCACGCCGCCGGCGCGGTCAGAGGTGTCGATGCCGCCACCGTTGAGTCGCTCCACCACATTGAGGACGTCTTCCAGCGTGAGCGGCTCGAAGAAGAGGAGGTCGCTCGTGTCGAAGTCCGTGGACACGGTCTCCGGGTTCGAGTTGACCATCACGCTCTCAAAGCCCATCTCATCCGCGGCGAACGAGGCCTGGCAGCAGCAGTAGTCGAACTCGATCCCTTGCCCGATGCGGTTCGGCCCGCCGCCCAGGATCACGATCTTCTGGCGGTCACTGATGCGGATCTCGTCGTCGGTGACTGACACTCCATCCGCACGCGTGTAGGGCGTCTCGTAGGTGCTGTAGTAGTAGGGCGTGACGGCCTCAAACTCTGCGGCGCACGTATCCACCAGCTTGTAGACCGGCTCCACCTTGTGCGCCTTGCGCCAGGAGCGGATGGCCAGGATGGATCGAGTGGAAATCTCGCCAAGCCACAGGTTGGCCAGCTGCGCGTCGCTGTAGCCGTGCTGCTTGGCGCGGAAGATGAGCGAGCGCGGGACGGTGTCCAGCGTGTCGTGCGCGACCAACTCGTCCTCAAACTCCACCAGCTGCGCGATCTGGTCCACGAACCACGGGTCGTAGCCGGTGGTCTTGGCGACATCCGCATGTGCCCAGCCCAGCTTCAGCGCGTATCGCACAAAGTAGAGGCGGCCCTGGCTGGGGACGCCAAGCTTGCGACGGAGCGTCTCGTCGGGAATCGGCCATTGCAACTTGGAGCCGTCGGCCATCTCAAGCCCCGCCAGCGCGGCGGCCAGGTCCGCGGGCGGCATGCCGTTGCCCAGCGTGATGCCCAGGTGCTTCTTCGCGGCACGGCGAGCGGCCAGCCACTTGTCGTTCTTGTCCAGCCCCAGGCCGAATCGCTTCACCTCCATCGAGCGAATCGCCTTCTGCAGGCTCTCCTTGAAGGTCCGGCCAATCGCCATCCCCTCGCCCACCGACTTCATCTGCGTGGTGAGCGTCTCGTCGGCCTCGGGGAACTTTTCAAAGGTCCACCGCGGCATCTTGGTGACCACATAGTCGATGCTGGGCTCAAAGCACGCGCTGGTGGTTCGAGTGATGTCGTTGCGAAGTTCATCCAGCGCGTAGCCCACCGCGAGCTTGGCGGCGATGCGCGCGATCGGGAATCCCGTCGCCTTGGACGCCAGCGCACTGGAGCGAGACACGCGCGGGTTCATCTCCACCACCACTTGCTCGCCAGTGGCGGGATTCACCGCGAACTGGACATTGGAGCCGCCGCAATCGACACCCACCGCGCGCATGATGGCGATGGAGGAGTCGCGCATGCGCTGGTACTCCTTGTCCGAGAGCGTCATGATGGGAGCGACGGTGATGGAATCGCCCGTGTGCACGCCCATCGCGTCGATGTTCTCGATGCCGCACACGATCACCACGTTGTCGTTGCGGTCGCGGACCACCTCCAGCTCGTACTCCTTCCAGCCCAGCACGGACTGGTCGATCAGCACCTGGCCAATCATGCTGGCCGAAATGCCTCGCTGGATGATCTCGTCAAACTCCTCGCGGTTGTAGGCGATGCCGCCGCCGGAGCCGGCCAACGTGAACGCCGGGCGAATGATCGCGGGCAGGCCGATTTCCTCCAGGAACATGCGCGCATCGGCCAGCGTGGTCACGGTCTTGGAGGTGGGCTGCTTGAGGCCCAGCCGCTCCACGATCTGGCGGAAGGCCTCGCGATCCTCCGCACGCTGGATGACCTCGCGCTTGGCGCCGATCATCTCGATGCCGTGCGCGGTCAGGAAGCCGGAGTCGTAGAGGGCACACGCGCAGTTGAGCGCGGTCTGCCCGCCGAGCGTGGGGAGCAGCGCGTCGATGGGGTGGCCCAGCTCGCGCTCGCGATGGACGATCCGCTCCACGGCCTCGGGGACGATCGGCTCGATGTAGGTCCGGTCGCTGAACGCCGGGTCCGTCATGATCGTCGCCGGGTTGGAGTTCACCAGGACGACTCGATAGCCCTCTTCACGAAGCGCCTTGCACGCCTGCGTGCCGGAGTAGTCAAACTCACAACCTTGTCCAATGACGATGGGCCCGGAACCGATGATGAGGATCGTGTGGATGTCGTCGCGACGGGGCATCGGGCGGCTTCCGGCGGTGGCGGATCTCTGGGGTTTCGACGGCACCTTGCCGCCAAGATCCCATTCCGGTCGAGGTTACCAGAACGCGGGTGTGGATCGATCGCCGGCGGACCGATACTGGGCCGTTCGTCAGCACGCGTGTTTCCTGGCGGTGGGATCGTGGAGGAATCCTGCATGAAGCCACCGCCAGGGTGAAGTTCCCACGATAATTCGCGCATGCCGTCGCCGACCAGTGCTCCCAGCAACCCTCGCCCCGGCATGCTCGGACGGCTCCGCCAACTGCCAACGACACTCCGCGCGCTGCGTCGATCCACCATCGGCGATGGACTCCTGATCCTGTTCGCGCGCGCGTGGCTGCGGCTCCTCCACGGCGGCGGGTCGATTGACGACCCCGCTATCCGCGCGGCGATGGAGGCGCCCGGGCCCGTCATCATCGTGGGGAATCACACTGCGGGAATCGACCCCATCCTGGTGCAGCTGGCGACGCGACGACCCATCCGGTGGTTCATGGCCGCCGGCATGATGTCGCCGTGGGGCAACTGGTTCTGGCGATACGAGCGCATCATCCCCGTCCACTACGACGCGCGCGACGCCCGCGGCGCGGTGGAGGCGATCCGGCACCTGCGCGAGGGGCATGCGCTGGGACTCTTTCCCGAGGGCGGGATCGAGCGGCCACCTGGGGCGATCAGGCCGTTCCTTGGCGGCTTTGGGTCGATGGCGGTGAAGTCCGGCGCGCGCATCGTGCTGGTGGCGATTGAGGGAGCCCCAAGGTGTCGGACGGCGTTTGGATCTCTCTTCGAGCCATCGCGCGCGCGTGTGCGGCTGGTCAAAGTATTTGAGCCGCCGGTGTCGGGGGGTGGTGCGGCCGCTGCGGAAGCCCTGGTGAAGGAAGTACGCAAGGCACTGGCAGAGGCGCTTGGCTGGCCGCTGGACGACACGCCCTTGGAGCACCTGGCGGGGCGGCGGTGAGGGGTGAGAGACCTCGAAGGAGGCACGACTCCCCCACCCCCACAGTAACCTCCCGGCGTGATTTCTCGCATTGCAGGCGTTGTTGAGGCGGTGGACGACGACTCCGTGCACTTGCGCATCGGGCCGGTGTGCGTGCGGGTCTTGGTGCCTGCGTGCGATCGCGCGCGGTGGATGGGGCTCATCGAGGAGCCCGCCGTGCTCCACACGTGGATGACCTTCGATGGGCAAGTGGGCGGCGCCAACCTGGAGCCGCGACTTGTTGGATTCGCCTCGCCGGAGGATCGCGACCTCTTTCATGCGCTGACGACCGTCAAGGGCATCGGCCACCGCCGCGCGCTGCGGGCGATGGAACTTCCCGGCGACCAGATCGCTCGCGCCATCGCGGCGGCCGACACCGCCACGCTTCGCACGCTGCCCGAAGTTGGAAAGAAGCTGGCCGAGACGATCGTGCTGGAGCTTCGAGAGAAGATGGAGAAGTTGGTGGGGCCGCAGGCGCCGGCGGCACGCGCGGGAAGTCCCAGCGCCAAGCGCCGCGATGCGGACTCGGAGCCCGCGCTGGATGACACGGCATCCGCCGCGGTCGCGGTCCTCATGCAGATGGGCGAGAAGCGAACGGTGGCGGTGGACTTGGTGCTTCGGGCGATCGAGACGGATGCGGCATCGGTCGGTGCGCCGGGATCGACCTCATCCGGCTGCGCGACCCCTTCTGGCGGCGCGACCCGCACCGCGGATACGCTTGTGACTTCCGCGCTTCGGATTCGATCGTCGCGGACCTGAATTCATTCGTTCCATGCCTAACACTCCCACGCCTCCGTCCAATCGCTACGCCATGATCATGGCGGGCGGCAGCGGCACTCGGCTCTGGCCGATGAGCCGAGCACAGACACCCAAGCAACTGGTCCCGATGATCGGTGGCGAGAGCCTGCTGCAGCTGGCCGCGGCCCGGCTGGAGGGGCTGATCCCCAATGATCGCCGGATGGTGTGCGCGGCGGAAACCTGGCGCGACGGCATTCGCGGCGCGCTGCCAGCGCTTGCCGACGCCAACTGGATCGGCGAACCGATGGGCCGCGACACCGTGAACGCGGTCGCGCTCACCGCGGCGATTCTGGCCAAGCGCGACCCCAACGCTGTCTTCGCCGTGCTCACCGCCGATCATGTGATCGAACCTGTGGGCACCTTTCAGCAGTGCATCGACCACGGCTTCCGTTTGGCGGAGGCGGATCCATCGCGGCTGATCACCTTTGCCATCATGCCCACCTTCCCCGCCACGCAGTATGGCTATGTGGAGTACGGCGAGTCGATTCCCGGCAACGCCCCCGCCGTGCGGTGCGCCAGGTTCGTGGAGAAGCCCGATGCGCCGCAAGCGAAGGAGTACCTGGAGAGCGGTCGATTTGGCTGGAACAGCGGGATGTTCGTCTTCCACGCGCAGGGGTTCCTGGACGCGCTCAGGCGATTCCACCCCAACAACCACGCCGGCATCCTGAAGATCCAGTCCGCGTGGGACACGCCGGAGCAGTCGATGGTGCTGGCCGCGGTCTACCCCACGCTCCCCAAAATCAGCGTGGACTACGCGATCATGGAGCCGGCGTCGCAGGACACGCAGTTCAGTGTGGCCACGGTGCCGATGGCGGTGTCGTGGAAGGATGTGGGCAGCTGGTCCACCTACGCCACGCTGCTGAGCGAAGACCCCGAGGGGAATCGAGCCACTGGTGAATCGATGCCCGTCGGATGCAAGGACACGATGGTGGTCAACCGAGAGACCGGACACTTGGTGTGCGCCGTCGGATGCGAAGGGCTGGTCATCGTCCACACGCCGGAAGCCACGCTCATCATGCCAGCCGCCATGAGCGAGCGGGTGAAGGAACTGGTCAACGAACTCCCGCCGGAGTGGCGCTGAGAAGTCAGCGGAGTCTGGCTTCAGACGAGCGCCCCATGCGATTCCTCGCCGTTGACGCCGGAGACAAACGAACAGGATTCGCCGTTGGCGACGATGTGCTGCGTATCGCCACGCCGCTTGAGGTGGCGGAGGCGGGCACTCGCGAGCTGGTGCTGGCGGCGGTGGCTCGAATTGCGCAGTCCCACGGCCCGGATGGGATCGTGCTTGGCTTGCCTCTGCACATGGACGGCACGGAGAGCGCGCGCAGCGCGGCGGCACGGGAGCTGGCTCGTGAGATCACTTTGCGCACCAGTCTTCCCGTCCACTTGCAGGACGAACGACTCACCAGCTTTGATGCCGAGGATCGAATGAAACAGTCGGGTCGCACGCACGGGCAGAAGAAGTCCGTGCGAGACGCACTGGCGGCGTGTGCGATCCTTGAGGACTTTCTCCGCCACAGGGCATCCGACGCATGACAGCCAACGCCAACGCCAACGAGCCAATCCCTTTCGCCGACGACACCGCCGCGAAGGCCCCCGCGCTACCAGGTGAAGTGGTCGTGCGCGCCCAGCACGACGATGCGATCGACGCGTGCGGCGACGACCTGCTCACGCAGGCGATCGCGTGCGTGCACGAGTTTGGCGACTTCCACATGGCGCTCTCGGGCGGCAGCACGCCGATGCCGCTCTATCGGCGGCTGGTGCTGGACCCCGCGATGCGGCTCTTTCCCTGGAAGCAGACGCATCTGTGGATCGTGGATGAACGATGCGTTCCTTACGCCGACCCCAAGAGCAACTGGGGTCACATCAGCGACCTGCTGGTGGAGCACTCGGGGATTCCCAAGAGCCAGGCGCACCCGATGCCGGTGGTGGACTCCGTCGGTGCGGCGACGCTTGAAGCCGCGGTCGCGGGTGCGGGCGCGTACGACGCGGACCTCCGCGCCGCGCTTGGCACACGAGCCGAGGGACATCGACGGCTTGACTATGTCATGCTTGGCATGGGTCCCGATGGGCACACCGCCAGCCTCTTTCCGCACTCCACCGCTCAGCTGGAGCGCGAGTCATGGGTCACCACCAATGACGGCTCCACCGTGGTGCCGCCGCGACGCGTGACGATGACCTATCCGCTGCTCAACGCCGCGCGGATGCTGTGCATCTTGGCGCTGGGGGAGGAGAAGGCGCCGACGCTCAGGAAGGTGAGTGCGGCGTGGCAGGCATCCGCGTCACGCCCCGCTGCTCCGAACGGCGCGGGAGCCAGCGAACCCGTCTGGCGCGAACTCCCAATCCTCGGCATCACGCCCGTCGCCGGTCACTTGCGCTGGTACCTGGATGAGGCGGCGTGTGGTGGGTTGGCCGAGTCGCCTTGAGCGATCTCACCAACTGCCTTGATCCTCATGGTCTACAAGGGGCAGATGGAAGAAAGAACAGGGCAAAGGGAATCACGGATTCCTGGCAACAACGCGAGTCATCCACGGTTGGCGGTGCCTGCCTCGGCCTCCATCTCCTCCAGCCGAGCCAGCACGTAGTTCACCGCGCCGCGCCGCTCCAGGAACTTGGCCAGCGTGTCCCACGCCTTCGGGTCCACGAACACGGACCCAAAGGGCTGGAAGAAGTGCAGCGCCTGCGCCGACACGCCGCCGAGTGGTCGATACGACTCCAAGAAGACCATCGCGGGGCCCGTCATGTGGCGGCGCACGATCTCGCGGCAGAGTCGATCCACCAGCGCACGCTCCGGCTCCGAGGGGTCCGCGTGGTCGGGGTCATCCATCGCGAAGGCGTGGCGGAGCGATTCGCGCCAGGTGGGCTTCGCTGTGTCCGCGCTCTGCGGGGGATCGGACTCAGGCGGCGATGCCATCGGCCACCTCCCGTGCTCGCGATGCCAACATGCGTTCGACGCGCGCTCGTTGCTCGCGTGCTCGCGTGGCGTCGGCGCTGAAACTCACGACCAACTCACCGCGGCCCAGAAGCCTGGGGCGAATCGTTGACGCGAGGAGTGCGCCCCGGGCGCCGACGATCGAGCGCTTGACATCGACCCACGCCAGTTTCACGCGGCGCAGCGGGAACTCCGCTGTCATTCCCCAATCGTCGGCGGTGTATCTGGTGGGCAGGAAGAACGGACTGAGCACGATGAACAGCACCAGCGCTGCGCCGGCTCCCCAGATCCAGTCCTGCTGCAGCGTCGTGACGAGCGCGGCCATCGCGCCGACCACCGCGCACGCGATGACCGTCGCCACCGGGCGGTCCCTCGCGGGATGGACGGTCCAGATGAGTGGCATGGGTGAGGGGATGCGGGCGGCGTGAGCCGGGGTGTGACAGCGCGCGCGTTCCGCTACCGTGCGAGCGAACTGCTCGTCCGTGGCTGCGGCTTCTCGATGCGGGTGCCGCACTTGGTGCAGGTGCGGGCCGCCTCGTCCAACCACAACGCCTCCATCTCGGCGGCGAAGTGCTTCACGATGTCCTTGCAGTGGAAGTGGCGGTCGTAGACCAGGTGGCCGCATCCTTCGCAGAAGAACATGCAGTGTTCCTTCTCCGTTTCGGGACGGCGGCGTTCGATCACCATGCCCAGCGTGTTGGGTCCGCGCTGCGGTGAGTGCGGCACGCCGCCGGGGATGAAGAACACCTCGCCTTCGCGCACGGGGCAGTCCTTGATCGTGCCGTCGGTGTCGCGGATGCGGACGAAGATGTCGCCCTTGAGCTGGAGGAAGAACTCCTCGGAGTCGGTCATGTGGAAGTCATTGCGCGCGTTGGGGCCCACGATGAGCATCACGAAGAAGTCCTGGCCGGCGTAGAGGTACTTGTTTCCCACCGGCGGCTTGAAGTCCTTGCGATTGGCATCCACCCAGGCCATGAGGTTGTGCGCGGGGGCCACGGTTCCGTCGGCGGCCCAGCCCGTGGCGTCGCCCCGCTCATTGAACTTGAGCGCCATCGCGCCGCACTTGATGGGCATGGTGCTGGTCACAGCGAACGGTGTGTTGGCCGTGGGCGCGGTGGCGGGAGCTATGCCGGCAGTGCTGGAAGGCCCGGTGGTGGTGGTCATTGCGTTGTTGTACCACCGGTGCGGGTGGGGACCAAGGGGTGTGCGAACCGTGCCGAATACCATCCCCCACCATGATCGACCTGCACACGCACATCCTGCCGGAGCGGTGGCCGGACATGGCCGTGCGCGCGGGAGGTGGCGATTGGGTCACGATCGAACATCATGCGCCGTGTTGCGCGCGGCTCGTGCGCGCGGGCACCTGTTTTCGAGAGGTCGGCAGCAATTGCTGGGACCCCGTGGCTCGACTCTTGGAGTGCGATGCAGCTGGCGTGTCGATGCAGGTGCTCTCCACGGTGCCCGTGATGTTCTCGTACTGGGCGCGTGCGGATCACGCGCTGGATCTCTCGCGGTTTCTCAACGATCACATCGCCGAGGTGGTGCGGGCGCACCCGACGCGATTCTCGGGCCTCGGCACGGTGCCGCTGCAGGATGCCTCGCTGGCGTGCGCGGAACTGGAGCGGTGCATGCGCTCGCTCGGCCTTCGCGGCGTGCAGATCGGCACGAATGTGAATGGACTGAATCTTGACGATCCTTCGCTGGAGCCTTTCTGGTCGTGCGCGGCGTCGCTTGGCGCGGCCGTCTTCGTGCATCCGTGGGACATGGTGGGCGCGGCGCAGATGACCCGTCACTGGATGCCCTGGCTGGTGGGCATGCCGTGCGAGGGCGCGCGAGCGGCAGTGAGTCTCTTGATGGGCGGCGTCTTGGATCGACACCCCACGCTTCGAGTGTGCTTGGCGCACGGAGGCGGATCGTTCCCATTCACGATTGGTCGAGTGCAGCGCGGCTTCGATTGTCGGCCCGACTTGTGTCAAACTGCGTCCCGGGTGCCGCCGGTTGCCGCCGCGCGAAAGCTCTACTACGACTCACTGGTCCACGATCCCGACGCGCTCGCGTTCCTCCTCAAGAAGGTGGGCGCTGACCGAGTCGCGTTGGGGTCGGACTACCCATTCCCGCTTGGCGAGGATTCGCCCGGGCAGACGATTCGGGCCACGCCCGGACTGGACCCCGTGACGATCGATCGGCTCCTTCGCGGCACGGCGCGGGAGTTTCTCGGGCTGGACTGAGCGCCGTGAGCAGGAAGCGAGCAGGAAGCGAGCAGGTTGGCGTGAAATCGAGTGCCGTGGGATGATGCGGGCGTGACCAGCGCTCCTCCTTGCTCTTCATTCGACTCGCCTTCCGGCGCCTCCTCCGGCGCCACATCGTGGATCGACCTCGCCGCGTGCGACTTCCAAGACTCGCGCGAGTGGGCGAGTTCGTTGGACGCGCGCGATCCGCTCCACGTTTTCCGCAGCCGCTTCTCCATTCCGCCCCACACCGACGGCCTGCCGTGCGTGTACCTCACGGGCAACTCGCTGGGGCTCAAGCCGTATGGCGTTCGCGAAGTGCTCCTGGAGAAGTTGGAGGACTGGGCGCATCTGGGCGTGGACGGCCACATGAAGGCTCGCAAGCCGTGGGTGGATTACCACCTGCGCATGCAACCGCTCCTGGCGAAGTTGGTGGGCGCGCATGTGGATGAGGTGGTGGCGATGAACACGCTGACCCTCAACCTGCACCTCATGATGGTGTCCTTCTATCGACCCACGGAGAAGCGCGCCACGATCCTCATCGAGAAGGGCGCGTTTCCCAGCGACACCTACGCGGTGATGTCGCACCTGCGGACTCGAGGGCTGGACCCGGCTGAGTACCTGGTGCAGGTGGCGCCGCGAGAGGGTGAGCGAACGCTTCGCATGGACGATGTGGTTGCTCGCATCCGTGAACTGGGAGACACACTGGCGCTGGTGTTGCTCCCGGGCGTGCACTATGCGACCGGCCAGGTGCTGGACATCGCGCGCATCACCCGCGAGGCACACGCGGCGGGTGCCACCTGCGGGTGGGACCTGGCGCACTCCATCGGGAACGCGCCACTCCAGTTGCACGACTGGGGCCCCGACTTTGCCTGCTGGTGCAGCTACAAGTACTTGAACGGCGGCGCGGGGGCGGTCGCCGGCTGCTTTGTCCATCGTCGCCATGCAGATGACCACTCCATCCCTCGGTACCTCGGCTGGTGGGGCAATGCTCCCGGCAATCGATTTGAGATGCGTGACGACTTCACTCCCACGCACGGCGCCGACGGCTGGCAACTGAGCAACCCGCCAATCCTCAGCATGGCACCGCTCCTGGTGAGCGTGCCGCTCTTCATGGAAGCGGGGCTTGATCGACTGCGGCAGAAGAGCCTGGCACTCAGTGGGTACCTGATGTGGCTCCTGGCGGAGCGCGCCACGCCGGGCGCGACGGTGGTCACGCCATCGTCCACCAGCGAACGCGCCAGCCAGGTGTCAATCGCCTTTGCCAAGAACGCGCACGCGATTCACCGCGCGCTCCTCCACGACGGCTACATCGTGGACTTCCGCGAGCCCGACATCATCCGCGCGGCACCGACGGCTCTCTACGGTTCCTTCGAGGATGTGTGGCGATTCGTCGATCGCCTCGATGGGCTGGCACGGCGATGAGTTCGGCGGACGCGACCTCACCCGCCAGCGCACCAGCCACCCGTGCGAGCGTCCTCATCGTGGGCGCTGGCCTGACAGGGAGTTTGCTGGCTTGCCTCCTCGGCGAAGCGGGTTGGGAAGTGGAGCTGGTGGAGCGTCGCGCGGATCCCCGAGTGGGTCCGCCCCAGGCCGGACGAAGCATCAATCTGGCGATCAGCGCGCGCGGACTGCAGGCGCTGCGCCGCGCGGGGCTGGAGGCGGCCGTGCTGGCGCAGGCGGTGCGGATGCCGGGTCGCATCATCCACGACCGCGCGGGGCGCACGCAGTTCCAGCCGTACAGCGCCGGTCAACGGCACGCCATCAACAGCATCAACCGCGGCGTGCTCAATCGACTCTTGGCCGAGCGCGCGGCGGCGTGTCCGTCGGTGCGGCTGGCCTTTGACGAACGATGCGTGGCGGTGGACATGAATCGACCCAGCGCCTCGTTTCGCCACGAGGCGACTGGGGCGATGCGCGAGGTGAGCGCCGACCTGGTGGTGGCGACTGACGGTGCCTATTCCGTCATTCGAGACTCCATGCAGAAGCGCGAGCAGTTTGAGTACTCGCAGGAGTGGCTCCACGCGGGGTACAAGGAGCTGACGATGGCGCCGGCGGAGGATGCGAATGACGCTTGGGAGAACGAAGGCCGGTGGCGCATGGACCCCAACGGCCTGCACATCTGGCCTCGCGGCGAGAGCATGATGATCGCGCTGGCCAACGCGGAAGGGTCGTTCACCTGCACGCTCTTCTGGCCACACGAGGGATTGCACTCCTTCAACTCACTCGCCGGCGACGCCTCCATCCGCGCGCGACTGGAGCGCGACTATCCCGATGTGCTCGCGCTCATCCCCGACGCCGTGGAGCAGTATCGAGCCAACCACGTCGGCCACATGGTGACGGTCAAGTGCTCCCCGTGGCATGTCAACGGCAAGGTGGCGCTCCTTGGGGACGCGGCGCACGCGATCGTTCCCTTCTTTGGCCAGGGTGCCAACTGCGGCTTTGAGGACTGCGAGGCGCTGGCCGACTCGCTCTTCGAATGTGGCGGCGACTGGCACGCGGCGCTGGATCGATACCAAGAGTTGCGCAAGCGCCACGCCGACGCCATCGCCGACCTGGCGCGCCAGAACTTCCACGAGATGTCGCACCACACGGCGACGCTGCGGTACAAGTTGCGAAAGCAGGTGGACCACCTCATGCACCGGCTCATGCCGCGCGTGTGGATTCCGCTCTACGAGATGATCTCGTTCACCACCATTCCCTACGACGACGCCCGCGAGCGCGCGGCACGGCAGTGGCGGTGGCTTTGGTTTGGCGCCGGCGTCGTGGTGGGGCTTGTTGGACTTGGTGCCGCCGCGGCGTATCTCGTGGCTCGCAAGGGCTGACTCGCCGTCACGCCAGCCGACGCAGTACCGCGCGCACCGGACTCCCGTCGCTCCCCTCAAGCTTGAGTGGCAGCGCAATCAGTTCCCAGCGCGCGCCGTCGGCGGTTGACTCCACGCCCTCCAGCCGCAAGCCCTCGATGATCGACACATCACGCGCCAGGCACCGTGCGTGCGTGGGGAGCGACTTGCTGTTGGCGTCGTCCACGCTCGGAGCATCCACGCACACCAGCCGCACACCCATGTCCGCCAGCGAATCGATCATCTCCGGGGCCAGCGAGGTGAAGTCGTCGTACCAGACTTCCGGGTCTGGGTAGGACGATGTCCGCAAGAGCACCCGCGGCGTGGTGGGTCGACCACGCAGCAGTTCCAATCCCGCGCGCCAGCCGTCGGGGCTGCGCGTGCCAGGCCGGCCCACGTCCAGCACATCGCACGGACCCACATAGAGGTCGATGGGCTGCTGTTCCATCGTGCGCGCGGGTGGTTTCCCGTAGTGGCGCGGGGCATCGGCGTGCGAACCAAGGTGGACAGTCGAGCGCGTGGTGCCCAGCGTGATATTGTCGCCGCGTGCGGTGTCCAGCAGCACTTCGCGAGTGAACGCGGTGTCACCCGGCCACACCACCAGTCGCGGCGAGATGAGGGAGGAGATGTCGATCAGGTCGCCGGGATTCACCACGCCATCGGTTCTTGTGGCAGCGCTCACTGGTTGAGGCCCCCACCCAGCGGCGCGTAGGCCACCAGTTTCACTTCCACCGCGATCGGCGTGGGGAGCGCCTTGATCTCGATCGTGGTGCGGGTGGGGTTGGGATTGCCGGGGCCAGCGAAGCACTCGGCCCACACGCGGTTGTATGCGGCAAAGTCGCGCTTCATGTTGGTGAGGAACACCGTCGCGTCAACGACCTGGTCCCATCGGGCTCCCGCGTCTTCAACGACCGCGCGCGCGTTGGCGAAACAGCTGCGGCACTGGAGTTCGATGTCCTCAGCGATCACCTTGCCGGTGCCGTCCTGCGTGACACCGGGGATCGCAGCGCTCCCGCGAGCGCGCGGGCCCACCCCCGAGAGAAAGAGAAAGTCACCCGCCCGCCGCGCGTGCGGATACGCGCCGACCGGCTCGGGTGCCCGGCTTGAATTCAGTTCCTGGGGGGAGCCCTGCGAAAGATTCGCCATGGGCGCCGAGCATATCGCTCGGCGCCCATGGCGCCCATGGCGCCCGATGTCTGTCAACGCTGGCGGCGGCGGCCGCGCATCGTCAGCCCGGCCATCCCCAAGAGCGCAAGCGCGCCCGGTGCCGGTACGAAGGTGAAGTTGTCAAATCCGAATCCACCACCCGTCCCGTCATTGGTCATTTCGATGGCCAGATAGGCGATGTTGTAGTGATCGTCTCCGCTGCCCAGCGAGAAGGTCCAGCTCCGGCCGTTGAGTGACTCGCCACCGACGCCGCTGTGGACGGGACTGTTGACGGTGTCGATGACCGATCCGTCGTCCGCGTAGGCCGTGATCGTGTACTGCTCGCCGTGGTCCAGGTCATTCATTTGTCCGCCCACCTGCCAGATGAACCCTTCCATCGACACGAGCATCCGGCCCGTGTTTCGATTGAAGCCATCTTCCTTGTTGGCGCGAAGGAACCAGTTGCCGCCATTGCCCGCGTAGTCCCGATCCCAGCTGCTATCGCCGGACTGGAACTGCGTTGAGTAGCTGGCCAGCGCATAGCCGCCGACACCGATGGACTCGACACCGTTGGTGTTGTAATCCTCGAATCGGAGGTCCTGGTCAGCCTCGAGGTCGTGGTTGGTGTCCCAGCCCATGCGGAAGGTGCAGCCGCCGGCCTGGTAGGTCGCAAAGCGGGACAAGAGCGAGTCGTTTCCATAGCCCAAGGAAGTGGTGTCCTCAAAATCGAAGACATAACCCGCGGAGGAACTCGTGGTTGCGACGAAGATTGGAAGCGCGATGCCAACGGCACCACACATAAGCCTTTTCATTCTCTCTCCTCCTTGCCCTCAACGAGGGACGGGATTCTTTGAGTACTTGGATGTCCTGGCGAACAAAAGGTAAGCCAGGTGGCGGGTATCAGGAAAGGGATCCCGCCAATGAATACAAGTACCATTGATTCCCACAGATAAAAGTGATCTGCAGCAAAATCCGGGATCCTGTGGGCAATTCTTTGGGTTGTGAGGTGCTAATTCACAAAGATAAAGAGCGATATGCGCGCCGAGAAGCGTTATCGGCGGCTGGTGAGCGACTTCGGCTCCGTGAAGTGGCGCATCGCCTCTTCACCACCTTCGCGCCCAAGTCCAGATCGCTTTGCACCACCAAACGGTGTCCTGAGGTCCCGGACCATCCAGCAGTTGGCCCAGACGATGCCCACATCCAGTTGCACCGCGAGGCGAGCCGCCGCTGGCGCATCCTCCGTCCAGACCGAGGCCGCGAGCCCGTAGGTGGAGTCGTTGGCCAGCGCCACGCCCTCCTCTTCCGTCGCGAACGACTGCACGGTGACCACAGGGCCGAAGACCTCCAGTTGGTTGGTGTCGCACCGAGCGCCCAGTCCCGAAAGCACGGTCGGGGCCACGAAACATCCGCGCGAGCATGCTGCCGGCAGTTGTGATGGGTCGATCTTCCCGCCACCGCAGTGGACGGTCGCTCCCTCGCTGCGCGCTCGATCGATCGCCGCCAGCACCTTGGCCTGATGCGCCTCGCTGACCAGCGAGCCAAGTTCCGTCGCCGAGTCAAGCGGGTCGCCTGCGCGCAGTGCGCGAGCTCGCTGGACGAGACCGTCGATCAGCTCCTCGCGCCGCGACTCGTGCACCAGGACGCGGCTGGTACACAGGCAGATCTGCCCCTGATTGCGGAAACACGACCGCGCAATCTCGTCCATGTGTCGCGTCAGGTCTGCGTCGGCCAGGATGACTGCGGCGTTCTTGCCGCCCATCTCAAGCGCCAGCTTCTTGAAGTGCGGGGCAGCCTCGCGCGCGATCCACTCCCCCACGGCCGTGCTGCCCGTAAAGGAGAGCACGGGGATCTCAGCGTGTCGCACGATGGCAGCACCGACCACATCGCCGCGCCCGTGGACCACATTGAAGACTCCCGGTGGAATCCCCGCCTCCTGCGCCAGCGCGCACAGCATCCACGCCGTGACCGGGGTGACCTCGCTTGGCTTGGCCACCACCGTGCACCCGGCGGCCAGCGCGGGCGCGATCTTCCAGGTGAACAGGTAGAGCGGCAGGTTCCACGGGGAGATGCATCCCGCGACACCCGCGGCGACGCGCACCACGCGGCTGCGACTGTTGGAGCCGGGATCTTCGTAGTGCTGCTCGAACGCGAATCGCTCCGCGGCGTCGGCGAAGAAACGGAAGTTGTGCGCCGCCCGCGGGATCTCCACTTCGCGGGCAAGCGAGATGGGCTTGCCGGCGTTCTCGGCTTCCGCGCGGGCGAGGGGTTCGATGTCCCGCTCGATGAGCGCCGCGAGCCTTCGGAGCGCTGCGGCTCGGTCGGTGGGCGCGGCGCCTCGCCACGCGGGAAGTGCGCGACGAGCAGCGGCCACGGCGGCATCGACTGTCTCGGCATCGCCGGCTGCAACCTCCCCGATCACTTCCGCGCGGGCGGGGTTCGTGATGGGGAGGGATGAGGCGCGGTCGGTGGTCGCGGGTGGCGGTAGAGCGATGCCTCCCGCGGGTGCGGGTGCACACTCCATGAATCGACCATCAATGAAATGTGTGACGCGGAGCACGGTGGGAAGGTACCCATGGTGGCTCACGTCGATTTTCCCCTCCCCAGCCCCACCAAGCCCCTCAGTCCCCTGTCTCACTTGCCGCGCGGGCCACATGCCTTGGCCCCTTGCCCTTGGCGGAGAGCATGATGGCCGCGCCCACCACCGCCACCACGCCGCCACCCCACTGCACGGTGCTGAGCCGCTCGCCGAAGATGCGCTCGCTCGCGATGGTCACCAGGAAGGGCTGCAGTTGCAGCACGCCGCTGGTCACGCTCACGCCCAGGCGCGCGATGCTGGTGTAGTAGAAGACATGGCCAATCGCGATGCCGATGATGGCGGACACGCCCAGCATCCAGAGGTCCGACGAACTGAGCTCGGGCACATAACCGCCGGAGTCACGACCAAACAGCACCATCAAGATCAGTAGTCCCAGCGCCGTCTCCTGCGCGATCACCGAGAACGCCGTGATCGGGTGGTCGTGCACCATGTACTTGCGGACGAAGATGCCGTAGCACGCATACCCCACCGCGCTTCCCATCGCGTAGGCGATTCCGAGCAGGTTGCTCCCCTCCCACGCGACATCACCCCCAAGCAGCACCGGCGCCATGCCAACCACCAGCATTGCCACGCCCACCAGGTACCGCGCCGTCTTCATGAGCTCCCGCTCCACCGGGAACATGAACCACGCCATGAGTGCCACGAAGATGAGCTGCGTGCGCAGGCAGAAGGTCACCAAGCCAGGGTCCAGCACCACAAACGCCGCGGTGAAGCACATCTGCCCGGCGATGTTGGCCACGCTGGGCCAGAGGGCTGATCTCCAGATGCCCTTGCGCAATCGACCCGACTTCCACACCCACACGATCCACGGCATCCACAGGACCGCGCTGAATCCGTAGCGCCAGCCGTTGTTGGTCCAGGGATCGACCCGCTCGCCAAGTTCGCGCAGGAAGAGAGGCACCGTGCTCCATCCCAGGAGCGTGAGGATGACGGTGACGGTCCCCAGCCATCGGCTCGGAGGGTGATGCGCGGTGTGCGGCATGTGTGGGGGGTTTACGCGGCTGGCTTGCGCGGCTGGCTTGCGCGGGAGGCGCGCGCGGGAGGCGCGCGCTCAGTTCCCGGCGAGGCGCGCGCCGTCGACGGGGAGGTTGACACCGCTCACATAGCTTGCTGCCGGGCTGGCCAGGAACAACACCGCCGCGGCAATCTCCTCCGGCGATCCAAGTCGGCCTGCCGGGATGCTGGCGATGGCGGCCTTGGTGACCTCGTCCACCGAGTTGCCTGAGCGCGACGCCTTCCCCTTGAAGAGCGATTGCAGCCGAGCGGTGTCGGTGAATCCTGGCAAGACCGTGTTGGCCGTAATGCCAAACGCGCTCAGTTCTTGCGCCAGTGAACGGGACCAGTTGGCCACCGCCGCGCGGATCGTGTTGCTGACTCCCAGCCCCTTGATCGGCGTCACCACGCTGGTGGAGGTGATGTTGATGATTCGACCGTAGCCGGCCGCGCGCATCCCCGGCGCAAACGCCCGCACGAGCGCCTGCCCCGTCATCACATGCATCTCAAAGGCCTTCGCGTAGTCCGTCGGCTCCGCATCCACCGCAAAGCCCGCCGCGGGGCCGCCGGTGTTGTGGACGACGATGTGGACCGTGCGCCGCGCCGCAAGTCCGTCCACCGCGGCCTGAACCGCGCGCCAGTCGGCGTAGTCCACGCAGCACACGCCATGCTCTTGTTTCGCTGAATCCCCGGCACCGTCCGCACCTCCGGCGTTTCCGGCGCACCCCGGCAACTCCGCCAAGACCTTCTGGAGCCCCTCGTCATTTCGTCCCGCGACAATCACGCTGGCGCCGGCGCTGGCCAGGGCGATCGCGCACGCGCGCCCAATTCCCTGTGATGCACCGCCCACGAAGGCGGTCCTCCCCGACAGCGAGAAGCACCCTGGAAAGGTCATCGACGAGGCGGTACAGGAAGGCGATGCGGCGCGGGACATGGCGCGGGATGGTAGTCCGCGAGTCCTCTCACTCCCGCGCGTAGGTCACATACGCCACGGCCGCCTCACCAAAGAGCGTGCGGGCCTTGGCGATGCTGTCCATCCACGCGGCGTCGCAGCCAGACTCCACTTCGTAGCAGACCACTTCCTTGATGCCGGCCTGGATGATGGCCAACGAGCAGGCCACGCACGGGCTGAAGGTGGTGTACACCGAACAACCCTCCGGCGACGCGCCGTGGCGAGCACACGTCAGGATCGCATTGAGCTCGGCGTGGCAGGTGAGTTCGTACTTGGCGGGGCGCTGCAAGCGATCTTCATGGTCGTGGACACCCTGCGGCAAGCCGTTGTAGCCAGTGCTCACCACGCGACGCGACGGTGCGACGATGACCGCACCCACGCCTCGCGAAGGATCCTTGCTCCAAGTGCCGATCTGCTCGGCCAGCATGAGGAATCGTCGATCCCATTTTTCGCCGTGGATGCTCACTCGTCGTCACTCACTCCTCTTTGGGTGCCTCGGGAACCGCACTCTGTACCGGGGTGAGGATAAGCGAGCGGACCGACAGCGTCGCCGGAGCATCCAGAACTCGCAGTTGAATCGTCGACTCACCGGCTGGGAGGTTCAGATCGCCGATCAACTTCCGGACATACCTACCGCGTACGGTCTTGCGCAGCGGGGCTTCGGTGCTGTCCCCATCCTTCACCTCAACCGCGACCCGTTCATCGGGGCCCTGGCGATCGCCGGGCAGGCTGTACCGGAGATCGATCTGGACTCGCATCGCCTCCGGGACCACAACACGCCACGACAAGGTGTCGCCCGGGGTGGCGAACCCAGCCACCGATCCCTCTGTGCCGCGCTCAGGCGTGGCGTAGAGGAGCTGCCCGCCTCGCGGCTGCGCGGCCGCGGCGTTGAGCGAGGTCTCGCCCTCGACATGCACTTCCAGGGCGACCATCAACGCCGTGGGCTGGATCGGATCCTTCCCCGCCGCGATGTCGTCACGCATTCCCTTGATCGCTTGCGCCACTCGCTCTCGACTCAGCGCGTAGGTCCTGGTCCGGTCCACTCGCGCAATGTTGAGTCCCAGTACCCGGCCATCCAAGTCGACCAGCGGTCCACCCATCTCGCTGGAGCCCATGACGCTGTCGTGCTGGATCACCGACCCAAAGCCGCTTGGTCGGCGGCTGGCCGGCGCATCTGTGGTTGATGCCGGCGGACCCGACTCCCGGCTACGGACCGCGCCGCGGATCACACACTCCATCGGCTTGCCGTCGCGAACCAGGCTGATCTTCATCGCTTCGCCCACGGCGTGCCGGCGGACCACTTCGCCTAGGACCACTTGCGAGGGAATCGCCGTGCCGTCCACGCTCACCAAGAGGTCTCCCTGCTTGAGTCCACATGCTTCGGCGGGGCTGCCGCGCGTGAGTGTCCAAATCGTGACGGCCTGCGAGACGCCGGCCGATGCCAGTTCCTGCTTGGTCGATTCCCGAACCCCCACACCCAGGAACGCGCTCGTGACATCGCGCCGTGTCGTGGTGCGGTCTCGCAGCGCGATCACTCCCATCGCCTTGGGCATGCCGTCGGGGCCGGGACTCAGGATGATCTCGCCCTCGTCCAACGACGCATCCGCGAGGGGAACCAAGAAATTGATGGCATCCTGCTCGCCCTCGCCCGTGGACACCAGCGCCAGATCCTCGTCGTGGCGCACCGCCACCACGGTCCCGCTCACCATGAGGCCGTCGGGCATCGTGACCATGATTCCCTCGCCATCCTCCGGGAGTTCCGAGCGCTTCGTGAGGATCGTGCCGTCCGGGTCGATCACGGTGCCCAGGACAACGGGCAGGTGATCCACATAGATGACCGCGATCGAGGTGGACACGCCCTCCACCGCCGGCGACAGCGCACGCAGTAGCGACCGTGACTCGCGCGTGTAGGCGTCCACGTTCTCGTCGCTTCGATCAAACTGCGGGCCTCGGCGGCGCCCGCGGCGAGGTCGTTCGTCACTCGGGTCCTGCCCATTGGGCGGCACCGCATCCGCCGACCCTGGTGCGGGAGAGGTGCTCTCCTCCTCCGGTGATTCCTGTTGTGGCATCGTGGAGGCCGGAACAGTCCCACCCTCGTCACCATCCTGGGACTGGGCGGCGGCTTCAACCGCAGTCTCGGC